>JAWLCQ010000284.1:0-4629 GCA_041687095.1 Phycisphaerae bacterium | reverse complement strand
CGACAGCCGCATGACGTTGTCCCGCGTATCGTGCCCGTACTTGCAGTCGTTCAGCAGGGCCGCCCCGTAGTCGCCCTCGGACAGGTCCGCCCACTTCTGCGCGGGGACCTCGAACTTGGCGAAGTCGGCGGGCGTGTTCCAGTGGTTGGGGCGATCGAGCGACCCGAACTGGATCTCGTAGCGGACCCGCTCCGCCCGCACGTCGATGGGGAAGGCGACCTTGAGCAGGACGTTCTTCTCGTCGCCCCACTCGACGGTGGTGTCGAACTCCACTCGACCGGAAGCGGCCGCGAGGACCACGTCCTGCGTGAGGACGGACTTGCTGATCCGCCGGCGGATGCGGACGACCGCGCGGACGGGGCCCTCCTCGACGACCTCGATGGACTCCAGCGTCCCGTCGGACTCCAGGAGCTTGTCGTTGTAGAAGATGTCCATGTCCCACGCGTCCCAGTTGAGGGGCTTGTCCTCGAAGAGCAGGAACTGGTTGCCCGCCTGCCCCTCGGGGAGCACCTCGCGGGCGTTGGCCTTGTCGTACACGCTCCGCAGGCGCCCGCGGGCGTCGAAGCGGACCTTCAGGCGGTCGTTCTCCATCACGCGGGGGGAGGCCTTGACCGCCGGGGACTCGCTCTCGCCCTCGCGGACGTGGTACACCGCGTACCCGCACGCGGGGACGCGGGCGCAGAACCGCAGCGAACCGTCCGCCCCGACCTGCACGGGCGTGGACGTCCCGTCGGACGAGACCGCGACGAGCGAGCCCTTCGCCTTGCCCGCCGCATCGGCGGGAACGCTCGCGACGGCCGTGCGGTCCCACGACAGCGTGTTCCAGACAACGACGGGCGTGCCCTCCCCACGGGTGTCGATGCGGGCCCCGAGGCCGGCGAGGGAGGCATCGCGCAGCTCGCCCACCTCGGCGAGCACCGCCTCGTACTGCTGGGTGGACTCGTCGTACACCATCGCGATCGAGCTGCCCGGGATGATGTCGTGGAACTGGTTGAGCAGGACGGTCTTCCAGTTGGCGTTGAGGCGGTCCTGCGGGTAGCTCCCGCCGGCGGCGAGGTCCACCGCGCCGAACATTTCGGTATCGCGGAGGAGCAGTTCGCACTGGCGGTTGTAGCGCTTGTTCCAGCCCTGGGTGGTGAGGGTCGCGCGGTGCAGTTCGAGGTACAGTTCGCCCACCCAGCGGGGCAGGTCGGCGCTCTCGCGCTCGAGACGCCGGAAGAAGTCCCGCGTGCCCATGGGGGCAAGCTTCGGGGCGCCTTCGAGGTTGCTGTAGCGGCGGATGTGCTCGACGTGCATCGCCGTCGGGCCCCCGCCCCCGTCCCCGAACCCATACGGCAGCGCCTGGATGGGCGAGCGGTCCTTCTGGCGGTAGGCGCGCTGGGCGGCCTTGACCTCCTGCCCGTGCAGCGAGGCGTTGTAGTTGCTCCCGGGGGGGAAGTGCGTGAGGACCTGCGTCCCGTCGATGCCCTCCCAGTAGAACGAGTGGTGCGGGAAGCTGGTGAACTGCGACCACGAGATCTTCTGCGTCAGGAAGTAGTCGATCCCGCTGCGCTTGAGGATCTGCGGGAGGGCGGCCGAGTACCCGAACACGTCGGGGATCCACAGGCTGCAGACGTCGAAGTCGAACTCCTGCTGGAAGAACCGCGTCCCGAACAGCACCTGCCGCACCAGCGACTCCCCGCTGGTGACGTTGCAGTCGCTCTCCACCCACATGCAGCCGGTGGGCATCCACTGCCCGGCCTTGACCTTCTCCTTGATCCGCTTGTACAGCGTCGGGTAGCGGTCGCGGGTGAATTCGTAGAGGTGGGGCTGGGACTGGCAGAAGATGAAGTCGGGGTAGCGGTCCATGAGGCCCAGGACGTTGGAGAAGGTCCGCCCGCACTTGCGGATGGTCTCGCGGAGAGGCCACAGCCACGCCACGTCGATGTGCGCGTGGCCCATGCAGGCGATGGTGCCCGCCGATTCGGGGGCGGGGGCGGCGTAGACGCCCTTGAGGGCCTTGAGCACCCGCTTCGCCGACGCCTTCAACGCCTCGGTGGACAGGTCGAGGTAGTCGAACTCATCGACGGCCTTGTTGAGCTGGTAGATGATCTGGACCCGCCGGGGGTCCTCCTCGTCCCAGGTGACGGTCCGGACGGCGTGCAGGCCCAGGCGAAACTCGGTGGGCAGCATCTCCGAGAGGCACAGCAGCGAGCAGTACGCGTCCCAGACCTCGGGGTTGTAGACCGCCACCTGCGGCAGCTCGAGCATCGCGTGGGGCCAGTACTTGCCGAAGTCGGAGTTCGCCCCGGCCTCGACGTACAGTTCGAGCTTCTCCCCGCCCTTGGCCCGCTCGAACAGCGGGTAGTCCTGGCGGTTGCGGTCGAGGCCCTGCACGGGCACCCCGTCGCGGAAGATGATGCACTGCCCGTCGGGGTTGAACCGCAGCGAGACGGGCAACCCGGCGTACTCCTTGGGAACCGTCAGGCGGATGCGGAACCACCCGGTGCCCCAGTTCTTGCCCCAGCGGTGCCCGGCCGCCACGGGCTGGTAGTCGAGCTTCTTCGCCTCATCGAGCGAGAGATGTTCGAGGGTCTCGGCGAGGGCGACGTCGGCGATGTCCGTCTTGGGCGTCCAGACGTAGGAGCCGATCTCCCCGATCCGCTTGCCGATCTTGTTGATGTGCAGCTCACGCAGACGCTTCATGCCTTCAGTTGCCATGGGAAACCCTTATTTGCTTGGCGGGATACGCTGGGTCAGCGCCCGCGGTATTCGATTGCGGATTGTGGATTGCGGATTCCGGATTCCGGTCGTTCGGGGCACAGGGCAGGATCCGAGGATCCGTGACAGCGGAACGCCGACGCCAAAAGGGCAAGCGGCCTCGGGCCCTCTTCGTCGATCCGGGCGTGGCTCGCTTCTGGCGCTCGTTCTGGCCTCCCTGAGGCCGCGGAACTCGCCCTGTGTCCTGAACCGCGACAATCCGCAATCCACAATCCGCAATTCTCTCCTACAGCCGCATCTCGATGATGCGGTCCATCGCTTCCTTGAGCACCGCGTCGGGGTAGGTGAGCGAGATGCGGAAGTAGCCCTCGCCCCACTGCCCATAGCCGCGCCCCGGCGTGACCATCACGCCCGTCTTCTCCAGCAGGTCCGTCACGAACGCCCCGCTGTCGCCCGCGTACTTCTCGGGCACCGGGGCCCAGACGTAGATCGTCGCCTTGGGCTTCTCCAGCGACCAGCCGTTGGCGTTCAACGCGTCCACCACCAAATCCCGCCGCCGACGGTACAGGTCGTTGAGGGGCGGGATGAGCGTCTCGGCCGTGTCGAGGGCCTTGGCGGCGGCGAACTGGATGCCCCGCAGGATCCCGTTGTCCACGTTGTCCTTCACCGCCCGCAGCGCCGCCACCGCCGACGGGTTGCCCACCACGCACCCCGCCCGCCAGCCGGTCATGTTGAACGCCTTCGACAGCGAGAAGAACTCCACCGCCACCTCCTCGGCCCCGGGGACCTGGAGGATGCTGGGAGCCTTGTACCCGTCGTAGGTGTTCTCGCTGTACGCCGAGTCGTGCGCGATGAGGATGTTGTGCTTGCGCCCGAACGCCACCGCGCGCTCGAAGAAGTCCAGTTCGGCCGTCGCGGTCGTGGGGTTGTTGGGGTAGTTGATCCACAGGATTTTCGCCAGGCGGCAGACCTCGGCGGGGATGGCGTCGAAGTCCAGCAGGAAGGCGTTCTCGCGGACGAGGGGGACCTGGTAGGTGACGGCCCCGCTGAAGACGTGCCCGATGTTGTACGTCGGGTACCCCGGGACGGGGGCGATGGCCAGGTCCCCCGGGTTCAGCAGCCCCAGGGCGAACTTGACGATCGCGTCCTTCGAGCCCATCGTCGTGACGACCTGGTCGTCGGAGAGGGCGACGTTCCAGCGGCGCTGGTAGAAGCTCTTCACCGCCTGGGGGAACTGCTCGACGGGAACGTCGCAGCCGTAGCGGTGGCGGGCGGGGTCGTTCACGTCGGTCACGGAGCGGCAGAGTTCGGCGATGACCGGATCGGGCGTGGGCGTGTCCGGGTCGCCGATGTCGATGCGGAGGACCTTGACCCCGCGGGCGCGGGCGTCGGCCATCTTCTTCCGCAGGGCGGCGAAGAGGTACGGGGGGAGCTTGTTCAGCCGTTCCGATCGTGTCACGTCCATGGGGGCGGTGCCTTTCGTTTCTCGCGTTCAACCGCCCTCGCGGCGGCGGGGAGGCATTGTACCACCTCCCCGCCCCGCTGCAACTGCACTCCCCCGCTTCCCCAGGGCCATCGCAAACTCGCAGTCGCGGGTGCCACGTCTGTGCTGTTACAGCCGTGTCCTTCCTGGCAGGGTGCCACGGCTGCGCTGTTTGCAGCCGTGCTCCTACGAGCGCGAGGCGGAACACGGGTTCCGCAAACCCGTGGCGCCCTGCGAACCGGACTTTGCGATGGCCCTGCCCGCTTCCCCCCGCCGCCTCCGCGCCCTATGATGACGGACACTATGGCAGACAGCGACAGAGCAAGGCGGCAGTCCGTGTTGGCGGCGGTGATGTTCGTGGTGCTCCTGGGCAGCGTGGGGGTGGCCCTGCTGCTGGTCCGCGCCCGCGGGGCCGGCGGGGAGCGAGGGGCGAACCTCGTCGCCCG
>JAWLCQ010000283.1:0-4637 GCA_041687095.1 Phycisphaerae bacterium | reverse complement strand
GGCGCAGGAGGTAGGGTCAGGAGGCCCCGGCGCAGGAGGTAGGGTCAGGAGGCCCCGGCGCAGGAGGTAGGGTAGGAGGCCCCCGGCGCAGGCGCGTGCGAGATGTGGAGAACAACGAGGACCCGTGCCCCTCCGAGGACCCGCCCCCCCCGAGGGCCATCGCAAATTTCGATTCGCCGGGCGCCAGGAGTTCGCAGAATCCGTGTTCCGCCTCGCGCTCGTGCGAGCACGGCTGTGAACAGCACAGCCGTGGCACCCGCGACCGCGACTTCTCGATGGCCCTGCGCCTCCCCCAAGGACCCCCGCCCCCGGGTCCTCGGGGGTCGGGGCATCTCGGGGTCCTATGATTCCCCCATTCCTCTTAGATTGCCTAAATTAACAGAACCCCTCAAGTTTTGCGGGCCGGGCCTCCGATCTTATCTGTGTCATGCAGATTACCCAAATTAACACGGCGGCACAGGCGAACGAGATGAACGGCGAGCATCGGGCGGAGGCCCGGTGGGAACGCGTCCAGGGCGGCCAGGATGGCCGGATCGCGGACAGCGGCAAAGGAAGCGGAACCATGCGGACAGTCGAACTCTTCCAGGAATACATGGAGCACCTGTTCCAGGGCAAGCGGTGCGAGGCGCGGGAGCTGATGATGGGGGCGCAGGATCGCGGGATCGAGGCGGCGGCGCTCCTGACGGGCATTGTCTGGAAGGCGATGGAGCAGATCGACAAGCTCTACCGCGAGAACCAGATCTCGCGGATCACCGAGCACATGGCGACGCGGATCAACCGCCTCATCGCCGACCAGCTTCAGGGCCTCATGGCCCGCGAGCCCAAGAACGGCAAGCGGGTCCTGGTGGTCTGCGGCGAGGGCGAGGCCGAGGAACTCGGGGCCCAGATGACGGCCGACCTCTTCGAGTCCAAGGGCTGGAGCGTGTGGTTCCTGGGCGCGGGCGTGCCCAACGACGAGACCGTGCAGTTCATGGGCCGCATCCGCCCCGACGTGCTGTGCATCTACGGCACGGTGCCGGCCGGCGTGCCGGGCGTGCGGCGGCTGGTGGACCTCATCCGCGAGATCGGCGGGTTCGACCAGATGCAGGTGCTGACGATGGGCGGCGTGTTCAACCGCGCCGAGGGCCTCAGCGACGAGGTCCACGCCGACCTCACCGCCACCGACGCCCTCGAAGCCCTCGCCGTCATCGACGCCAACCCCGTCCGCGTCCCGCGCCCCGACATGCCCCAGCCCGGCCGGCGGCGCAAGCGCAAGCAGCGCCCCGCCGCCAAGGCCGCCGCCCTCCGCACCGAAGACGCCGTTACCAGCGCGTAGCGGCACCGTGCCGCATGGCGTGACGGGACCTCTGGAGATGGGCCGCAGAGGCGCGGAGACGCAGAGGGAAGAGTGCTCGGAGAGCCCCGGGAAGGCCCCTCTGAGGCCACTCCCTTCTCCGCATGCGAAAAAGGGGACGGGCTCCGCCGCTGTCTGGCGGTGCCCGTCCCCTTTTTCGTGAGCCCCAGGGCGAGAATGGGGACAGGCACCTGCGCGGCGGACAGCGTGCCGCTTCGGAGCCAGTCCCCGTTCTCGCGAGCCCCGGGGGCGCGATGAAACCCCTCTCTTCTCCGCGTCTCTGCGCCTCTGCGGCCCATCTCCTGCAGACCCATTTCCTGCAGGCCTCGACGCCTACTCGACGTCGAAGATCTTCCCCGGGTTGAGCACGAGGTTGGGGTCGAGGGCGCGTTTGACCGCGCGGAGCATGTCGATGTACTCGCGCTGGACGACGCGGGGCATGTACTTCTTCCGCTTGTGCCCGATCCCGTGCTCCCCGCTGATCCGCCCGCCCAGTTCGCGGGTGAGGTCGTAGAGTTCGTCGAGGATCCTCGGCAGGGCCGCCTGCCACTGCTCCTCCGTCCACTGGGGGTTCTTGGCGATGCGGGCGTGGAGGTTCCCGTCGCCCGCGTGCCCGAAGACCGGGATCATCACCCCGAACCGCTCCGCCAGCTCCTGGAGCTTGGCGACCATCAGCGGGATCGATGCCGGGGGCACCACCACGTCCTCGCCCATCTGCCGATCGGTCATGGCGTTGAAGGCCTCGGCGATGTTGCGGCGGACCTTCCAGACGCGCTCGCTCGTGGTGGCGTTGTCGGCGACGTAGACCTCGGTGGCCCCGTATGTCAGGCACAGTTCCCCGACCGCTTCGTACTCGTTGGTGACCCGCTCGATGTCCGTCCCGTCCATCGTGATCAGGAGCATCGCCCCCGCCTGGCGGTAGGGGATGGTCTCGTTGAGGTAGTCGCACGCGGCCTCGAAGGCGGAGCGGTCCATGAACTCGATGGCGGTGGGGGTGATCCCGCTGGCGGTCATGAGTTTCGGCACGGCGGCGATGGCGGTCGATCCGTCCGGGAAGAGGACCAGCAGGTCCACGCTGGCGGTGGGGAGGGGCTGGACCTTGAGGGTGATCTTCGTGAAGACCCCGAGCGTCCCCTCCGAGCCCACCATGAGCTGGACCAGGTTGTACCCGGTGACGTCCTTGACGAGCTTGCCGCCGAGTTGGACGATCTCCCCGGTGGGGGTGACGACCTCGAGCCCCAGGACGTACCGCGCGGTCACCCCGTACTTGATGGCCTTGCCCCCGCCGGCGTTCTCGGCGACGTTGCCCCCGATGTAGCACGTCTCGAGGCTCATGGGGTACCCGGCGTAGAACAGCCCGTGGGGCTTGAGGACCTCGTTGATCTCGTTGGTGACGACCCCGGGCTCGACGACGACCATGAGGTTCTGCGTGTCGATATCGAGGATCTCGTTCATGCGGTCGCAGTGTAGGACGATGCCCCCGTGGAGGGGGACCGCGCCCCCCGACAGGCCCGACCCCGCCCCGCGGGGGGTGACGGGGATGCGCTCGCGGTTGGCGAGCTTCAGGATGGCGGCGATCTCCTCGGCCGTGCGCGGGCGAACGACCGCCTCCGGGGCGTGCCGCCACTCCTTGCCCGGGGTCTCGTCGCGGGAGTAGGGCTCGAGCTTCTCGGGGTCGTTGTAGATGACGTACGGGGCCCCGACGATCCGCTCGAGTTCGGCGGCGAGTTCGGGGGTCACGGGGCTGTAGGTCGTGGATACCATGCGTGGGTTCTCCGTAGTCCCCCCATTATGGCGGGAGCAGGCGGAGGGAGCAAACGCTTCGCGCGGAGGGGGACGGGCCAGGGTGTGGCCGAAAAACGGTGGTCCGCCGGGCGGGGAGGGTTCGATGGCATCGGGAACCCGCCTGGATCGTCGAAATTCGAAATCCGAAGCCCGAAATCCGAAACAAATCCGAAATCCGAAGGACCGAAATCCCAAACGCGGCCCCGCCACAGGACGCTTCGACTGTATGGCCGACCCCCGCAGACCCCGAGCCCGTTTCTGTCATTACGGATTTGCCGTTTTGAATTTGTTTCGGATTTCGGGTTTCGAGTTTCGGATTTGGGACCCCCCACGCGCGATGCCGGGTGCCGTGGTTTGCGGAGCGCAGCGGAGCAACCACGTCAAACCGCTACGCCCGCCGGGGGGCGGGCAGGCCCAGGGGCAGGGCGCAGTAGTACGCGAACTGCCACGCCGCCTCCGCCAGGTACTCCTCGGTGTACTCCGGGAGCTTCATGTCGTACAGCACCAGCCGCTTGCTCACGACGGTGTACTGCAGGAGCGACCACAGCAACTGCTGCCAGAACGCCGCCTGCACCGCGTCGATGCCCGGGCGGATGCGGGCGAGCAGTGGGGGGAGGGCGGCCTGGACGTCGGCGAAGCAGTCCAGGAGCATCTGCAGGGCCTTCTCGTTGCCCTCGGTCAGGACGCGGAGGTACAGGTCCAGCAGCCCCTCGACCTTGTCGGGCCCGTGACACGCCCGCAGGAACGAGTGGAGGGTGTCCCGCAGGGCGTCGGAGAACGCCTGCGGATCGAGGGCGTCCATCGTCAGCAGGGGGGCGAAGTGCTGGTTGAGCCTCCCGAGTTCCAGCGTGAACCGCCGGATCGTCTCCAGGAACAACTCCTCCTTGCTGCCGAAGTGGTAGACGATCGTGCTCAGCCCGCAGCCCGAGGCGTTGGAGATGTCCCGCATGGAGGCCCCGCTGAAGCCCTGGCGGCCGAACAGCAGCCCGGCGGCGTGGAGGATCGCGGCGCGGGTGTCCTCGCTGCGGGCGTCGCGGTTCGGAGAATGATACTTCCTGCGTGGCATTGTGCTCCTGCGGCGGATTTCTGGCCCCGGCGGCCCGGGCGAGCCTCGCGGCGAGGGGTCGGACGCTGGCCGCGGACGCCGGAGGAAGAGCCAGGCCCCTGCTCTTGCGGCCCCTGGCGCACGGTAACCCGGGGGAAGGAAGACGGCCCCGGGTCACTGCAGAGCCTAGCCCCCGGGCGCGGGGAGTTCAAGGGGCTGCCGCGAGTTTGGGCCGCGAGTTCTCAGGGCCATCGCAAAGCCCGGTTCGCGGGGCGCTACGGGGTTGTAGAACCCGTGTTCCGCCGCACGCTCGTAGGAGCACGGCTGCAAACAGCGCAGCCGTGGCACCCGCGATTTCGAGCTTGCGTAACCGTTCACGGGACGCGGCTTTGGCGTGGGTGCCACCCTCAAGCCGCATGCAGTTCGCGGCTTGGGGGTGCTGCCCCCCGGCCGCAGCACCCCCAAGCGGCAGAC
>JAWLCQ010000282.1:0-4695 GCA_041687095.1 Phycisphaerae bacterium | reverse complement strand
GCACGGCTGCGAACAGCGCAGCCGTGGCACCCCCGGTCCCCTTGGCGGCGGCGGCGAGAATCGATGGCGGTCAGGGGGCGGTGGAGGCGTAGAGGATGATGTTGGCGGCGAGGCGGCGGGCGTGGCGGGGGGCGAGGCCCGCGCAGCCGTAGACGGGCAGCCCCTCCAGCGGGGCCGTCACGCCGTAGCGGCTGAGGACGGCGACGGTGCGGCCGTTGAGGGTCGCGGCGTACAGCGCGTCGTCGGCGGGCTGGGTGACGGCGCGGGTGAAGGCGGGGGCGGAGACGTTTCCGCCCATGCCCCCGGCGAACGCGCCCGTCCGCAGGGGGTGGTCGGCGGGCAGGGGGGCGACGGCCGATTCGCCCAGCAGGTCCTGGAGCGTGGTGCGCATGGCATGGAAGAAGGCCGCGTCGCCGGCGGCGGGGTCGGCGAAGAGCATCCCGCCGGACTCCAGGAAGGCCTTGAGCGTCTTGCGCTGGGGCTCGGTGAGCTGGGGGTCGCCCGCCCCGGTCAGCCACAGGATGCGGACGTCCTGGGGCGGGGGGGCGGCGAGGTCCTGCTCGTCCCGCACGCGGAGGGCGGTGCTGACGGAGTTCGCCAGCACCTCGCTGAGGCGGTCGAAGGCCCCGGGGCAGACGTCCCAGGCCCCGGCGTGCTTGACGCGGGCGATGGGCACGAAGCGGTGGACCCGTTGGGGGTCCGGGGGGGCGGGGCGCGGGGCGGGTCGGGTGTGGGGGAAGGCGTCGTCCGTGGCGTACGCCAGCAGGTTGGCGAAGAGCCCGAAGGCCTCGGGGGGCTCGCCGGTGCGCCCGGCGCCCCAGGCGGCGGCGAGGTCGTCCAGCAGCACGAACGCGCGGGTCTGCAGGGCGTCGCCCACGCCCAGGGCGCGGACGGGCGAGATGCGGTGGCGGGCGGAGAACAGCGGGTGCTCCGCGGGGAGTTCGATCACCGACCCCCCGGGCAGCATCCGCGCGAAGAACTCCGCGAACTGCCGCCCGAACGCGTCGTTGCCCGGGGGGCTCTGCACCAGCAGGGTCCCCCCCGAGCGGACGTAGTCGCCAAGGCGCTCGCCCAGGCCGTTGTCCAGCGTCAGCCCGCCCTTGGCGTTGAGGTACAGCAGGGGCGCCTGCAGGAGCTGGGGCAGCTCGGCGGCGGAGGGGAGGGTCGTGCACCGCGCGGGCGTTCCGTCCCTCCGCAGGTAGGCGGCGAGGAAGGCGACGTCCCGGTGGTCGCGCCCCCACGTCCCGCCGAGGTTGAGCTTCTGCAGGGCCTGCGGAGTGCGGCAGCGGGCGAGGGCGAGCAGCGCGAACGCCGTCTGCACGGCCGCGTCGTCCTGATCGCCCGAGGCGGGGGGGGCATCGAGGGCGGTCCACGCCCCGTCGGGCCGCTGGAGGGCGAGGAGGCGCTGGGCGATCTGCGTCGCCCAGTCGCCGCCGGCGTACTCGGACAGGCCCAGGGCGTCGGCGGTGCGGGTGAGGGCCCAGAGGTAGTAGAAGGCGTACTCCTCGCCCTTGCCGCCCCACACCCACCGCGGGACGCCGTCGAGGGAGTAGTTCTCCCGCAGCCAGTGCAGGCCCGAGTCGATCCGCGTGCGGATGTCGCGGACGTTGTCCTCGTTCTCCTCGTCCCCGAACATCGCCCCGACCTGGCGGATCGAGGGCAGGATGACGGTGTCGTAGAGGAGGGTGAGGCTCTCGGTCCCGGCGGCGGTGAGGGACCCGTAGCTGGACGCCCGCAGGGGCGTGGAGGACAGGCCGCGGGGCTCGAAGCCCCAGCCCCCGTCGCGGTTGTGCCCGCGGGTCCAGTAGGCCAGCGTGCGGCGGAGGAGGGTGTCGGGGAGGGTCACGCCGCGCCGCTGCGCGTCGTGCAGGGCGATGAGGGCGAAGTGGGTGTTGGCGTTATCGGTCCAGTTGTCGCGGGCCTCGGTGGTGGGGTGCTTGGGCCCGTAGCCCCACCCGCCGGAGCGGAGCTGCTGGCGGGTGAGCCACTGGGCGTCGGCGTGGAGGCGGCGGGTGTAGTCCTTGGGGTCCAGGCGGGCGTAGACCATGGTCCGCAGGGCGCGGGCGTAGACGGTCTCGGCCTGGATGCGGTTGAGGTAGTCGAGGGCGGAAGCGAGCTTGGGGGCGTCGGGCGTCTGCCCGCACTCCAGCAGCGCCAGGACCGCCAGGGCCTCGGGGCCCCCGGCGAAGTGGGCGTCGTACTTCGTCTGCCACCGCCCCCCGCTCGCCTGGGCCTGCAGCAGGTACGCCACGCCGCGCTCGATCGCGCGGTCGATGGCCGCGGGGCTCGGATCGGCCGCCGGCGCGGCCGCGCCCGCCGCCAGCAGCCCCACCGCGAGCGTCCAGCCCACGAGTTGTCTCCGATTCGCCTGGGAAGCCCACATCATGCGCGGTCCCCTTTCTTCCCCAGACGATACCGATTCGCCCGCCCCGGAGCAACCCGGGAGTGGCGTAGGGCGCGCACATGGCGGAGCGCAGCGGAGCCATGTGCGCGCGGGAGGCCCGCCGGTGATCGTTCCGCGCGCAGGCGGCTGCGCTCCGCTCCGCCGCCTGCACGCCCTACGCTAGAACGCGATGGCGTACAGGACGATGTTGAAGGCGAGCTTGCGCCCGTCGGCGTCGGTGTAGCCGCGGCAGGAGTAGGGCTTGTCGCCCTCGAGGGCGCAGCTGAAGTCGTACTTGGAGTAGATCAGGACGGTCCGCCCGTCGAGGACGACGCCCTCCAGCGGCGGGCGGGTGGTGCCGCGCCACTCCTTGACCCCCGCGCGCTGGAGTTCCTGCGCCAGGATCGGGCGGTACTTCACCTCGCCCAGGGCCACGCCCACCTCGCCGGTGTAGATCGGGTGGTCCTCGGGCAGGGGGGCGAGCGGGGCGTCGGGGAAGAGCCGGCGGGCCAGTTCGCGGAAGGCGGTGTCGAACTCCCGCTGCCCGCAGCAGGCGTCGGCGAAGAGGAACCCCCCGCGCTGGAGGTACTTCCGCAGGGCGGCGATGTCCTCGGGGGACATCTGGAACCCGTAGTGCCCGGTCATGAAGACGACGGGGAAGTCGTAGAGCGCCTCGTCGGTCGCCCGCAGGTCGGCGGACTGGGCGACGACGTCGACGGCGGCGTCGTCGCGCAGCATCGACGCGAGGCTCACCAGCGCGTGCGGGTCCGACGTGCAGTCCCCGTTGTGCACGAGCCGGGCGATGCGGACGGCCCCGCGAGGGACGAGTTCGGGCTCGTCCACCTTGCGCTCCTGGCGCTTGGGGATCTGGACGACGGAGAGCTTGTCGGGGAGTTTCTCGCGGCCGGTGGCGTAGGCGCAGACGTTGGTCCCGATCTGCAGCGCCATCTCCGACCACGCCTTCTTGGACCCGTCGACGTAGTCCTCCATCTCCCACAGGCAGCTCAGGGCGTTGGGGCTGAAGAAGATGCCCGTCTTGCATCCGATGTCGATCCCCTCCATCCCGTAGGGGTCCTCGAGGTGGTAGAAGCTGTCGAAGACGGGGTGGTCGGGGGCGAGGGGGCGGAGGCGGTAGTCCTTGCCCACCTCGCGGAAGAGGATGGCGGCGAACTGGCGGAACCCGGTGCGGAAGTCCTCGGACCCGCAGCAGGCCTCGAACAGGAGGGTGCCCCCGGACTCGACGTAGCGGCGGAGCGTTTCGCGGTCGGCGGCGTCGAAGTTGGGGAAGTCGTGCCCGGTGATCAGCAGCACCGGGCTCATCCGCAGCGATTCCAGCGGGGCGTCGAGGGTGGTGGCCTGCCACGTCGTGCGCTTCCCGAACTTGTCGGCGACGAAGGCCGTCAGGTGCTCCAGGTCGTGGATGTTGCGATTCCAGTCGCTGCCCTTGCGCTTGTCGGGGTGCGTCCACTGGACCTTCTGGACCAGGACCGGGCGGTTGCCCTTGGCGAGGAACAGCAGCCCGAAGGCCGTGTCGCGGACGCTGGCGCCCCACGACCCGTCGCCCCGCTGCTCCTGGAGGAGCTTGGCGGCGCCTTCGCGGTACCAGTCGTGCGGGCCGAAGTGCTGCAGCCCGGAGATCATCCCCACCCGCTCCAGACCGTAGAGGTAGTAGTGCACCCAGCCCCCGCGGTTGGGCGGGTTGGTCTCGACGGTGAAGTTCTTCGTCAGCCAGCCCAGTCCGGCGGCGATCCGCTCGTTCTGCTGGTACTTGCCGCAGCTCGGGTACGCCCCGTCGACGAACCGCTTGGCGCCCCCCACGTGGAGCTGCTGGCCGCAGATGAACAGGCTCGCCACCCCCGCGGCCGTCATCGACCCGTAGGAGGGGGTCTGGTTGGCGGGCATGCGGTAGCCCTCCTGCCAGTAGTACGTCCAGCCCCCGTCGACGATCTGGGTGTTCTCGAAGTGCTTTCGCGAACGGACCCAGACCCTCGGGTCGATGTGGATGCCCGCCTTGGACGCCTCGTGGAGGCCCAGGAGGGCGAACTGGGTGTTGGAGTTATCGCCCCGGCCCCAGGCGCGGGGGTTTTCCTTGGGGTGCTGGTACGTCCACATCCCGTTCTCCAGCTGCGCCGTCGTCAGCCACTCGGCGGATTCGCGGAGGGCCTTGGCGTACTTCCCCGGATTGGCGGCGGCGAGGACCTGGGCCTTGAGGGCCACGGTGTAGGTCTGCTCGTGGGGGGCGGCCGCGATGGAGGCCAGCGCGCGGACGATGACGGGGTCGTCGGCGGGGACGCCCGCGTTGAGCAGGGCGA
>JAWLCQ010000281.1:0-4733 GCA_041687095.1 Phycisphaerae bacterium | reverse complement strand
CTAGCAGCCCGTTTCTAAACGGGCTGCTAGTCCACCTTCTCGAACTGGGTCCAGAGGGCGTCTTCGGCCTTCTTGAAGTTGCGGAAGGTGTCCTGGAGGTGTTCGCGGATGTTCTGGACGACGTTGGGATCGACGGTTCCGGGCTCGACGGCGCGGAGCTTGGCGAGGGCCTGGTCGAGCTGCTCGGCGCCGTTGGAGAAGTCGCGGGCGGCCTGCTGGAGCAGCTCCCAGCGAACCTCCTTCGCGTCGGGCTGGCGGACGAGCTTCCAGGGGGAGCGGCGGATCTCCGTCGCCGCCGCCTTCACCTCCGCCGACATCGCCGCCATGTTGTCGATCATCTCCTCGATGTTCTCGCGGTTGAGGACGATGATCTCCTTGGCGTGGTCGGAGAAGACGGCGAGGTTGTTGGACATGCGGAGCACCTGGTTGCTCACGTCGCGGAACTCCACGAGCAGGGCGGCGACGTCGACCTCCATGTACTCCTGCAGCCGCTGCGTCGCCTGGGCGACGTTGGCCATGATGCTCTCCAGCCGCGGGGCCAGGCCCGTCGTGATGGAGCGGACGTCGTCGAGCACGCCGTGGACCTTCGCCAGCATCGTCCCGGGGGCGTTGGGGTCGGTCTGGCGGTGGAGGGCGGCGGAGAGGGCCTGGAAGTTGTCCATCGTGCCATGGACCTTCGTCAGCAGCGCCTCGGGCTCGGTGCGGTCCATCTCACCCTGGAGCGTGCCCGTGACCGCCCGGAGGTGGCCCACCGTCGCCAGCAGCCCCGGGAGCAGGGCCGCCTGCGGGCTGGCGTCGGGGTCGAGCTGCCGCTTGAGGTTGGCCGTCGCGGCGTTCACGTCGTCCAGCGAGCGGTGGATCTTGTGCAGGGCGCTGCGGGGGGCGTTGGGGTCGAACTCCCGCTCGGCCTGGCTCATCACCGCCGCCATGCCGCCCATGCGGATCTCGACGGGGGTGTCGCGGTCCGCCAGGGGCGCGTCGGGCGAGCCCGGGTCCGTGATGACCAGCCTGGAGGTGCCCAGGAACGGGACGGCCGCGATGGCGGTGGCGTCGTTGTGGATGGGGATGCCCTCGAGCTGAACGTCCACCCGGTAGAGCGTCAGGCCTCGCTCGGGCTGGAAGACCTCCTCGGCGATCTGCCCGATGCGGGTGGAGCCGACGAAGACCTCCGCGCCCACCATCAGCCCGGTGGCCCCGGCGTGGATGTCGGTGTAGAACCACGCCTCCTGCGCCGCCGGGCTGAACAGGTCCGTTCCGCCCAGCCAGAGGACCACCCCCAGGGCGGCCGCCAGGGAGACGACGATGAAGAGTCCGGCGACGAGTTCGCTGTGTTGTTTCTTGGCCATGCTTTGCTCACTCTACTAGCTGTCAGAGCGTCCCCGCTCCCGTGCCACGTCGGTTGCGCGTGGTTGCTTCGCTGCGCTCCGCAAACCACGGCACCCAGCGTTGCCGCGGCGCCCAGCGTTGCCTTGGGACAGACGCTCTGCTACTGTCCGGTGGACAGGATGTCCTCGGCGAATTCGCCGTCGATCCGCCGCTGGGTAATGGGGCCCTCGGAGTCCCCGCGGAGGAACTGGCGGATCAGGTCGTTGGTCTTGTCGCCCGTGGGGGCCCCGTCGCGCATGCGTTCGAACTCCTCGCGGGGGCCCACCTTGAGCACCCGCCCCTCGTCGAGCATGCACATGCGGTCGGCGATGCGGAAGGCGGAGTCCATCTCGTGCGTCACCACCACGCTGGTGACGCCCATCTTCTTCGACAGGTCGATGATGAGCTGGTCGATCTCGGCGCTGGTGACGGGGTCGAGCCCGGCGGAGGGCTCGTCGTAGAACAGCACCTCGGGGTCCAGGGCGATGGCGCGGGCGAGGCCCGCTCGCTTCTTCATGCCCCCGGAGATCTCCGCGGGCATGCGGTGCTCGGCCGCCCGGAGGGAGACCAGCTCCAGCTTGATCTTCACCATGATGTCGATGGTGTCGCGGTCGAGGTCGGTGTGCTCCACGAGGGGCAGGGCGACGTTCTCGCCCACGGTCATGGAGTTGAACAGCGCCCCGGACTGAAAGAGGATCCCGAACCGCTTGCGGACCTCGTCGAGCTGCTCCTCCCCGAGTTCGGCGAGGTTGTGCCCGAACATCTCGATGCAGCCCTCCTCGGGCGTGTGCGATCCGATCATGCACCGCAGCAGCGTGCTCTTCCCGCAGCCCGACCCGCCCATGATGACCATGGTCTCCCCGGACCGCACGTCGAGGTTGACCCCGTCGAGGACGGGGGTGGGCCGGCCCGGGAAGCGCTTCACGAGGTCGCGGACGCGGATGACGGCCGGGCGGGCGCCGTCGATACCCGCTCCCGCGGCCTGGGTCGGATTGTCGTGGGTCTTGGTCATATCTCGTAGACGAAGAAGATGGCGGTGAAGACGGCGGCGGCGGAGACGATGGCGACGATGGAGTAGACGACGGTCTGCGTGGTCGCCCGCCCCACGCCCTCCGCCCCCCCGCGGACGTGGAGGCCCTCGTAGCAGGCGATGAGGCTGATGAGGATCCCGAAGACGGCCGCCTGGATCAGGCCCGTCGCGAAGTCGCCGTAGGTCAACTGCTCCTGCATGCGGTCCCAGTACCCGGCGTAGGTGGCGGGGCCCAGGACCGCGCGGGCGGTCGCCCAGCCCCCCAGGGCGATCATCCAGTCCCCGATCACCGTCAGCATGACCATCATGATCATGGACGCGAAGACGCGGGGAACGACGAGGAAGCGGACGGGGTTCAGCGCCATGGCCTCCATGGCCTCGATCTCCTCGGCGACGACCATGGTGCCCAGTTCGGCGGCGATGGAGGCCCCGGCGAACCCGCTGAGGACGACGGCGGTGATGATGGGCCCCAGCATGCGGAACCCCGCCGCTCCGATGATGCGGGCGACCTGGGGCTCCTGCCCGAAGTCCGCCAGCGGGGGCGTCATCTGCAGCGCCAGGATGACCCCGATGAACGCCTGCACGAGCATGACCACGCCCAGCGAGCGGACCCCGACGCGGACCATCTGGATGGCGAGGGCCTCGCGGCCGAGCTTGACCTTGCGCGAGAACAGCCCGCGCAGCAGCCACCGCGCCGCCGCCAGAAACAGCAGCGTCATGCCCCCGGCGTAGACGAGCCCGTTGAGGAGCTTGGCCCCGAGGAAGCGGATCGGGTTGGGACGGAGGGTGTCGGCCATGGGCTAGCCCAGTGCCTCCTCGCACGTGGCGGCGATGGTGAAGACGTTGTCCAGGCGGGTGATCTCGAAGAGCCCGCGGACGCGGTCGTTGAGCCCGCAGAGGACCATCTTGGCGCCTTGGCGGCGGGCGCGGGAGAGGACCTTGACCAGCGACGCCACGCCCGAGGAGTCCATGTAGGGCACGGCGGTGAGGTCGACGACGACCCGCGCGGGCCGCTCGTCCAGCACGGTCAGGACCTCCTGCTGGAACTCGACGCTGCGGCGAAGGTCGATGTCGCCCTGCACGGCGATGATGACGGCGTCGCCTTGGCGGCGGATGTCGGACGCGGGTCCGTCGGGGGTCGGTGGCGTCACGGGGTGACCTCTTTCTTCTCGGGAAGGTTCTTGACCATCGTCAGCAGCGTTCCACCGCCCTCGGCGGGCTGGTAGTCCAACTGGTCCATGTACTCGCACATGATGTGCACGCCCAGACCGCCCGGGCGGACGTCGTCCAGGTCGCGCGAGCGCATCTGCTCGCGGCCGACGTAGGCGCCCCAGTCCCGCAGCGTGATGCGGATGCCATCCCGCCCCCCGTCATGCACCGGGGCGATCTCGACGTCGATGGGGCGGTCGGTGGCTCCGCGGTAGGCGTGCTTGATGATATTGCTCAGCGCCTCGTCGCTGCTGAGCATCACCCTGCCCGCCAGGGCGGAGGAGAACCCGAGCAGCTCGCACATTTTCTCGACGGCGGCCCGGACCACCGGGAGGTGGTCGGGCGTGGAGAAGATGGCCATCCGGACGGGCTGACGCACAGGGCAGGTCATGGGCCGACGCCTCCTGCGGGTTGGGGGGACGCGGACACGCCGCCTTCCGTCCGCAGCCACGCCCGCCACCGCTCGATGGCGGCGAGGCGCTCGCGGAGCGGGCCGTAGTACTCGTATCCAAGCGTCTGGCCCGTCACGTCCTTCAGGGCGAGGAAGGCGGCCAGGCGGACGGCGGCGTCGGGGTCCCCGAGGCGGTCGACGAGGAGGGCGACGGCGCGGGGGTCGCGGGAGTGGGCGGCGTCGACGATGGCGGCGGCGCGGACGGCGGGGTCATCGTCCTGCAGGCGCGCGTACAGGTCGTCGGAGGCGGCGCCCTGGCAGCCGGAAAGGACTGCGGGCGTCGTGACCGCGCACAGTAAGAGGTATCTTGCGATAGGAGCCACCGTCTCTCCGTCCTTGCAGGGACTGTTCTGCAGGACTGTAGCGGCGGGGGAGCGTCGGGTCAAGGGGCCCATGGCCGGGGGGGGCACGACCGTATCTGCTCCCCACCGGCCCGGTGCCGGTGGTAAGCGGCTATCGACTACAGCGGCGGCTCCCCTCCCATCCCGTTCTTCCTCCTGCTCCCCACCGACCCCGCGTCGGTGGTAAGCCGGCTTCCCGACTGCGGGATCACCCACGGGCGCGGACGATGCGCGGTCCCTGCGCGCGCTGGCGGTAGTCGGGAGCCGTTTGAACCACCGACGCGGGGTCGGGGGGGAAAAGAAGAAGAAGCAAGAGACCCGTGGGGGCCCGCGAGGA
>JAWLCQ010000280.1:0-4741 GCA_041687095.1 Phycisphaerae bacterium | reverse complement strand
GCGTCGGGGGGGCGCATGCATGCGTTGGGGGTTTCCTGACCTTGTTGTTCTACACATCTCGGCTCTAATCGCATGCGTTGGGGGTCTCCTGACCCCCAACGTCCGGGAAGGACAACGAGCGCTTCCGCGATAGCGTTATGGCGGCGCTTCGGTCGCGGCGGCCCTTCGACAGGCTCAGGACCCGGCCCCCGCCGCGAAGGGATCGCTCCAACGACGCTGCCGCGGAGGCGTCTCTCGCCCTTCCAGGACGCCGGGGGTCAGGAGACCCCCGGCGCAGGAGGTGCAAGCGCCGATGCCCCCCAAGCGCTTGGGACGCCCCAAGCGAGTGGGACGCCTCGAGCGCGTGCGTTGGGGGTCTCCTGACCCCCAACGTCCGGGAACGAGCGGAACGGTTCCGCGATAGCGTTATGGCGGCGCTCCGGTCGCGGCGGCCCCCGCCGCGAAGGGAGCGCTCCAACGACGCTGCCGCGGAGGCGTCCCTCGCCCTTCCAGGACGCCGGGGGTCAGGAGACCCCCGGCGCACGCGCCACCTCCTGCGCGGGGGCGCGTCAAGCGTCCCCGCTGCGCTGCGATGCTTGCATGCCCTGTGACACCGTCTACTGCTTCTGAGCCGGTTGCGTCGCCGGGGTCTGGCCCTTGGCCTCGGCCTGGATGTCCTTGACGGCCTGGTTCCAGGAGTCCCCGAACCAGGTGCGGTAGAACAGGATGTCCCCGCGCCGGACGTTCTCGACGACCTTGGATCGCCACTTCTCGTCGAACTCCTTGGTCTCGGTGATGACGAGGACGCAGAAGGCGTCGGGGTAGACGCGGCGGACCTCGGGGGGCGTCCCGGGGTGGCCGTCGTAGTTGAGCTGCATGTACGGGGCCCCGTAGGCGTAGTTGCGGGTGTCCTCGATCTCGGGGATCACCAGCACGTCGGGCTGGGCCTCGTGGATCCGGCGGAGTTCGTCGGCGCCCAGGGACAGGCCCTTGCACTCGGGCAGGCCCTCGATCTTCGGATCGGCGGTCCAGTACACGTCGGAATCGAAGTAGAAGAGCGAGCAGCCCCAGCGCTTCCGGGCGTGGGCGATCTTCTCGATGATGTTGCCCACCTGGTCATTCAGGACGACCTGCATGACCTCCTCCCCGTACGCGGGCCGGACCGGGCGCTGCGGGCGGATGGTGAGCCCGACGCGGAACCCGGCGTCGGTGAACCGCTTGAAGAACTGGTCGATCAGGCCTTCCTCCTCCAGCTCCGGGGGCAGCGAGCGGGGATCCCCGAGGTAGCTGATCATGTGCGGCTGCTCCTGGCCCTCGACGTCCCAGAAGATGACGCCCTGGGCGTCGACGTCCTTCATGATCTTCACGCAGCGGTCGGCGTATTCGAGCATGCGCTTGCGGAAGTCGGCCCGGCCGGGGGGGGTGGTGACATCGATCTTCGGATCGTTCATCCACCCGCGCGGGTTGGTCTCCCACTTGGCGTCGGAGCGGCAGAGGAAGATCTGCCCGATGGGGCGGCGGTCCTCCCACTTCACGCGGAAGGGGTAGGCCTTCGCGAAGCGGTCGAGGACGTCCTGCGCGAGGTCGAGCGGCTGGGCCGCGGGCGCTCCGAAGCGGAGGCTCAGGCGGAAGCGGTCGCTCATGTGCGCGTGGATCGGCCGATCGAGCCACGGGTACATCTTCTGCAGCGCCGGATGGCGCCCCGTGTACGCCAGGAGCGGCCAGGTGCGTTTGACGTTGGGGTCCGCGGGCGCCGGGAAGCCGACCGCAAGCGGGCGGACGACGTCCTCGTTGACGAGCGCGCCCACGCCCTTGCCGTAGTCGAAGGTGACGACGCGGGGGTCCCCGGCCTCGACGGCCATGCCTTCATCGTTGGGCACTCTCCGCCACGGCGGGCGGAAGAAGGGGTTCGTTGGCTGGGTCGCCTGGGGGAACTGCAGGGCGAGGGGCTGGACGTGGAGGGCGGCGATGGCGTCGTCGGAGCGGTTGAAGACCATGACGTCCACGTCCAGGCGGTTCTGGCCGCCCCCGAACCCGAACAGCACGGTGCCCCAGGCGTACTCCTGCTGAATGTAGCCCTTGCGGTCCCGCCGGACGCTCCTGACCGTCAGGTCGGGGCGGTAGCTCGACCCGTCGGGCCGCTGCATGTAGCAGCCCGTGACGCGGGGCGTCCCGTCGGCGAGGAGGTTCTCCCCGGCGACGGTGAGGGACTCCAGGCCCTGCTCGCCGACCTTCGCCTGCACGACGGGGGGGGCGGCGGAGAGGGCGGGGAGGGCGAGGGCGAGGACCAGCAGGAGGGGCGAAAGGCGGTGCATCATCGGTCTCCTTTGCGGCAAGGGACAGGGGCGAACGCGGAGAGGCGGTTACATCAGGAACCCATGATACCCAGGGAGGCGCGGGACGCAAGGCCGAGAGCCGCGCGGGCCGGGCCATCGCAGAGTCCGTCTTCCGTGGCATGGGCGTCTCGCCCATGTGTCCCACGGGCATCTTGCCCGTGGCCTTTGCCTTGCGGGGCCACATGGGTTGGAGAGGGCCTTTCGAGGCAATCAGGCCCCACTCGCCCCCCGGCAGGGGCGGGACGCCCCTGCGACACACGGGCGAGACGCCCGTGCCACGATCTTGCGATGGCCCGGGCCGCGCGGGCAGAAGGCTTGACAGGCCGCGTCGCTGGGCATAGGGTTACTCGCAGCATGGGCATGGGAGTGCCCGGGGACGCAGGGCGGTCTGTCCTCTGGAAACACGGCGGGAGGGGATTCCGGCCGCTGCATCGCCGGCGCCCGGCCCGGGAATCGCCGCGAAAACCGAACGGGAGGCGGAAGATGGTCTCAAAACTGGGGCGGCAATTCTGCGTGTGGCCGCTGATCGCGCTGCTGGGGGTCTGTTCGCTCTCGCGGGCCCAGGACTTCTTCGGCGACGTGCCCGAGGTGAAGGAGCGATTCCCCGCCGAGCCCACCACACGCCCCGATGCCCCGGCCGCACCCGCGTCCACGGGGACGCGATACATCCGCATTCCGGTGCATGGGGTGATCGGGGTGGACTTCACGGCGGCGACGATGGAGCGGTATCTGCGCTGGGCGTCCGAGGTCCGGCCCGACTACGTTGTCCTGGAGATCGACAGCCCCGGGGGGCGCGTGGCGTCGGCGGAGCGGATCGTGGATCTCCTGATCGAGAACCGGCGGAACCTCCGTTACGTGGCGCACGTGCGGCGGGCGCTGTCGGCGGCGGCGGCGGTGACGCTCACGTGCCCGGAGGTCTACGTGACCGAGACCGCCACCATCGGGGCGGCGGTCTCGTACCGCCAGACGCTCGACGGGCTGCCGGCCGAGGTGGCGGAGAAGTTCCAGTCGGCCTGGCGCGCGACGTGCCGCAAGGCCGCCGAGGCGGGGGGGCACTCGTCGCTGCTCGCCGAGGCGATGGTCGATCCCGCCTTCGCGCTCACGCTCCGCCAGGAGGGCGGGACCCCCGTCCTGGAGCGGAACGGGCGGGGCGAGGTGCTCAAGGCCCGCGACCGCATCCTGACGCTCACCCCCAAGGAGGCCATGGCGTGCGGCCTGGCGAGGCGGGTGGCGGACGACTTCAAGGCCCTGGGGCTGATCCTGAGCCCTTCGGTCCCGTGGGAGGAGGCCGCCCCCCCCAAGGTCCCCGAAGCGCCCCGCGTCGCCCCCGCCCCCGAGGCCGAAGGGGCCCTGGCCCTGCACCAAATGGTCCTCGCCAAGGTGATCGAGCTGAAGGTCTGGGACGCGTCCCTCACCGAGTTGCAGCGCCAGAACGCCATCGTCGAATGGAAACGCTGGTTCGACGAACAGGGCTTCCCCAACCGCGAGGTGACCTGGACGCTCCGCCTGGACGAGGCCAGCGCCGACCTCGCCAAAAACGAGATCGAGACGCTCCGCAACAGCCTCGACCGGGCGAAGCACCGGCTGCAGAAGGCCGAGGAGAACTACTCCCGCGTCCAACGCGACCGGCGGAGCACGAGGCGGGACCACATCGACGCCCGCGCCCGCATCGACGACGCCAAGAAGGAGGTCGAGAGGGTGGGGCGGCAGTACCGCGAGGCGGCCAAGTACCCTTACTTCGCCCTGTGCAGCGCGGGGGAGGACGCGGAGGTGTTCGTCGTGGCGCGGCTGGAGGAGGCGGCGGCCGGGCCGCTGCTGGACGTCTCGCGGGGCGGGGAGATCCGTCTCCGCGGAACCATCAGCATGCTCGAGTTCTCCGGGGGGTGGGCGACGCACGTCCTGCTGAACCCCTGCACCGTCGTACCGGCCGACGCTCCCGCCCCCGCTCCGCCCCCCGCCGCCAACGCCGACGAGCCCGACGAGGAAACCCGCGCCAAGGGCAAGCTCGCCCTCGCCGAAACCTACGAACGCAACCGCATGACCGACGCCGCCCGCAAGGCCTACCAGGAGATCCTCACCGACTACCCCAAAACCGCCGCCGCCGCCACCGCCAGGGTCCGCCTGGCGAGGCTCGGGCAGTAGGGGGCGCCCACCCCTCGTTGTTCTACACCTCTCGGGCCTCGCGGGGCGGCCGGGACCGGTTTCCCGGCGTCCCGCCAGGGACCCGTCTCCGGGAGTCCCGGCAGGTACGCGTTTCCTTGCGTCCCGGTAGGGACGCTGTGACAATAGCCCAGCAGTTCACTGCTGGGACCCGGGCCCCACCCATCCCCCTTCCTTTTCTTCTTCTTCTTCTCAAGCCCCGGGAGGGGCGCTTGAGGGTGCGTTATGGACCCATCCCTCAAGCGCCCCTGCCGGGGCTTGAGTTC
>JAWLCQ010000279.1:0-4785 GCA_041687095.1 Phycisphaerae bacterium | reverse complement strand
CGGCCGTGGAAGTCGCGGAAGAGCCTCAGGGCGTCGCGGAAGACGTCCAGGTCCGCCCCGGCCGTGTCACCGGCGAGGGCGAGCACGTCCCCGCCCTCGGTGCAGACCTGCCGCGCGAGGTCCTCGGCGGCCGTGCGGGAGCGGCGGTTGTCGTAGTGCAGGTCGGCGGTGACGATGATCTTCATGGAGTTCCCGGACCGATGGTGTCCATAGGCCGTCCCACGGGACAAACAGCGTCCCGTGGGCATTGCCCGCAACGAACGTAGGACGCAGAACGCTCAGGTTCCCGGTTCCTGGTTCCCGGTTCCTGGTTCCCGGTTCCTGGCTCCTGGTTCCCGGTTCCTGGCTCCTGGTTCCCGGTTTCCCTACCGCTTCCGTTCCAGCACGCGGGTGTCGTGGGGCGCGAGGATCAGGGGGCCGCTGACGGTGTCGCCCGAGAGCAGGTCGCGGAGCGTCGTGGCGCCCAGGTCCACCGGCTGGGGTTCGCGGGAGAAGTTCATCAGGAAGATAAAATCGGTGGTCCCGTCGGTCCGCATCTGGGCGGTCACGCCCTCGGGCAGGTCGCAGTCGAGCACGCGGGCGATGTCGAGCTTGCGGACGAGGGCGGCGTAGAGGTCGTCCTGGAACCGCTGCTCGTTGCGGGAGGCGAGGTAGTACGCCTCGCCCTTGCCGAAGGCGTTGACGGTGAGGGCGGCCCGGCCCGCGTAGAAGTCGCTGCCGTACGCCCCCAGCACGTGGGCGGTCTCGGCGTGAATGAGGTCGCAGAAGATCTTCGCCTCGTACGGCCCGTGCATGCCCAGGGGGTTATCGTTGGCGAGGAGGACGGTATTGGCCTCGTCGTCGTAGAGGACGTCGAGTTCCTCCGACCAGACGCCCAGGAGCTTCCGCAGGGGGCCCGGGAACCCGCCCAGGAAGCACAGGTCGTTCTCGTCGGTGATCCCGGACCAGTAGGTGGTGACGAACGTGCCCCCGTCGCGGACGAAGGCTTCGACGCGCTGGGCGAACCCCGGGCGGAGCATGTAGACCATCGGGGCGATCAGCAGCTTGTACCCGGCGAGGTCGTCGTCCTGGTGGATAACGTCCACGGGCACGCCCAGCTTCCACAGCGAGCGGTAGTGCTCCTGGCAGGTGGCGGCGTAGTTGCGCTGCTCCCGCCGCGGGCCCTGGGCGAGTTCGATGGCCCAGTCGTTCTCCTTGTCGTAGACGACGGCGGCCTGCGGGCGGATGCTCGTGCCGATGACCCCGTCGAGCTTCTCGAGGATCTGCCCGAGTTCGGCGACTTCGCCGAAGACGCGGGTGTTCTCGTGCCCGGCGTGGTCGACGACGGCGCCGTGGAACTTCTCGGCGCCACCGCGGCTCTTGCGCCACTGGAAGTACTGGACGGAGTCCGCCCCGTGCGCGACGGCCTGCAGGGACGACAGCACGTGCATGCCCGGGCGCTTGAGCTTCTCGACGGGCATCCAGTTGGTGCTGCTGGGGGTGCTCTCCATGAGCAGGAAGGGCTGCCCGCCCTTGAGGCAGCGGTAGAAGTCGCCCAGGAACGACACGCCCGCCGCCGTCGGGACGTCGCTGGGGCGGTCGTGGTACATGGGGTAGTTGTCCCAGGCGATGACGTCGCACTCGGCGGCGAAGTCCTGGGGGATGTAGTTGACGAACATGGAGTAGGTGTTCGTCGTGACGGGCACGTTTGGGGTGACGGCGCGGAGGGCGGAGGCCTCGTTGCGGTAGCAGGCGATGGTCTGGTCGGACGTGAAGCGGCGCCAGTCGAGCTGCAGGCCCATCATGCACCCGTTGCCCGGGTGGAGCTGGGACCAGTCGGTGAACGTCTGCGACCAGAAGGCCGACCAGTACGCGTGGTTAAGGGCGTCGAGGGTCTGGTACTTTGCCTGGAGCCACTCGCGGAACGCCTCCTGGCAGAGGTCGCACCAGCACTCTCCGCCGTACTCGTTGTGCACGTGCCACAGCAGCAGCGCGGGGTGGTCCTTGTAGCGTTGGGCGAGGGCGGCGGCGATGCGGGCGGAGTGCTCGCGGAAGACGGGGGAGGTGAGGCAGTAGCTCACGCGGCCCTCGTGCTTGCGGCGGGTGCCGTTGCGGTCGACGCGCATGATGTCCGGGTGCTTCGCCGTCAGCCACGCCGGGTGCGCCGCCGACGGGGTCGCCAGGACCGCGTAGGCGTCGTTCTCCGCGAGCAGGTCCATGATGCGGTCGAGCCACTCGAACGTGTACCGCCCCTCCTCGGGCTCGAGGTGGGTCCACGAGAAGATGCCCACACTCATGGCGTTGCAGTGGGCGAGCTTCATGAGGCGCATGTCCTCGGCCCAGACGTCGGGGGTCCACTGGTCGGGGTTGTAGTCGCCCCCGTGGAGGAAGTGCGGGAATTTGGGGCTCACGGGCGGGTATTTCAGCGGTCCGGCCATCGGTTGGGCTCTCCGGGTACGGTGTCTGCGATTCGGATACCGCAGACACCGTACCGGGAGAGCGAAAGGGCGTCAACGGGGGAGGATGCGCAGAGGGAGGGTGCGCAGGGAATGCGGATTGATCCAAGCGGATTGCCCCCCCTTGTCTTGACCAAGCCCACCGACTGCGTCGGTGGGATCCCCTTCCGATGCATGACGATCAGATACTCTCCAAGAGCTTCTGAACCGCCGTCTGCTGCGGGTCCAGCTCATTCTGGAGGATGTCCTCAAGATACAGTCGCAAATCCCGGGACATCGACCTTCTCCCGCTCGACTTGGGAACGCACCCTTGCCTTCAGCCCCTCCGGGAACACGAGATCAACGTGGCACCCGAAGAGGTCCTCCAGAAAGAGCGTCAGCCCCATGTACCCCTTGAAGGTGACATCGTCGAGTTCGACGAGGAAATCCAGGTCGCTGCTGGAAGTCTCCTCCCCTCGCGCGCAGGACCCAAAGAGGCTCAGGGACCGCACCCCGAACCCGCGAAGCGTATCGCGATGCTCCTCAAGCGTTCGCAGAACCTGCTCTCGCCTCATCGTCGCATCTTTCCTGCCATCCCGGTTCCCGGTTCCTGGTTCCCGGTTCCCGGTTCCTCACCTCTAACCTCTCACCTCTCACCTCTAACCTCTCGCCCCCCCTACCGCTTCTTCTTTTTCTTCTTCTCCCGCTCCTTCTTGGTCAGGCGCTTGGAGCGCTGCTTGACCTTGAAGCGCGGGGTCCCGCCCATCATGCCCGTCTGGGACATCTGCTGGGCGAAGGCCATGCGGTCCTTCTGGCCCATCCCGGCCATCTGTTTCATCATCCCCGCGGCCATGGTGAAGCTCTTCACCATCCCGCTGACGTCCTGCGGGTCCGTTCCGCTGCCGCGGGCGATGCGGCGGCGGCGGGAGGCGTCGATGAGTTCGGGGTCCTCGCGCTCCTTGGCGGTCATCGAGTGGATGATCGCCTCCATGCGATCCATCTCCCCGTCGTCCATCTGCATGTCTTTGATCTGCTGGCCCATCCCGGGCATGAGCTTGAGGATGTCCTTGAGCGGGCCGAGCTTCTTCATCTGCTTCATCTGGGCGAGGAAGTCGTCGAGGGTGAAGCGGCCCGCGGCCATCTTCTCCTGCATCTTCGCCTGCTGCTCGGCGTCGAACTCCTGCTGGGCCTTTTCCACCAGCGTCAGCACGTCGCCCATCCCCAGGATCCGCGAGGCCATGCGGTCCGCGTGGAACTCCTCCAGGGCGTCGAGCTTCTCCCCCACGCCGATGAACTTGATGGGCTTGCCCGTGACGGCCTTCACGCTCAACGCCGCCCCGCCCCGGGCGTCGGAGTCGAACTTCGTCAGGATCACCCCGTCCAGCTCCAGGCGTTCGTTGAACTCCTTGGCGCTGTTGACGGCGTCCTGGCCGGTCATGGCGTCGCAGACCAGGTAGATCTGGTGCGGGTGGACCGCGGCGGCGATCTCCTGGGCCTGCTTCATCATCTCCTCGTCGACGTGCAGTCGGCCGGCGGTGTCGATGATGACCACGTCCCGCCCGTTCTCCCGCGCGAACGCCAGGGAGTTGCGGGCGACCTTGACGGGGTTCTTCTCGCCCTCGGCGCGGAAGACGGGGACCTTGACCTGCTCCCCGACGATCGTGAGCTGCTCGACGGCGGCGGGGCGCTGCAGGTCGCACGCCACGAGCAGGGGGTGCTTGCCCTGGCGGGTGATGAACCGCGCGAGCTTCCCGCACGTGGTCGTCTTGCCCGAACCCTGCAGCCCGGCCATCATGATGATTGTGGGGGGCGGGCTGACGTAGTAGATCCGCGTGTCCACCGGGCCCATGAGCCCGATCAGCTCATCGTGGACGATCTTGATCATCATCTGCCCGGGATGCAGCGACTTGATGACCTCGACCCCGATGGCCTTCTCGGTCACCTGGTCGCAGAACTTGCGCACGACGCGGAAGTGGACGTCCGCCTCCAGCAGCGCCTGGCGGACCTCGCGCATGGCGTCGCGGACGTTCTCCTCGCTGATCCGCCCCCGCCCGGACATCTTGCGAAAGATGTCGCTGAACTTGTCGGTAAGTGCTTCGAACATATCCCCTCAGGATAGCAGAATCCCCTGACGCAGACAACCACGCCGGCCGCCCCGACCGAAGAGAAATTCCCGTGGGGACCGCAGGGATGCAGGGGAACCAGGAATCAGGAGCCAGGAACCAGGAGCCAGGAACCGGGAGCCGGGAACCGGGAGCCGGGAGCTAGGAACCAGGAGCCAGGAACCGGGAGCCGGGAGCCGGGAATTTGGAAGCAGGGGGACCGAGGACCGGGGGGATCCACGAGCAGGCCCCACCCGCAAGCGTCGGGG
>JAWLCQ010000278.1:0-4846 GCA_041687095.1 Phycisphaerae bacterium | reverse complement strand
TGCGGGGGCGGCGGGCGACGAGGCACCACCTGGTAGACCGCCTTCCACTCCGCAGGAGAGCGGTTACGGACCGCTCCCGGTTCCTGGCTCCGGGTTCCCGGCTCCTGGTTCCTGGCTCCCGGTTCCTGGCCCGTTCTCGTCTTCCGGGCGCCCCCTCACCGCCCTCGCTGCGCTCGGGCACCTCTCCCCCGGGGGAGAGGGGTTGGACCCGGTTGCCCGGTTCCGGGTTCCCGGTTCCTGGTTCCCGGCTCCCGGTTCCTGGCTCCGGGTTCCTGCCCTTCGACTCGCTTCGCTCGCTCAGGGCTTCGGTTCCCGGATTTCCGATTTCTGGTTCGGCGGCGGAAATGCGGTTGAAATGCGGTGGCGGATCGCGGAGAATGGACGGACTCCCTTGGGCTTGACACGCTATCCGTCCTGTCCGCGACATGGCGGGGCGGGCCCGGAGAACGTACCCGAGTTTCTCTACCAGAAGGAAAGCAAAACATGGCCAGACGTGTTGAGATGATGGACGGCAATTCGGCCGTCACGCACGTAGCACACAAAGTCAACGAGGTGATCGCGATCTATCCGATCACCCCCTCCTCGTCGATGGGCGAGGTCGCCGACGAGATGAGCGCCGCGGGCGAGAAGAACCTCTGGGGCACCGTCCCGCTGATCGCCGAGATGCAGTCCGAGGCCGGGGCCGCCGCCGCCGTCCACGGGGCGCTGCAGACCGGGTCGCTCACCACCACCTTCACCGCCTCGCAGGGCCTGCTGCTGATGATCCCGACGATGTACAAGATCGCCGGGGAACTCACCTCGACGTGCTTCCACGTGTCGGCCCGCTCGCTGGCGTGCCAGGCGCTGAGCATCTTCGGGGACCACAGCGACGTGATGGCCGTGCGGCAGACGGGCTTCGCGCTGCTGTGCTCCAACTCCGTGCAGGAGGCGATGGACATGGCGCTGATCGGGTCGGCGGCGACGCTCGAGGCCCGCGTGCCCTTCATCCACTTCTTCGACGGGTTCCGCACCTCGCACGAGGTCAGCAAGGTCGAGCTGCTCGACGAGGAGGACATGCGGGCGATGATCAGCGACGAGCTGGTCTTCCAGCACCGCGCCCGCGGGCTCACCCCCGAGCGCCCGGTCCTGCGCGGGACGTCGCAGAACCCCGACGTCTACTTCCAGGGCCGCGAGACCGTCAACCCCTACTACGCCGCCTGTCCCCAGGTCGTGCAGAAGGCCATGGACGCCTTCGCCAAGATCACCGGCCGCCAGTACCGCCTGTTCGACTACGTCGGGGCCCCCGACGCCGAGGACGTGGTGGTGGTCATGGGCTCGGGCGCCGAGACGGTGCACGAGACGGTGGAGCACCTCTGCGGGCAGGGCGGGAAGGTCGGGATGGTGAAGGTGCACCTGTACCGCCCCTTCAGCAACGAGGACCTGATGAACGCCATCCCCGCGAGCTGCAAGCGGGTGTGCGTCCTGGACCGCACGAAGGAGCCCGGGTCGGCCGGGGAGCCGCTGTACCTCGACGTCGTCAACGCCGTCCAGGAGGCCGGCCGCTCCGTGAAGGTCATCGGCGGGCGGTACGGGCTCAGCAGCAAGGAGTTCACCCCGGCGATGGTGAAGGCGGTCTTCGACAACCTGTCGCAGGGCCAGCCCAAGAACCACTTCACCGTGGGCATCAAGGACGACGTGACCCATACCTCGCTGGACTACGATCCGTCGTTCAGCACCGAGGGCAAGGACGTGGTCCGGGCGCTGTTCTACGGGCTGGGGTCCGACGGGACCGTCGGGGCCAACAAGAACTCGATCAAGATCATCGGCGACGAGACGCCCAACTACGCCCAGGGCTACTTCGTGTACGACTCGAAGAAGTCCGGGGCGCAGACGGTCTCGCACCTGCGGTTCGGCCCCCGGCCGATCCGGTCGCAGTACCTCATCTCCAAGGCCAACTTCGTCGCCTGCCACCAGTGGGTGTTCCTCGAAAAGTATGACCTGCTGGCGACGGCGGTGGAGGGGGCGACGTTCCTGCTGAACGTGCCCTTCCCGACCGCCGAGGCGTGGGACCGCCTGCCCAAGAGCGTGCAGGAGCAGATCATCGCCAAGAAGATGAAGGTCTACGCCATCAACGCCTACGAGGTGGCGAAGGACACGGGCATGGGGTCGCGCATCAACACGATCATGCAGACGTGCTTCTTCTACCTCAGCGGCATCCTCCCCCAGGACGAGGCCATCGCCCAGATCAAGAACGCGATCAAGAAGTCGTACGGCAACAAGGGCGAGAAGATCGTCCAGATGAACAACAACGCCGTCGACCAGGCGATCGCCCACCTGCACGAGGTCCCCGTGCCCGCCGCGGCGAACAGCACGCTCGCCCAGCCCCCCATCGTCCCCGCCGGGGCCCCGGCGTTCGTGCAGAACGTCACCGCGGCCATCATGGCCGGGCGCGGGGACGACCTGCCCGTCAGCGCCATGCCCCCCGACGGGACCTGGCCGACCGGGACCACCCAGTGGGAGAAGCGCAACATCGCCCTGGAGGTCCCCGTCTGGGACCCCAACGTCTGCATCCAGTGCGGCAAGTGCTCCATCTCCTGCCCCCACGCCACCATCCGCGCGAAGGTCTACGACCCGGCCCTGCTGTCCGACGCCCCCGAGGGCTTCCGGTCGGCCGACGCCAAGGGCAAGGACTTCCCCGGGATGAAGTGGACCATCCAGGTGGCGCCCGAGGACTGCACCGGGTGCGGGATGTGCGTGCAGGTCTGCCCGGCCAAGGACAAGACCAACCCCTCCCGCAAGGCCATCAACATGGAGTTCCAGCCCCCCATCCGCGAGCGTGAGGCGAAGTTCTACGACTTCTTCCTCTCGCTGCCGGACCCGGACCGCGCGGACCTCAAGGTCAACACGGTCAAGGGCTCGCAGCTCTGCCGCCCGCTGTTCGAGTACTCGGGCGCGTGCGCCGGCTGCGGGGAGACCCCCTACGTCAAGCTGCTCACGCAGCTCTTCGGGGACCGGGCGATCATCGGCAACGCCACGGGGTGCTCGAGCATCTACGGCGGGAACCTGCCGACCACGCCGTACACCACCAACGCCGACGGGCGCGGCCCGGCGTGGAACAACTCGCTGTTCGAGGACGCGGCGGAGTTCAGCTTCGGGTTCCGCCTGACGATGGACAAGCAGGCCGAGTACGCCCGCGAGCTGGTCACCGCCCTGCGGGACAAGATCAGCACGCAACTGGCGGATGAGCTGCTGTCGGCCGACCAGACGACCGAGGCGGGCATCGCGGCCCAGCGGAAGCGCGTGGACGCGCTGCGGCAGAAGCTCGCGAAGGACGCGGGCATGCAGGAGCGCCAGCTCTTCACGCTCGCCAACGCCCTGGTCCGCCGGAGCATCTGGGGCCTCGGCGGCGACGGGTGGGCGTACGACATCGGCTACGGCGGGTTGGACCACGTGCTGGCGAGCGGGCGGAACCTGAACGTCCTCGTGCTCGACACGCAGGTGTACTCCAACACCGGCGGGCAGTGCTCCAAGGCGACGGGGCGGGCGGCCGTGGCGAAGTTCGCCGCCGCCGGCAAGCCCAACGCCAAGAAGGACCTGGGCATGATCGCCATGACCTACGGGACGATCTACGTCGCCCAGGTCGCCATGGGGGCCAACGACGCCCAGACCGTCCGCGCGTTCGTCGAGGCCGAGAGCTACGACGGGCCGGCCCTCATCCTGGCGTACTCGCACTGCATCGCCCACGGGATCGACATGGCCAAGGGCTTCGACCAGCAGAAGGCGGCCGTCCAGTCGGGCTTCTGGCCGCTCTACCGCTTCGACCCCCGCCGCGCCGCCGCGGGCCAGAACCCCCTGCAACTCGACTCCAAGGAGCCCACGATCTCCATCGCGGACTACGCCTACAACGAGACCCGCTACAAGATGCTCACCAAGGTCAACCCCGACGAGGCCAAGCGGCTCATCACCCTCGCCGATCAGGACGCCAAGAGCCGCTGGCACATGTACCAGCAGATGGCGAGCCTCCAGTACGGCCAGGCCGCCGAGGTCACCGCGGAGTAAGCCCCGCGAGCAAGAAGCGTTCGATATCCCGCCCCCGGGCTCGCAAGGGCCCGGGGGCGGTCTCTTGCGCGGGCAGCGTCCGTGCCCCTTCCTCAGGAGGAGCAGGGATGCAGGGGATGCAGGGGATGGAGGAGGACGTGGAACACGCCGCTTCGCCAACCAACCGCTTGCGGCTCGGCGCTTCGGCTGGCGGGGCGCTTTACCGTGGCGTATAATGTAAAGCGCAAGGAGACCGGCCATGACCACCGTGAAGCTCAGCAAGAAGAACCAGATGGTCCTCCCCCGCGAGGCCCGCGAGCGGCTCGGGGTGGGCCCGGGCGATGAGGTCGTCATCATCCCGCGGCGCAACGGCGGGGTCCTCATCGACACGCCCGCGGGGCTGTTCAAGCACCTGCGAGGATCGGCCAAGGGGATCTACGGCGACGTCGATGAGTACCTGCGGCGAGAGCGGGCATCATGGGGGCGGTAGAGTTTTGCGCCGCCCTGTCCCGCCACACCTCCATCGGGCTGGACAGTTGCGTCCTGATCTACCATCTGGAGAACCACCCGCAGTTCGGCGAGCTTGCCGACGCCGCCATGCAGCACATCGCGGAACGGGGCATGCTGGTGCGGTTATCGCCGCTGTTGCTCATGGAAGTCCAGGTCGGCCCTTACACCAAGAAGGACCCGATCGTCGCGGACTACAACTACGACTCGCTCGTGTGGCATCCTAGAGCGATATGCGTTAGCCCGTAGCGTATCCGGCGTTCTGGAAGTACCCCTCACAGTCGGGCCGGGTGATGGTCTGCAACCCGCTGCCGATGGCGTC
>JAWLCQ010000277.1:0-4875 GCA_041687095.1 Phycisphaerae bacterium | reverse complement strand
GTCGGGAACGGCTGGTGGGCGTCAGGCCTGGAGCACTACCTGCGGCTGGGGCAGTACGAGGGCCGCGCCCCCAGGCCCCTGCCCTGACCCGCCCCTGCCCCCGCCCCGCCCCCGCCGGCCGCACCCACGCGAGCCCCGGGGGCGGGGCACAGCGGAAGACAGAGGATCAGGACTGAAGAGAATGAGACAGCGACCGTTTTCCAGCCGCCTCTGGCGAAAACGGTTCCTGACCTGCTCTGTCTCGACCCTCTGCGCCTAGAGGATCATCACATTGTGCGTGATGACTTTCAAGGACAGATCGCGCTTGCGGCTGTGGGCCGTGCGCCCGCGGAGCGCACTGCCGAGGTTCCGCTTCATCATGCTGTTCACCGTCTCCACCTGCCACCGCTGCCCGTACACCTTCGCGTCCGCCCCGCGCTCGAACCGCCCCTGCATGTGCCGCCGCCAGTACCCCTCCGCCGGCCGGTCCGTCGGCCGGCCCACCAGCGGCGGGATGATCGACCGCACCCCCAACTCCTGCCGCGCGATGCGGTGGTTGGCCTCCGAGTCGAACCCCGCGTCGCCCACCGCCGTCAGCCGCTGCGGGAACACCCGCTTCCACGCCCCCACCACCAGCGGGTCCCAGAACGGGCAGTCGCTCCCCCCGCCGGTGTGCGTCCGCATCGACAGGCCCAGGAGCCGGGCGATGGACGCCAGGCGGGCGACGACGTCGAGGAAACGCTCGACGCGCCCCTGGCGCAGCAGAGCCTTGGCCGCCCGGCAGAGCGTGTTATGGTCGGGCGCGCGCCGCAGGCCAACGGCATGACGCCAGGTGGGGCTGTCCTCCAGGAGCGCCTCGGCGCCGCGGTAGCTGCGGCCTTGGTGCTCCTTAACGACCAGGCAGGCGAAGAGCTGGGGCAGGGTGAAGTCATGGCGGCTGAACTTGCAGGAGTAGTCCGGAAGGAACTGCTTCGCGAGGTGATGGGCCGCCTGCATCACCTCCCGTGGTGATTTGCAGGTCAACATGCCCTTACTACGATAGCAAGGACCCCCGGGTTCGGGGGTTCTTCAGAGGGTCGAGACAGAGCACCTTCATACTGTTACAGCGGCGGTCGCCCCGTTCCGTCCCAGCCCCCGCCTCGGAAAGCCAGCCGCCAGCCTCTGTGAAGTCAGTATTCCTGTCAGCAGCCCTTGACAAGCTCTCATTCTCGGTTACGATGTGAGCCACCTCGCCGCGATCGACAGTGACGTAGACCCGAAGCAGCGCGGCCGCGGGAACTGCGTAGAGTGAAGGGACGGAGGGCATCCCGTCCGCGGGTCGTTGGGCAGTGCTTGCCGGTCAGTCCGGGCGCTGCCGGTGTCGGGTTTCCATCGCACAAGCTGTCCGCGGAACCGCTACAGGTTGCCCGGGCAGCCGGTTGGAGGTCTCCATGGGCGTCGCTTCACGCAACCCCCGTCCGCGCCCTTCGCGCGGGTTCCGCCACACCACCCCCCTCCTCGAGACCCTGGAGCCCCGCCTGCTCCTGGACGGCGCCCTGTGGGACGGCGGAAACGCGGCCGACGGATCGGACTCGCCCATCGCGATCCTGGGCGACGCCACGGCGGGAGGGACGCTGGACGGTTCGGCGGTGCTCGACTGTGAGATTGAAGTTGACGACGACCCCTTCTTCTATCAGACCCTCGGAGCGCCTGTAAGTGCCAGCGGGTGGCTGAGCATCTCCGGCAGCGCGAACAGTTTCAATGGGGCGACAGTCCGCATCCTCCAGAACTACGTCCCGGGGCAGGACGTCCTGGCGATGCCCGCGCAGTCCTCCGGCATCACGGCGACCTGGGACGCCGGGACTGGAGTACTGACGCTTCTGGGGACGGGGACGCGGTCGCAGTACTACACGGCATTGGCGGCGGTGACGTACTCCAACGCCTACGCTGACACGCCGCGGACGGCGAGGGCGATCTCGTTCCAGCTCTTCGGTGGCGGGCTTGCGTCCAACATCACCCAGCGGGTCCTGGTCCCCAGCGTCAACGCACCGACGTTCTCGGCGTCGGTGGACTGGCTGTACTACACGGACGACCAGGGGCAGGGCATCGACTACGACTTCTCCACGGGGACGATGAGCGGGGGGACGCTGTACATTCCCTCGTCGGCGATCCAGGACCCGCTGAACCGGTCGCGAAGCATCTATCCGCGGGATTCCTACCTGACCGAGACGCTCTCCGGGGGCAAACTCACCATGACGATGCCCACGGCGGTCATCGATGGGTACGTGGACGGGACGGCCAAGGTAGACGCCGCTGGGCCGGGGGCACACAACTACACCGTGTCCGCCCGGTTCGCCGACTTCACCTATCCCAATCCAGCGGCAGGCAGCAGTCACGGCGTCCGGCTTGGCATGAGTTCTCATGCCAGCGACGGCGCGTACCCCGAGATGGTGGCGCGATGGCTGTACAGCAACGTCCGAGGCAATGGATACGAATGGCTGCTGGCCATCTCGGCGGACTTGGATTACTGCACAGACTACGAATGGGTCACCGGAGAGGGCAGCCTCGATGCGCTGCTGTACGGCTACAATCCTGCCACGACCACGGTGGACCTGGAGATCGTATCGTCCGGGGATGGGAAGATCGCGAGCTTCTACTACCGGCTGAACAGCTCCAGCCCGGACCAGGACGGCGGCGGCTGGACCTTCCTTGCGTCACACACGATCCCGGACTACGGCGGGGTCATGTACGGTCTGGGCGTGGGGAATCCGGGCTTGAGGATGGACGGCGAAGTGCTGAGGCGCGGGACGATTCCGGGAATCGACTTCTATGCCCACGGCTCGGACTTTGTACCCATCACCATCGTGCCAGGTGGCATCCTTGGCGAAAAGCTGGTCCGCGTGGGCGAGATCGGCAATGCGGGAGATACGGACGCCTACGGACGTTTCCGAATCATCCTGTCGAAAGACACCATCCTTGGCAACGCGGATGACGTCACGTGCTTGGAGTACAACGGCGTGGGCCAGAGCGGCTTCTGGACCACGGATCCCGGGCTGCACGCACTCGCGGCGGATACGCCCACCGGTTCGTACTACGTTGCGCTTGTAACGGAGGCCCTGTCGCCCTCCCGCGACGTCAATCCCTCGAACAACATTTGGTTGTCTTCCGCCCCGCTGGTCACCGTGCAGACCCCGATCATCGCCGACTGGGCGGGCACGTGGAGCAGCGTGCCGGGGGCGGGGTGCAGTTTCGATGACATTGACCCAGACGACAATCCCGTGGTGGAGCACAGCATAGGATCGATGGGGGGAGGGGCGACGACGACCATAACGTTCACCGCCCGACCCGACGGGGGATACGATGCACACCTGGTCGATGTCGAGCAGGGCCACAACTTCACTTTTTGTCTCACCCCCGTCGGGCAGGAACTGCACTGGTATCAGAAGGGGAACACCCAGAATGGATACCCGTCTGAAGCTTACCTCCGCGTGATTCCGATCACGGCGGATGTCTTCTACGTCCTCTTCGCCGAACAGGGCCAAGGCCTGGGCGGCGTGCCTGCGACGCTGGAGTGGGCCAGCGGCGGGGGCGGGCTGATGTACCGCGGAACGCTTGGGACGTGGAACCAGTCTTTCGTCGGGACGTACAACTTCCACGGATACGACAACGACACCGAGGGCGATGGGAACTACGCGGGATGGTCCACGAGCATGACCCCCGCGGACACACAGATACAGATTGCCGATCTCGGAGGCGGGCAGTACCTGGTGTACTCCGAGGCGTTCGAGGAACCTGGCGGGCTCATCTTCGCCGCTCAGGGGGACGTCCTGGTGCGGGACAGTCTGACCCCGGAGGGGTCGGGCTTAGTGGAGGACTGGTTCACGGTGATCGGCAGGGGGCCGAACAACACGCTGTTCCTCGTCAACGGTGGGGCGGCGTACCAACCGGGCGTGAGCTCCCTGCATGACGCCGGGTTCTTCGGCGGCGTGCTGACCCCCGTGCCGCCTCCACCGGCGCCGGACCTGTCGGCGGCGATGGCCGTCTTCTTCGACGAGGCCTTCTACCTCTCTCGCTACCCCGAGATCGCCGCAGTGGTCGCGTCGGGGGCGATGCAGTCGGGGTGGCAGCACTTCGTGGCGTGGGGTCAGTTCGAGAACCGTCAGCCCTCGCCGCTGTTCGACGCCGGGTACTACCTTGCCCGCAATCCCGACGTGGCGGCGGCCCTGAGTGGCGGGTCACTGGGCATCTCGGCCTTCGGGCACTACGTCGAGTGGGGCATGGACGAGAACCGCCCGGCGTCGGTGCGGTTCGACCCGGGGTACTACCTGACGGCGTACCCGGAGGTGGCGGGCGCGGGCGTCAACGCCTTTGAGCACTTCTGGCACTGGGGCCGCGGCGAGCGTCGCAATCCGCTGGCCCTGTATGTGGACAGCCACTACCGCGCGCTGTACCCGGAGGTCGCGGCGGTCGTGGACGCCCCGGGCGGTCCGCTGGCGTCGTGCTTCGACCACTACGTTCGCTACGGGGCCCGCGAGCAGCGCAGCCCGTCGTACTTCTTCAGCGAGAGCTACTACCTCGCCCAGAACCCCGAGGTGGCCGCCGTTGTCGCGGCGGGGGGTATGGCGTCAGGCTTCGAGCACTACCTGCTGTACGGCTCGGGCGAGGGGCGCGACCCGCACCTGCTGTTCGACGAGAGCTTCTATCGCTCCGAGCACAGCGTGCCCGCGGGCGACACGGGGCTGGAGCACTTCCTGGCCCAGGGCCTCGCCCAGGGCGCCCAGCCCTCCCCGTTCTACGACGATAGCTTCTACCTCGACCGTAAGACTTCACCCATCTGCAACGTCCTTTCCGCGTGATACCCGCCCCCGGTAGGCAAATGGGCATGGCGCTGGCGGGCGGATCGGGTAAATATGAGGC
>JAWLCQ010000276.1:0-4901 GCA_041687095.1 Phycisphaerae bacterium | reverse complement strand
TAACGCTATCGCGGAAACGTTCCGCTTCTTCCAGGACGTTGGGGGTCAGGAGACCCCCAACGCACGCGCTTCGTGCTCTCCGCTGGCCGTCAGGCCAGCGCACCATCTGCTGGGCAGCCCGTCAACTACCGTCTATCCCTCTGCTCCCGTCGCGGCGGTGACCCCAGCAACTCCGCCACGACCTCCGCCAGCCGCTCGTGCCCCTGCTCCGACAGGTGCACCCCGTCCACCGTCGCGGGGGGGTCGGCAAGGAGGGAGGCGAGGATGCGGCGGGGGACGATGGCGATTCCCGTTCGCCGCCCCGCCCTGCGCTGCGCCAGCCCGTACTCGCTCATCAGCGGCAGCAGGGGCAGCTCGAACAGGCAGGCGTGCGCCCCGGCGTCGGGGCCGAGTTCCGCCAGCAGCCGTTCCAGGTCCAGCGCGAACCGGTCGGCGGAGATCCCCTGCAGCACGTCATTGCCCCCGATGAGCAGGAGGATCGTCCCCGCCCCCTCCCGCCTCGCCCGCCGCGCCTGCGCCCTCGCCGACTCCAGCGTCGCCCCCGGGACCGCCAGGTTCACCACCCGCCTCCCCGTCCGCCGCCCCAGCCGCATCGGCCAGGCGCTGTTGGGATCCTCGGTGAGCAACCCGGCGCTGAGCGAGTCCCCGATGACGTAGATCGGATCGTCCCGGAGCGTTCGCAGGTCCGGCGTCCGCATCCACCACCCCTGCACCGCCCCGGCCGCCAGACACGCGACCACCGCAATCGCCCAGACCGCCGTAGCAGTCCACCCCGCCGACGCGGTGCGGGTTGATCGTTTCGCCAGCCTTCCCCGCCCCACGACCCACGCCCCGACGGCCGACCCCCACACCGCATACGCCCACAACGGCAACGCCATCGCCGACAGCGCCACCAGCACCGCCCCCACCGCCACAAGCACCATCCCGCCCAGCGGCCGCCAACGGCCCCGTCGCCGCGTGGGCCCACCGCGGGGCGACAGCAGCACCAACCCGACAAGCGCAAACGCAGCCCCCACCAGCCCCGCCCACCCGCCGCCGAAGAAGTTGACCAGGAGGTGCATCGGTTCCTCAGGAGAATGACCAGACGCGTATCTTAAGGATGACGCCAAGGTTACGATAGTCGCTTGCGTTGTTTTCGCCGAGATTGGTACTGTGTCCCTAGATTCACGAACAGTTGGATCGGAACTACAAGGCAGTAGTTCAGAGGGTCAATGGCAAATATGAATGGAATCGCTTGGGAAAGGAGAACGCATGTATCGGTTGACGACGAGGCGTCTTCAGAAGGCTAAGGATGTTCTTGAGAAGTACCGAACACTGCTACGCGCGAAGCTCGCGTTCGATGCTGGGCAACTTGAGCACGAACTCCGACAGTGCTGGGACCTCGGCTACCAGGAACTAAAGGACATCATGGCGGACATGCTGAGGCACGAGCGTTACAGGCATGTGGCCATCTACTACATGGAGCATTCCAACTGCACCGGCGTTGTGTCGGAATTCCAGTCCCCGCTCGCCAAGGTGTACGGGATCAGGGGATACTTTGACCCGGACCGTCAGAAGAAGCAGCAGGAGTTCTGGGCGGCTTTCCAGAAGGGCCTCAATCAGAGCGATCTCTGATGTTCGGGGATATTCGGGACGCCATCCGGTTTCTGCCGGGTGCCACGCTCGCGATTACTGCGACGCCATCAGCGCCTGGTCGAGGTCGGCGAGGATGTCTTCGACGTCCTCGATCCCGACGCTCAGGCGGATGTACTCGGGGTTGACGCCGGCGGCGCGCTGCTCGGCGTCGGTGAGCTGCTGGTGCGCCGCCGAGGCGGGGTGGATGACGACCGTCTTGGCGTGCACGTGTGTCCCCCATTCGATCCCCAATTCGATCGGTGAGATCTTCTTCGGCGCCATCGCGGATCGCATGGTAAAATCGCCGTCGTGGGAGCGTTCAGTATGGAACCCGGCGAGACACATCCCGAGTCGCCCGATCCGCAAGCGCCCTCGCCGCCGCGCCTCTCAGCTGCACGTCTCCGCCTCGTCTGGCTGATCGCGCTGTCCCCGGTGATCCTGGGGGCGGGCCGCTTCTTCCTGTTCCCCTTTGAGACCTTCGAGGTGCCCGTCCCAGGGACATCCACCAGCCAGAGCAGCAGCGACGGCGAAGGGGTGGATCCCGAGATCGCTGCACGCCTCGCCGCCTATCAAGCGGAATACGCTCGACGCAGGGCGGCATTCCTGGCTCTGAACAATCAGTTGGGGGAAGTCTTCAACGTGGTCTTCGTCTCCGCCCCGATTGCGTGCTTCGTTCTGGGGCTCCTGCGGGTGGAACGGCCATTCCAGTGGGCGTTTCTGGAAGGCTGCCTGATCACGCTTGCGTACCTCCTCTATGACGGTACGGCGGCGTTCATGGGCCCGATCATGTACCCGCTGGTCCTCTGGCCGATCATCTCGTTCGCCAGGTGGATCAGCAAGGAAGTGCACCAAGCGGCCTTCGAGAAGGAGTGAGCGGTCTGCTCTCGGTTGTCGGAAAGGGCGGAACGCTGGTCGGCGAATCCGGTGGGCCACCGCGTGGGAGTGGGAAGAACCGAATCGATAGCTTCGACGATGCCAACCAAACCATCACATGAGGAATCTCCCGGCCTTCCCGCCGAACCGCCCGGACAGGTTGAGTACCGCCTGCGGCGGGAGTTGTGGCCGCTGTGGCTGGCGGCTGGGATGGCGGTGCTCGGGGTGCTTCTACAACTACCATACCTGCTCGCGGGGGCGGCGTACCTGCTGGCCTGCGGTCTGGTTCTGTTCTTCGCCCCCGCCCCCGTCGCCGCCCGCCGCATTCGGCTGGATGATGCGGGGGTGGAGGTCGAGCGGCACAACGGGCAATCGGTGCGCATCGCGTGGGAGGATGTGGCATTCTTTCGCTACCACCCCGGCTCGCCGCCCTGCTGGCGGATCGAGGGTGTAGACGGGGTCGGGCTGTGGGTGGCGAGAGTTGGGCTCAGCAGGGGACACTGGCGGGAGGTCTCGCTCCGGATCGCATGGTATCTCACTACGCGATTCTGTCACGGTGAGGCGATGGCGGCTCGCATCGACCGGGACCGGCGGGCTCACATCCGCGTCGCCTTCCAGGGAGCCTGTGGTGTGCTTGCCGGCGCAGCGGGAGCCTGCTTCGCCCTGTGGGCGACGGGATGGTCCGACGACGTACTGGCGTACATCCTGGCGGGTGTGCTGGGTGCCTTCGGGGGCGTCCTCGCTGCGCTTGTACTCTCGCGAATTGCCCGCCCCGCGGAGCCTCCATCCGAGAAAGGACGCTGATCCCACATCCGTACCGGGATACTGGCGACGCTATTGCCGGGTGCCACGGCTGCGCTGTTTACAGCCGTGCGATGGGTGGGAAGCCAAGGACACGGCGGCGAACAGCGCAGAGGTAGGGCGTGCAGGCGGCGGAGCGCAGCGGAGCCGACTGCGCGCGGGATGCCCCATCCCGCGCGCAGGGCCCTCCGCTTCGCTACGGACCCTGCACGCCCTACCGCTGCACGCCCTACCGCTGCACGCCCTACCGCTCGCGATTACTGCGAGGCCATCAGCGCCTGGTCGAGGTCGGCGAGGATGTCTTCGACGTCCTCGATCCCGACGCTCATGCGGATGTACTCGGGGCTCACCCCCGCCGCCCGCTGCTCGGCGTCGGTGAGCTGCTGGTGCGTTGTCGAGGCGGGGTGGATGACGAGCGTCTTGGCGTCGCCGATGTTGGCGAGGTGGCTGGCGAGCTTGACGCTGTTGATGAACTTCACGCCCGCGTCGCGGCCGCCCTTGATCCCGAAGCCGATGATCGCCCCCGCCCCGGCGGGCAGGTACTTCTTCGCCATCGCCGCGTGCGGGTGGTCGGGCAGGCCGGGGTAGTTCACCCACGCGACGGCCGGGTGCTGGGCGAGCCACTCCGCCACCCGCTGGGCGTTGGCGGTGTGGCGAGGCATGCGGACGTGGAGCGTCTCGAGGCCCAGCAGGAACAGGAACGCCGCGAACGGGCTCATCGCCGCCCCCGTGTCCCGCAGCCAGTGCGTCCGCATGTGCACGATGTACGCGATGTTGCCGATGGGCTTCAGCGCCTCGGTGAACACCATCCCGTGGTACGCCTCGTCGGGGGCGCAGAACTGGGGCCACCGCTGGGGATCGTCCGCCCACGGGAAGGTCCCCCCGTCGATGACCGCCCCCCCGACGTGCGCCCCGTGCCCGCCGATGAACTTGGTGGTGGAGTAGACGACGATGTCCGCCCCGTGGTCGAGGGGGCGCAGGAGCATGGGCGTGGTGACGGTGTTGTCCACGATCAGCGGGACGCCCGCGGCGTGGGCGGCGGCGGCGAGGCGCTGAAAGTCGGGCACGTCGTTCTTGGGGTTGCCGATCGACTCGACGTAGACGCAGCGGGTGTTGGCGTCGGCGAGTTCGGCGATGCGGTCGGGGCGGTCGGGGTCGAACAGCCGCACCTCAATGCCGAGCTTCTTGAACGTCTGCGTGAACAGCGTCCACGTGCCCCCGTAGAGGCTGGTGGAGGCGAGGAAGTTCTGCCCGCTGTGGCAGAGGGTGCAGAGGGCGGCGGTGATGGCGGCCATGCCGGAGGCGAACGCCAGCCCCCCGACCCCGCCGTCGAGGGCGGCGAGGCGCTTCTCCAGCGCGTCGCACGTGGGGTTCATGAGGCGGGAGTAGATGTTCCCGAACTCCTTGAGGGCGAACAGGTCGGCGGCGTGGTCGGTGTCGCGGAACACGTAGCTGGTGGTGGCGTAGATGGGGACGGCGCGGGAGAGGGTGTCGGAGTCGGGGGTGTGCCCGGCGTGCAGGGCGAGGGTTCCAAGGCGGTAGTGGGGGGTATCGGTCATGGTCTTCCTTTCGAGTCGATCGCAGGGGCACTGGGTGCCACGGCTGCGCCGTTT
>JAWLCQ010000275.1:0-4921 GCA_041687095.1 Phycisphaerae bacterium | reverse complement strand
GCCGGATGCGGTAGTCCCGCACGTCCGGATCTGAGGGGGCCGGGGGCGGGCAACCGCCCTCGGCTACCCGATCGCTGCGCTCCGCAAACCACGGCACCCGCCCGAGAATCAAGTGGAACGCGTATGAGTCCCGCCCCGCCTCGTAAAAGGGGACAGGCACCTGCGCGGCGAGAAGCATGCCGCTGCGGAGCCAGTCCCCTTTTACGAGGCTCGCTGCGTCGATCCCGCCTTCGCCTCTCCCGCCTTCGGCTTTCGGGGAGCCCTTTTCTTCACGCCTTCGCTGCTGTTTGCGAAGGCGTGAACGGTAAGCAGGTCTCGACTTTTCGCTCCGCGTGGAGTGTCGAGCGGAGCAGGGGTCTTGCTGGAATCGGGGGGATGGTGTAGAATCGCAGGAGTCGAGAGGGACGCTCGCCGCCGTAGCTGGAGGGCAGGGCGAGCGAAAAAGGAGATCCGTCGTCGTGCGCCTCGGGAGAGGTGTACGCGTCGGTGGAGCGGGATAGACCGTCTATGAACGAATGGATGGATGCCGAAACTCGCGTGGAGATGGCTCACCGGCTGTACGAGAAGGGCCGCTGGGCGGAGGCCGCCGCGGAACTGCGTGCGGCGATCGACATCAACCCCAACAACAGCGCGTGGCACTTCAACCTCGCGGTGACGTTCGAGGCCATGGAGGACTACGTCCGTGCCTGCGACGCCTACCGCCGCGTGCTGGAGATCGACGCCCGCGACGTCGAGGCGCTCAATAGCCTGGGCGTGAACCTCACCCGCATGGGCCAGCACGCCGACGCCCTGCGCACCTTCGAGCAGATCTCGCGGGTCAAGCCCACCTACGAGCCCGCCTACTGCAACCGCATCGTCACCTACACCGAGATGGGCGACCACGACAGCGCCGAACTCATGTTCTACCTCGCCCGCCAGGTGAAGGAGCACTGCCCCCTGTGCTGCTACCACCTGGGCCACTCGCTCTACGTGCGCGGGGAACTCCAGCGGGCCATGCTCTGCTGGAAGCAGACGCTCTCGCTCGACCCCGACCACCCCGACGCCAACCTCCGCATCGCCGAAGCCGCCTGGGCCCAGAACGACCTCAAGCTCGCCCGCCGCTGCTATGAGGGCGAACTCGTCCGCAGCCCCGACGACCTCGACGTGCTGCTGGACCTGGGCGAACTGCTCCAGCAACTCGGCGAACACCAACAAGCCGTCGCCCACCTGCAGCACGCCGCCGACCTCCACCCCGACGAGGCGCACCCGCGCTACGCCCTGGGGGAGGCGGCCCTGAACCAGGACCACCTCAGCGAGGCCGAGTCCCACCTGCTGTCCGCCCTCCGCATCGACCCCGCCTTCCCGGGGGCGAACATGCGGCTGGGCCAGGTCTACCTCCGCCGCAAGCGCCCCGACGACGCCGTCCGCTGCCTCGTCCGCGAGATCCGCATCAGCCGCGAGGACCCCGACACGCTCCAGGAACTCGGGCAACTGTTCCTCGAACTGGACAAGCCCCGCCAGGCCAACCGCGTGCTGCGGCGGCTGGTGGTGCTGCGGGGCGACGATCCGCACGCGCATCACAACCTGGCGGTGAGCTACTTCCTGCTGGACCGCCACGACGAAGGGGTCACGCACTGCCGCAAGGCCCTGCGCCTCAAGCCCGACTACCCGCTGGCGCTGTACAACCTGGCGCTGGCGCACCTGCAGCGCGGAGAGGTGGGGCGGGCGCGGCGGTTCGTGTCGAAGGCGCTGACGCTGGACCCGCGGGACGAGCAGCTCCGCCAGCTCTCGCGCCGCCTGGGCCTGCTGGGCCTCTGGTCGCGCGTCCGCGCCCGCGTGGTCCACACGCTGCGGCGGACGAAGGCGTAGGCGAGAACCGGGAACCGGGAACCGGGAACCAGGAACCGGGAACCAGGAACCGGGAACCAGGAACCGGGAACCGGGGACCAGGAACCGGGAACCAGGGACCAGGAACCAGGAACCAGGGACCGGGAACCAGGAACCAGGAACCAGGAACCAGGAACCAGGGACCAGGGACCAGGGACCAGGAACCAGGAACCAGGAACCGGGGACCAGGGACCAGGGACCAGGGACCAGGGACCAGGAACCAGGGACCAGGGACCAGGAACCAGGGACCAGGAACCAGGAACCAGGAACCAGGAACCAGGGACCGGGGACCAGGGACCGGGTGCCGCGGCTGCGCTGTTCACAGCCGTGTTTTGGGGAGCGCCTACGGGGGCAGGGGTTCTGCGCATCCGTGGTACGTGACGCTCCCGCCTGCGTCATGGGCAAACCGCTTCACGCAACGCCCCCGGACTGTGGCCGGGGGACAGGGCGAACGTCTTTTCACCGCATGACGTCCCCCCACCCGACGCAGTTGGGGGGAACATTGGCGAATCGGATGCGACTGTCGTGACGTGTGCGTCTTTGCTCGTTCGTGCTGTCCGGGCTTGCCTGCACTCCCGGGGCATGCTTCAATGTCCGCTCAGTGTGAAGGAGACCCCGCCCGTGGCAGACAAGCGTTTCATCATCGTCGTGAGCGAGACCCTCAGCGACCGCGCGCTGGCGTGGCTCACCGAGCGTGCCGAGGTCCGCCACGTCTCGCACGAGGACGCGCCCGCCCTCGCCGCCGCCCTCGCCGACGCCGACGGCCTCATCGTCCGCACGTACACGCAGGTGAACGACGCCCTGCTGGACCGCGCCCCGAGGCTCAAGGTCGTCGGACGCGCGGGGGTGGCGCTGGAGAACATCGACATCCCCGCCTGCCGCGCCCGCGGGGTCGAGGTCGTTCACACCCCGGCCGCCAACACGCTGGCGGTGGTGGACTACACGATCCGCATGATCCTCGAACTCAACCGCCGCTTCTGGCCCATGGAGGGGTACATGCCCCCCGAGGCCTTCCACCGCGTCCGCAAGCAGGCGTACGGGCGGTTCCTGTCGGACATGACGCTGGGGATCGTCGGGTGCGGGCGGATCGGGTCGCGCGTGGGGCGGGCGGCCGCCGCCCTGGGCATGACCGTGCTGTACAACGACATCCTGGACATCGAGCTGGACTACCCCGCCCGCGCGGTGGACAAGCCCACCCTCTACGCCAGCAGCGACGTCATCACCATCCACACGCCCCTGACGCCCCTGACGCGCAAGATGATCAACGCCGAGACCCTCGCCCAGTTCAAGCCCGGGGCCCAGTTCATCAACGCCGCCCGCGGGCACTGCGTGGACTACTCCGCCCTCGCCGACGCCCTCCGCCGCGGGCACGTCGCGGCCGCCGTCATCGACTGCCACGACCCCGAGCCCCCGCCTCCCGACTACCCGATGTTCTCCGTGCTGGGCGAGAACGTGATCCTCACCCCCCACGCCGCCGCCCGCGTCCCCGCGGCCATGGAGCGGATGTGCGACGTCATCTACGACATCCTCGCCGTCCTCGAAGGCCGCCCGCCCCAGTACCCGGCGCCGGATGAACCGGTACCGGAGTAGGCGGGAACACCCGAGACCGAAGGCCGCCATACGGTATGGACCTGATGGACCGTATGGACGGTATGGACAACGTGGACGAAGGTGCAGTTGCGTCCATAGTGTCCATACCGTCCATGCTGTCCATACCGTCCATTCCCATCCGCGGGATCCCCTTCTTCCGGACGCTTTTCCCTTCGCGCCTTTGCGCCTTTGCGTGAGGGTTCTTCCGCGTGTGTGTTCAGAGCGTCAGGCGCCGCTGGTCCTCCGCCATGCGGTCGAGGAGGGCGTGGAGGGCGGGGTCGGGGTTGAGGTGGGTCAGGCGGTCGCGGTGCCGGGCGGCCGCCCGGGCCATGCCCTCCCGCATGCTGACGCGGGGGGGGAAGTCGCCCGCGACCCGCTGGACCTTGGCGTTGTCGAACCACACGCTCCACGCCTTGTCCCCCAGGAGCGGGCCCGTCCAGGCGGGGTTGTACTTGACGATCGTCTCGCTGGGCACGTGGACGGGGTCGAGCGTCCCGCGGAGCGAGTCGGCCATCGCGGCGAGGATGTCGTTCCAGGTGTTGGCCTCGTCGGAGGTGATGTGGAAGGCTTCCCCGAGGGCGGCGGGGTTGCCCAAGAGGTTGCAGAAGGGGCGGGCGAAGTCGTCGGCGTGGGTGATGACCCACAGGGCGGTCCCGTCCCCGTGGACGATGGTGGGGCGGGCGTTGAGCATTCGCCAGGCGAGGTCGTCAGCGCCGAGGAACGTCCCGGGGAAGTTGTCGCGGTTGGTGTGTGAGGGGCGGACGATGGTGACGGGCAGCTCGCCGTTGGCGTGCCACTGCAGGAGGCGGTGCTCGATGTCGGCCTTCGCCTGCGAGTACGGCCAGTAGGGGTTGGCGACGGGGACGTCCTCGGTGATCCGCCAGGTGGTGGGGGGCTTGCGGTAGGCGGAGGCGGAGGAGATGAACACGTACTGCCCGCACCGCCCGCCGAAGACCTCGCGGTCGAGTTCGGCGCGAGGGAGGTCGTAGGCCTTGAACTGGCAGACGACGTCCCAGGGCTCGTGTCCGAGGCGGCGGTAGGCGGCGGGGTCGTTGAGATCGCCGGTGATCTGGCGGACGGTGGGGGGGAGCGGTTCGCTGGAGCGGCCGCGATTGAAGACGGTCACCTCCTGCCCGATCTCGACGCTGTGGCGCACGCACGCGTACGAGATCCGTCCCGTCCCGCCGATGTAAAGCACTCGCATGGCCGCTCTCCTTTCCTGGACGGTCCATTGTGGGGGGGAAGGCGGCGGGAGGCAAGCCTGGGCGGATGGCGGATGGCGGGATGGCGGATGCCGGGATGCGGGATGCCGGGATGCGGGATGCCGGGATGCGGATGGCGGGATGCGGATGGTGGATTGATGGTTGATCGCCTGCGTTGGGGGTCTCCTGACCCCCAACGTCCGGGAAGGACAACGAGCGCTTCCGCGATAGCGTTATGGCGGCGCGTCGGTCGCGGCGGCCCT
>JAWLCQ010000274.1:0-4998 GCA_041687095.1 Phycisphaerae bacterium | reverse complement strand
ATGAAGGGAATGGGAGGGGACCGCCGCAGTAGTCGATAGCCGCTTACCACCGACGCGGGGTCGGTGGGGAGAGGGGGCAGGACGTCCGTTTGGCTGCCGACAGGCCCCTTTCCTTCACACCTTTCGGGCGTGAACGGTTACCGCTTTTGAACCCGCCGCGGTCTTGCGGTACAATGGCCGCCATGCCCCAGCCGTATCGACGACATGACGGGCGGAAGGTGGACGAGCTTCGTCCGCTCCGCATCACGCCAGGCTACCTCGGATCCGCCGATGGGTCGTGCCTGTTCGAGATGGGGCGCACGCGCCTCATCTGCACCGCCTGCATTGTGCCCGAGGTGCCCAAGTGGCGGCAGGAGGCGGGGCTGGGGTGGGTGACGGCGGAGTACGGCATGCTGCCGGCCTCCACCGGCCGCCGCAAGGCCCGCCCCCTCGAGAAGCCCGACTCCCGCGCCACCGAGATCCAGCGGCTCATCGGGCGCGTGCTCCGCAGCGTCGTCCGCTTCGAGCGCCTCGGGACGCACACCATCTACCTCGACTGCGACGTTCTGGAGGCCGACGGGGGCACCCGCACGGCCGCCATCAACGGGGCATGCATCGCCCTCGCCCTCGCCGCCCGCAAGGGCGAAGCGGACGGGCGCTTCGCGCGCGGCGTGCTCACGGGGCTCGTGTCGGGCGTCTCGGTGGGCGTCGTGCAGGGCACGCCCGTGCTCGACCTCGACTACCGCGAGGACTCCGCCGCCGAAGTCGACATGAACGTCGCCCTCACCGCCGGGGGGAAGTTCGTCGAGTTGCAAGGCACGGCCGAGGGCGCCCCCTTCACCACCGCGCAGCTCGACCGCATGCTGGCGCTCGCCCGCAAAGGCGCCCGCCGCATCGCCCAGGAGCAGAAGCGCACCCTCGCCGGGAGCCCCCAGCCATGACCATCGCGCGACCTCGCACCGCTCTGCTGGCTTTGCTGACGCTGGCGGCGTTCCTGACGGCTGGGTGCCCCGAGCCCCCCCCGCCGATGCCCGGGGAGCCCCCCGCCCCGCGCCCGGTGTGGAACCCGTTCCGCCCCAAGCCCGCCGACGACCCGCAGTTCCAGGAGAAGTACACCATCCTCCTGTACAAGTACACGGGCGAGAACCACGCCCAGCAGGCCGAGAAAGGCCGCGCCGCCGTCGAGCGCATCAGCAAGTGGACCGACATCTTCACCTTCGCCGACGGGGAGGGCACCCTGCTGTGCCGCGGGCACTACCCCAGCATGGATGACGCGCAGTTCCCCCTCCAGCAGGCCAAGCAGTGGCAGAGTTCCCCGCAGACCCCGCCCCCCTTCCTCTTCGCCATCATCGTGCCCGACCCCAGCCTCAGCCCGGGCGAGCCCCAGTGGGACCTCCGCCATGCCCGCGGGGCCTACACCGTCATGGTCGAGGTCTACTTCGACCCCGAGGAGGGGCGAATCCTCCGCCGCCACGCCGCCGCCCAACGCGCCGCCGAACTCCGCGAGCAGGGCGTCGAGGCCTACTACTTCCACGGGCACAAGAACTCCATCGTCACCGTCGGGCTCTTCCCGGAAAACTCCATCCGCACCCGCATGGTCAATCGCCGCGAGCAGCAGGACATCATGGATCCGCGGATCGTCCAGATCCTCCGCGCCCGCCCGAACCTGCTGGTCAACGGGCGCAAGAGCGAGGTGCTGGCGCCCAACCAGAAAACGGGGCAAGCGGGGTGGTTCGAACGCCCCACCTGCCCCATCCGCGTCCCCGGAAGCAAGGATTCCGATGAACTCAACCCCGAGTATCGTGGTCGCTACACGCAACCCTGGTAAGATCCGGGAAATCCACGCCGTCCTCGCCGACCTCCCCGTCACCCTGCGCTCGCTCGAACCGTTCGGGGACCTGCCCGAGCCCGAGGAGACCGGCGAGACCTTCGCCGACAACGCCGCCCTCAAGGCCCTCTACTACGCGCAGGCCACCGGCCACTGGGCCCTCGCCGACGACAGCGGACTGCAGGTCGACGCCCTGGGAGGAGACCCGGGCGTCCGCAGCGCCCGCTACGCCGCCGACCGCGTCCCCCCCACCGCCGGGCGCGAGCAGATCGACCAGGCCAACAACGCCAAACTCCTCAATCAGCTCCGCGACGTGCCCGACGCGCAACGCACCGGCCGCTTCGTCTGCTTCATCGCCCTGGCGGACCCGCGGGGCGTGCTGGTGGAGGCGTCGGGAACGGTGGAGGGGTGCATCCTCCATGCCCCGCGCGGCGAGAACGGGTTCGGGTACGACCCGCTGTTCTACATCCCCGACCTGGGCCACACCACCGCCGAACTCCCCGCCGAGCGCAAGAACGCGATCAGCCACCGCGGGCAGGCCCTGCGGGCCTTCGCGGAACGGCTGCGGGAGATGCTGGCCGCCCGGGCGTGAGAGCGTGTCGGATTACACGCATCCCGGTAACCGTTCACGCCCTTCCAAACAGCAGGAAGGGCGTGAAGAAAGGGGCCTGTCGGGAGGCGAAGGCGGGACTGGCGCAGGGAGCCTCAAAAAAGGGGACTGGCTCCGCAGCGGCATGCTTCTTGCCGCGCAGGTGCCTGTCCCCTTTTTCGAGGCGGTGCGGGACTCATGGCCCGCGCTCCCGTGAACAGTAACAGATTCCTGTTCTTGCCTGGGAAGCGTTCCACGGCCATCTGGGTCGTGGGCGGCAGGGGCGGGACGCCCATGCCACGTTCGGAAACCGCTCCTAGCGGGAGATCGTCGCGGGGACCTCGTCCTGGATGGCCTCGGCGGCGCGGAGAGACCAGAGGGCATCCTCGACGGTGGGCCGCCAGTCGCGCCGGCCCCGCAGGGACTGCAGGAACGCCTCGGTCTCCCCCAGCGTGCCGTTCCGCTCCGCCTCGATCAGCGGGCGGTCGGGCTTCCAGTCGAGGACCTCTCGCCCCCCGTCGAACACCTCCAGGGCCACCTCGCCCACGTCGATCCGCATCCCGTAGTCCTCGCCCAGCACCTCGTAGCTCTCCTCCATGAGCCCCACGCGCGGGGCGATGCAGACGGTGGCTTCGAGATCGTCGGCGAAGGACAGGCGGGCCTCGTACATCCCGGGGGCGGGGTCCATGGACTTGACGGCCGTCACATTCAGCAGCTCCAGCGTGGTCACGAACGAGATGATCGTGTCCAGCAGGTGCACGCCGGTGTGCAGGACGAAGTTGGGCTCCTCCCGCCGGTGCCGGAGCATGCGGGCGATGATGAGCCGCACCGGCCGCGTCGCCGCGTGGATGGAGAGCCACTCCTTCGCCCGCAGGACGGCCGGGTTGAAGCGGCGGTTGAAGGAGACCATGTGGGGCGTGCCGATCCGCCGGAGCAGTTCGGCCAGCGCGGTGGCTTCCGCGACCGTCGCTCCCGGGGGCTTCTCGATCAGCATGGGAATGCCGGCCGACAGCACCCGCTTCGCCACCGCCGCCGTCTGCTCGACGGGCGTGACGGCGATGAGCCCGTCCAGGCGCTCCGCGCGGAGCATCGCCTCCAGGTCCGTGTACGCCCGCTCCACGCCGAAGTCGCGCGCGTAGCTCTCCGCCCGCGCCGCGTCCACGTCGCACACGGCCGCCAGCGTCAGATCGCTGTCGTGCTGCCGCAGCAGTTGTAGTGCGGGGCCGTGGCTGCCGCGTGAATGGCAGCCGGCCCCGAGGATCCCGATGTGCACCATAGGCCTATTATGTACCCGGTCCATGCAGAAAAGACAAACTCCTGTCGGTCGGCGCAAAAAACGGCCCGCCCCCTTCGGCGAACCATTCGCTTCCAGGGGCGGGCTTCCGCCGCACCCGATCTGTCACGTCCGCGGACGCGGACGCCTATTAGTCTGCTGTGGGCCTCGCGGCCTCACCCTCCGCTGTTTGCATTCGATATCCGTTCGGGGTCTGCTGAGAGTCGCGAGCTCCCGAAACGCGCTGCACCCGCACCCGGTGCCACCAATGCTCCGATGCATCCATGCGCACCGGTACGCTCCGGGTGCCCTCGGCAGGCTTCCCGCCGAAGCGGGTCTCCTCGGTCAGTCCCAGGGTCAGCCGTGTATGTCGGAATCCTCGCGCTCTCATACAAGATTCCCTTCCCCCCTCTTAACGAAATCTAAGACCAATTTGTTCACCGTGAGTGCGGATTTTCAGGAAGAATTTTCGATTACTGCGACTATTGCCATTTTTTCAACTGACATCATTAGAAGCGAGAACAGATTCACTCCGGACCCATGTGACGTAACTGCCGCCGCATCAAGGCCCGGCGAGAGAACGCCATGCGCCTTCCAGGTACTTCTCGCGCGGGTGCCGTGGTCTACGAAGCGAAACGGCTTGCCTCGACGGCGCCATGGCGGAGACGGGAGCGACCACGTCCAACCGATGCTGCCTGCTAAGTACCCGGGATGCGGCCTGCTGGATGCCACACCAGACCCCCAGAGACCTCTCCTACGAGTCCCCTGCCCCCCCACCTCCAGCGCCGGGGGTCTCCTGACCTCGTTGTTCTACACATCTTGCCGTGGATGTCCCGCACGATGCGATCTGGACCCAGGCGGCCTCTTCGCCCCGGAAGGGGCGAGGGAGAATAGCCGGGGGCGCAGCGCAGCGGAGCCCCCGGTATCGGCCCCAGGAGAGATGGAGCCCCGACAGGGGCGAGGGAGATGGCGGGACCTCGTGGGAACCCCCACAGCTCCCTCGCCCCTATCGGGGCTCTGAAGGACGCAGCCGCCTTCGGGGGGTTCCGCTTCCGGCTTCGCTACGCTACGCCGCGACGAGTCGCTCCACCCCCGGCTACTGTCCCGCGCCCCTGTCGGGGCTTTCGGACCAGCATAGGGAGAAGGCATCAATGCGTGATCCGATGAGGGGAGGGAGGGCCGGTTGCCCGCCCCCACCCGGGCTCGTCCCGGGGGAGCGAAGGTTTCTAAGCTAGAGCGATATGCGTTAGCCCGTAGCGTATCCGGCGTTCTGGAAGTACCCCTCACAGTCGGGCCGGGTGATGGTCTGCAACCCGCTGCCGATGGCGT
>JAWLCQ010000273.1:0-5031 GCA_041687095.1 Phycisphaerae bacterium | reverse complement strand
TGAATTGTCCGCGACTCCCTCGCCCCTTCGGGGCTCCAGAGAATCGCCCCGCCTTCCGGGGGTTCCGCTGCGCTCCACCCCCGGCTACTGTCCGACGCCCCCGTTGGGGGCTTGCGAACCACGGCCCGGCAGCGGCGGGACTCGTGGCATTCTTCCATGCCATTCCGGACAAGCCGGGCGGGGGCGAAAAGAAGCAAGAGAAGAAGAAGCAACAGAAGAAGAAGTGAAAGATCGCCGCGTGCTAGCTTAGAAACCTTCGCTCCGCCGGGGCGAGCCCGGCGGGGGCGGGGACGCGGCCCAGGCCACAGGGGCATCCGGCGGCGATCCGCCCGCCGAGACGTGTAGAACAACGAGGTGTTGCCCCCCCGCCGCAGCACCCCCAAGCGGCTGAACGGCGCCGCTTGAGGGTGGCACCCCGTGCACGGTGACCGTTTTTGAAAAATCGCTCTTCCCGGACCTTGCATGTTTGGGCCCGGTGGGGTACGATACCGGGTCTATATTCAACCCACGAGGTGGAACCATGAAGGCCGAAATCCATCCGAAGTATGCTGAAGTCAATGTGAAGTGCGCGTGCGGGAACACGTTCAAGACGCGGTCCACGCTGGGCTCGGACATCCAGACGGACATCTGCGCCGCCTGCCATCCGTTCTACACGGGCCGGCAGAAGCTGATGGACACCGCCGGGCGCGTCGAGAAGTTCCAGCGCAAGTTCGGCGGCGACTACTTCAAGAAGCCCGAGAAGAAGGCCCAGAAGTAGAGCTGTAGACCTCCCCCCGCACGCCGGCGGTCCCCCCAGGGGCTCGCCGGCGTCGTCGTGTCCGGGCGCGGCGGGCGCCCCGAGAGGCCAGCCCAGTGCGCGGAGAGGACCGAGACGTCCTCTGGACCGCCCCCGGCCTCCCCGTGACCCGTCAGGCGTCTGACACGTCCGCCCTCCGTCCTGCGCACCGTCAACGACCCCCCGGACTCCCATGAACCAGCCCGATACCCTCATCGCGAAGCTCGACGAACTCAACCGCCGCTACGCGGAGGTCGGGGAGCTGATGAACGATCCGTCGGTGGCCTCCAACGCCACGCGCATCGTCGCCCTCGCCAAGGAGCGGGCCCAGCTCGAACGCGTCGTCGTGCCCTACCAGCACTACTGCAAGCTCCAGGACGAGCTGCAGCAGGCCCACGCCGTCGCCAACGACCCCGCCGCCGACGCCGACCTCCGCGAACTCGCCCACGCCGAGGCCGATGACCTCCGCGAACGGTGCGAGGAGGCCCTCGACGAGGTCAAGGGCCTGCTCGTCATGAGCCAGGACGCCGACATCGACTCCGTCATCCTCGAGATCCGCGCCGGCACTGGCGGGGACGAGGCCGCCCTCTTCGCCGCCGACCTGCTGGACATGTACCGCCACTTCGGGGAACGGCACGGGTGGTCGTTCGAGATCCTCTCCGCCAGCCCCACCGAGCTGGGGGGGCTGCGCGAGGTGGTGGTGAACGTCAAGGGCGAGGGCGTGTGGTCGCACCTGGGGTACGAGGGCGGGGGGCACCGCGTGCAGCGCGTCCCCAAGACCGAAGCCCAGGGCCGCATCCACACCTCCGCCGCCACCGTGGCCGTCCTCCCCGAGCCCAAGAACATCGAGATCGACATCGACTGGGCCAAGGACGTCGACGAGTTCACCTCCCGCGCCGGGGGACCCGGGGGGCAGAACGTGAACAAGGTGGAGTCGGCGATCCGGCTGGAGCATCTCCCGACGGGCATCACGGTGTCGATGCGGGATGAGAAGTCCCAGCACAAGAACCGCGCCAAGGCCCGGCAGATCCTGACGGCGCGGGTGTACGAGCACTTCCGCCAGCAGCAGTTCGCCGTCGAATCCGCCGCCCGCAAGGCGATGATCGGCTCGGGCGACCGCTCGCAGCGGGTCCGCACGTACAACTTCCCCCAGAATCGCTGCACGGATCACCGGCTCAAGGGGGAGGGGCAGGAGGGGGCGAACTTCAACCTCGACCGAATTCTCTCCGGGGACCTGGACGAGTTGACCGACGCCCTCATCGCCCGCGACCGCGCCCAGCGGCTGGCGCACTGGGGGGATTAGCCCAGGATTTCGAGCATGCGTTCCGTCAGGAGGATGTGGCGGCGCTTCTCGCGGTGGATCTGTTCGAGCTGCTCGCGGCGGGCGGGATCGGGGGTGCGGTCGAGCATGGAGGCGTAGAAGCCTTCGGCGCGGCGCTGCTGGGTGAGGAGTTGCTCGAAGCGATCGCGAAGGAAGGCGTCGTCAAGCATCGCTCGACTCCTTCGGGGCCGCGGGGACCCACTGGCCCACGATCTGCTGGTGGGTCTGGGTATCGGCGATGAGGGTCTTCAGGATGGTGTAGAGTTCGGCGCGCTCTTCGGAGTCGAAGCACTCGGTGTGCTGCAACTCCTCGCTCGTCGCCTCAAGCGCCTGAATGAGGGCCTCCTCCACGTTCAACGCTTCGGAGGACGTCGTCACCAGCGATCCACCCGACGGGTCGGCCGTTTGAATCTCGGACATGGGTACCTGCCCAGTCTCCGACATGCTGATCTGCGTCGATGCTTCCATGAACTACCCTGGCCATTATCGCATGGGAAAGGCCAAATCGCAAGTCGCAACGACCGCATTTCAGCGGATTTATGCCGCGCGCAAGAGAAAGGCTGGCAGTCCGACACGCTTTATGCCGCGTCCGACCTCCAGCCTTCCCAATGCCGGAAAACTCCGGCAGCGCCTGCGCAAACTCACTGCCCGGGACAGGACTTGAACCTGCAAGGGCCAAAGGCCCACTAGGCCCTCAACCTAGCGCGTCTGCCAATTCCGCCACCCGGGCGTGGTTGGGGACTCCCGAATTCATGAGTCTAGGCCCTCGCGAACGGCTTGTCAAACCCCTTTCACGCCCGGACCGGAAAAATCCCGTCCCCCGGGATTCGCCCCCGAGGCGGCCTCCCGCAGAGGCCATTGCCGCCTTGGCGCCCCTCTGTACTGCAAACGCGCAAGGTCCTCGCTTTTGCGAGGATGTTCCCCCGGTCCTCAAACGGCGCTCGCTTCGATTGGGGCCGTGGCAGGGGCGACAGCCCAATCGAAAATCGGTAACCGTTCACGGGGTGCCACCCTCAAGCGGCGTTGTTTGCCGCTTGGGGGTGCTACGGCGTGGCAGGCGCAACACCCCCAAGCCGCAAACAGCATGCGGCTTGAGGGTGGCACCCGTTCCCACCGTCCCGTGAACGGTTACGAAAATCGAAAGTCGAAAATCGAAACTGGGGGCGGGCGCCGCCCGCGCTGCGCGAACCTCTCCCCCGGTCCTCACGGGCCCACCAGGGCCGGGAACGCCACCGCCAGCGAGCGGAAGCAGAACTTTACCCCGATGGCGACGATGAAGATCTGCATCACCCGCCCGATGGCCAGCGCCCCGATGCGGCCCATGAGGCGGTAGATCACGTGCGTGTAGTTGAGCACCAGCAGCACGAACACGAACGCCGCCAGCACCGCCCCCAGCGCGAACAGCCGCCCGTGCGCGCTGACGATCAGCATGACGTTCACGATGCTCCCCGGGCCCGTCAGCAGCGGGATGGCGATGGGCGAGACGGCCAGGCGGATGGACTCGGTCTCCCAGTCGCCCTCGGGGAGCGGCTCCTGGTGGCGGGGCTGGGGGGGCTCCAGCAGGTTGCGGATTCCCACCACCACCAGCAGCAGCCCCCCGGCGAAGGCGAACTGGTCCAGCGTGATCTGGAAGACCTCCTCGAGCAGCACCTGCCCCGCCAGGGCCATCACCACGATGATCGCCAGCGACGTCAGCCCCGCCAGGCGGAACAGCCTCCGCCGCTGCGGGGCGGCCATGTCGGCCGTCAGGCCCACGAACGTCGGCAGCCCGCCGATCGGGTTGAGGATGGCGAAGACGCTGACGGAGGCTTCGATGAATGTCCGAATGGCGTTCCAGTCCATGATGCACCTGCGATTAGGGACTGCTTCCGGACCCTTTCGCCCTCGCCGCCAAGGGCGCAAGGATCGCAGAGGGGAGAGGATCCAGTTCCGGAGAGCGCGACCCGTATCCCTCTGCACTGCAAACGCGCAAGATCCTCGCTTTTCCGAGGATGTTTCCCGGTCCTCAAACGGCGCTCACTTCGATTGGGGCCGTGGTAACGGCGACAGCCCAATCGAAAATCGCAAATCGTAAATCGAAATTGGGAGCGGGCGTAGCCCGCGCTGCGTCCTCTGCGCTGCCGGCGGCGAAACCCGAAGCCGTCGCCAAACGAATGGTAGCGATCCGCAGGGAAGAGGCAATAACCGGTGAGTGGACACTTGGTTGCCTACTATAATAACTATAGAGGGAGATTCATGAAGAGGAAAGGTCGGCAAGTGCACGCTCGCCGCCCCTGGCGAAAGTGGGTTTGTTTTGCGCGATCGGGCGCTGCGGTGGTCGCGGGCTCCCTCCTCCGCCGCTGCGGGACATCGTCTTCCCACAGGGAGAGGGGAGGGAGGGTCCACAATCGGAATAATCTGCGCTGGGTTCGTTCCGCAGGATCGGGTGTGCCAGTGGGTTTGTTTTCGAGGTCCTCTCCCAGTGGGAGCGTCGGTCTCTGCACCACCCGAAGATGAGCGGGGATGAACGCGGATCAGGAGAAGAAGCATGACAAGAAGCAGAACAAGAAGCAGGACAGGCAGTTCGCGGAACCCTCTGCCCTCCAAGCCTTTACCCCCCGATCCCCTGCATCCCCTGCATCCCTGCCCTTGCCGTATCTGCGTTCATCCGCGTTCATCCCCGCTGATTCTCCCGGATGTGCAGATGCCTGTGCCGCGAGGAGAGGGGCGGAAGGGGCGAAACTCGGAATAGTCTGCGCCGGGTTCGTTCCGCACGGTTGGGCGCGCACGTGGGTTTGTTTTCGATGGTTGAGAGGAGGCGAGATGGGTTTGTTTTGCACGGTCGGTGCGAGTGGGACCGCGAAAGGGGGACAGGCACCTCCGGGGCGAACGGCACGCCCCTGCGGAGCCAGTCCCCGTTTCGCTCGCCGTGGGTCAGTCTGGGTTTGTTTTGCAC
>JAWLCQ010000272.1:0-5177 GCA_041687095.1 Phycisphaerae bacterium | reverse complement strand
GTGCATGGCGGTGAAGGCGAGTGCGGGGTTGGGGGGGCAGAGGATCAGGGCCCCGGCGGCGTTGTCCTCGCGGGTGGCGGGGTAGACGGCCTGGGCGATGGCGACGGCCTGTTCCTGGGGGGTGCGGCCGGGGAGGCGGGTGGTGTAGGCGGTGACGCGGGGCTGCTCGGGGCGGGGCGGGGGCGGGGCCTCGGTTTTGGTTTCCCCGCAACCGCCCGACAGCAGGGCGGCGGCGAGCGTGAGGACGAGTACGGTGTGTCGCATCAGATGCCTCCCCGTTTGATCCGCCCGCGGATGAGGGCGTAGTTGATCGGCCAGGCGATGAGGAAGCCCACCAGCGCCCCGCCCCACAGGGCCCCGAACCAGAGGATGTCGTCCTCGGCGGGCATCATGGGGAACTTGGCCATCTGCAGCCACCAGACGGCGGGCATCATGCCCAGGCTCACCGCGGACATGCTGAGCACGACCATGCCCAGCGTCCGCAGCAGGACGCGGGGGGTGGAGTGCTCGGGCATGAGGGCGCGGTGGATGGGGAACTGCGCCGCGAGCCAGGCGACGAGGATCGCCCCCAGCCACATGGTGAACATCATGATCACCATGCCCGAGCCCAGGAGGAAGCCCACCCCCTCCGCCGCCCAGGGCCCGAAGAACTGCGGCAGCCCGAACCAGACGAACAGGTATCCGATGGCGACCATGAGGGGGGCCCCGTACCCGAAGCTCATCGCCGTCCCCGCCGCCGCCTGGATCGAGCCCGGGCGGAGGAACAGCGGGTACTCGTCGGGGGGCGTGGCGCGGGGGCGGCGGTAGGCGGAGAGGTAGAGGATCACGCCCAGCACCGGGGCGAACAGCGCGGTGAAGGCCCAGGCGACGCGGACGCCCGGGTGCAGGTCCGGCAGGAGGCGCCAGGCGTGCAGGAGCACGAACAGCCCCCCCGCCCAGCCCAGGGCGATGAGGACGATGGCGAGCCCCTCCATCGGCCCCAGGGCCACCGGGCCCCGCGAGGGGTAGGGGCCCTTCTCCAGCGCGAAGTCCAGCCGCGACTGCGACGCGTACGTGATCCCGTCGCCCAGCACCCAGAGGTGGCGGAAGGGCCCTTCGGCGGGGGTGACGAACCAGTCGGCCCGCTGCTTCCAGACGTAGCGGTCCACGATCCCGGGGACGCTGCCGTCGTCGCTGATGAACAGCAGGGTGGCGGCGTTGGAGCGGGCGAGGGGGAGCCCGGCGAGGGCGAGGGACCATTCGGAGGTCGTGGTGACGACGTAGTCGAAGTACCCGTCGCGCTGCTCGTACGTCCGCCCCCACCCGAACCCGGCCTCCACGTCCCGGACCTCGGCGAGGAGGACGGCGTGGTCGATGGGGGTGGCGCCGGCGATGCGGCGGACGGGGCCGATCTGTCCGAGCTGCTCGAGCACGGCGTCGGAGACCAGGCCCGTCGGGGCGAGGAGGTACATCGGGCGGTCGAGCCGGCGGAGTTCCCTCGCCGTGTCGGGGTCGAGGGCGTCGCGGTCGAGGAAGGCGACGGGAGCGGAGGCGTAGGTGGCCCAGTAGGCCCCGGGGGCGGCCCAGAGGGGGGCGGATTCCCCCTGGCGGGGCAGGAGGACGACGTGGCGGACCGTGGGGTCGGGGGTGTACGCGTCGCGGATGCGCTGGGTCCAGTCGTCGGAGGGCGCCGGGGAGGCCCCGTCGAGGTGGACCGCCTCCCAGATGGCCTGGCGGATGGCGCGGCTTCCGCCGACGAAGCGGGTGGTGTTCTTCATCTGCATGTGCAGCCGGCCCCGGTCGGCCCGGTCGGCCCAGGGGGCGACGACGAGGGCCTCTCGCAACGTCACGCCCAGGCCGAACAGCAGGATCGCCAGGAGCACGGCGGCCAGCACGCCCCACGGCCGAATGTGCATCGTATTCCCCTTTCCAGGGCGGGCGCAAGGATCCGCCGCGCCCGTGAAGCCACAGGAAGTATAGGGCGCAGTACGCAAGGAGGGCGCAGTACGCGACCAGTGGGGGGCTCAACGGTGCCGCGGAAGACGATCGCGGGGGGGGAGGGAATTGCGGATTGCGGATTGCGGATTCCCGTGTGCGGAGGCGCAGGGCGAGTCCCGGGGTGCCCACGGTCGTCGGGGTGGACGCCAAAAGGGCAAGCGAAGTCCGCCTCCCGCCAAGGCCCCCCCCGGGCGTGGTCCGGGGACGTTGGGAACTGCCGTCGCAGCCCCTCGCGCAAGATCCTCACGGCACCCGCGCGTGAATCAACGGGAGCGCGCGTCGCGCCTCCGTTTCGCGGAAGCGTCGAACTCGCCTTCGATCCCGGTTGCCGCCATCCGCGCCCCCCGCCGCCGCCGCTACGGGTTGGGGTTGACGGGCAGGCGGCCCTCCGCCTCGCCGTAGAGCAGGAAGTGCTCCAGGCCCGTGCGGAAGTAGCCGCTGGCGATGGCGGCGGCGATCTCCGGGTAGGTGCTGAGGTACCACGCCTCGTCGTAGGCGGCGCTGAAGCGGCGGTTCTCGAACCGCCCCCAGCGGATCCAGTGGGCGTACCCGTTGCTCACCGCGTTGGCCGCGACGGCGTTGGAGATGTCGGGGTTTTGGGCCAGGTAGAAGGTCTCGTTGTAGTAGGGGCTGGGCTGGCGGCCGGCGGCGGCGCCGGTGCGGATGAAGTCCTCCAGGCCGCTGCGGACGGTCCCGGCAGCGATGGCGGTGACGACGGCGGGGTTCTGCTGGCAGTAGTACGCCTCGCGGAAGAAGGGGCTGGCGGAGCGGCCCTCGGTCTGGCCCCAGCGGAGGAAGTGGTAGAACGTGCTGGGCAGCGCGCCGCCGGTGACGGCGAAGTGGACGTCGGGGTTCATGGTCCGGAAATGGACGGCGTCGAAGTAGGGGGTGGGGGAGCGGCCCTCGGTCTGGCCCCAGCGGAGGAAGTGATCGAACGCGCTGTAGAGCCCCCCGCCGGCGTAGACGGAGGCGACGTCGGGGTTGCTCTGCAGGTAGTAGATCGTGTCCACGAAGGGGGAGGAGTTGCGGTTCTCGAGCTGGCCCCAGTGCAGGAAGTGCTGCAGCCCGCTGTACATCGCTCCGGAGGTGATGGCGGAAGCGACCTCGGGATACGTCGCGCGATACCAGGACTCGTCGAAGAACGGCGAACTCGCCTTGGACCCGTCGGCCCCGTACACGAGGAAGTGCTGCACGGGCGTCAGGCCGGTGGCGGCGTAGTTGGGGTTGCGCTCGGCGTAGTAGGACTCGTCGAAGAGCAGGTTGGGCCTGCGCCCCTCGTACACGCCCCAGTTCGCGAAGTGGAAGTACCCGCTGGGGATGGCCCCGGCGGTGACGGCGGCGGCGATGTCGGGGTACAGGAGGAGGTATCCGCGCTCGTCGAAGTACGCGGGGAGGTGAGCGGCCCCGGCGTAGGTGAGCGTGAAGTTATGCGCCCCCACCGTGGGGTCGTTGCTCACGAGGCTCACCTCGACGCTCCCGGCCGCCACACGGCTGGCGCCGGTGCGGGAGAGGGTGAACGTGGTCGATGCGCCCGGGGCAACGGTGGCCGCGGGCTGCTGCGTGACGGTGTAGCCCGCGTTGTTCGCCAACTGGACCTGCCCGAGCGTCATGGTCACCGCGCCCTGGTTGCGGACGGTGAACGTCATGTTCCCGCTCCCGTCGGGCGTGAACGTGACGGGGCTGGCCGGGTTGTCCACGATCTCCGTCGCCCCGTTGAGGAGCACCAGGTCCGAGCGGTCGATGACGACCGACTGCAGGACGATGGGGGTGACGGGCACCTCGCCGCTGCGGGGCACACCCAGCATGGCCGTCACGACGTCCCTCCCGGCGATGACCTCCCCGAAGACGGCGTAGCCCGGGTTGGCGGCGCTGGCGTAGTCGAAGACCGGGTTGGCCTGGGCGTTGATGTAGAACTGCGAGGTCGTCGAGAACGGGTCGGGCGTGCGTGCGCAGCCGACGGTCCACTGGAGGTTCCGCAGGGCCTCGGGGCCGAGATACTCGTTCTCGTTGAGGATCCCGTCGTTCGCCGCCTTCCACGTGCCGCCGACGGCCTGCCCGCCGCCCTGGGCGATGTTGTAGGTGGTGGAGACGCGATGGAAGACGGTGTTCGAGTAGAACCCGGCGTAGGCGTAGGTGAGGAAGTTGGCGACCGAAATGGGCGACGCCGAGCGGTACAGTTCCATGAGGACGTTGCCCATCGAGGTGTTGAGCATGACGTAGGCGTTGGGGTTGCCGGTGGGCGCCATGACGAGCACCCCGTTCCACACATCGCCCACCGGCTCATTCGTCCCGTCGCTGTCCGTCGCCTTCCCGTAGACGTAGTACACCCCCGAGTTCAGCGACGCCGTCGCCAGCGTGAACGACTGGGGCGTCTGCGAGATCGGCCGGGCGGTCACCAGTTGCTGTACGTGCCCGTTGTTGGGATTCCTGTCGGTGTCGATGTAGAAGTCCAGCGTGGCCGGACTGTCCGGGTCCGACGCCGTGTACGTGAAGGTGAGGGTCTCCCCGATCGTGTGGAACTGGTAAACGCCGGGCCCGCCCAGATCGAGCGTCGGGGCCGCCGACAGGAGGACGCGGTCCTCCAGACGCTCCAGGAGCGGGGGGGCGCACGCCCCGCGCGACGCACGGGCAGACGGGTTCGCGGACACGTTGCGCTTTGTGGACGGACGGAATCGCAGCACGCTCAACTCCTCTTCGACTTGGGTCCCGCACCGGTGGCGAGGGTGTCCCCGCACACCATGTCGCTCACCGCAGTGACATCCTCCATGACGATCGGTCCGCTCCCGCGAGCACAACACATCGCCCGCGCATCGGACCGGGTGCGGACAGTATCGCACTAGTCTACCAAGGGGGGGCCGTACGGTCAATGGAAGCGGAAGGGCGGCCAGGCCCATGGGTGTGGCCGGTTTTCGGTGGGCCCTTTAGCCACGGCATCGCGGGGGGGGGGCAAATCCGAAACTCGAAACCCGAAATCCGAAACAAGCTCAAAACGGCAAATCCGAATGACAGAAACGGGCTCGGGTCTGCGGGAGTCGGCGATGCAATCGAAGCGTCCTGTGGCCGGGCCGCGTTTGAGATTTCGGTCCTTTGGATTTCGGATTTGTTTCGGATTTCGTGCTTCGGATTTCGGTAACCGTTCACGGGACGCTGGGAACGGGTGCCACCCTCAAGCCGCATGCTGTTTGCGGCTTGGGGGTGTT
>JAWLCQ010000271.1:0-5203 GCA_041687095.1 Phycisphaerae bacterium | reverse complement strand
GCCATTCGGCCTCTCCACCGTCCTTTCCGGTCCAATATTCTCTACGTATCGAACCCGCAAAAATGTGATAAAGAGACAGCCCCGAGGGGAGAGGGGTTTTCTGCCCCCCAGAGAGAGGGGTTTTTGTCCGCTGTGCGGGTGCTTGCGGTACAATGCGGCCCGTGAGTTCGGAGAAGTCCATCCTGATCGTCGAGGACGAGCACTCGATCCGTTACGCCCTGCGGCGGTTCCTGGCGGGGCGGGGGTGGTGCGTGCGGGAGGCGGCGACCGTGCGCGAGGCCCACACCGCCCTGGACGAGTGCGCCCCCGACGTCGTCCTGCTCGACATCCGCCTGCCCGACGGGGACGGGCTGGACGTGCTGCAGCGGGTGGGGCGCGAGGCGCCGGCGGCGAAGACGATCATGATGACCGCCTACGGAACGCTCGACACCGTGACGCGCTCGCTGGAACTGGGGGCGTTCGATTACCTCGTCAAACCCCTCGACCTCGCCCGGGCGGCCGAGCTGTCCGAACGGGCCCTGCAGCGGACCGCGGCGGGGGACCCGCCGAGCCCCGCCGCCGGGGACGGCGAGAGCGCCGCGGCCCCCGGCGAACCCGCCCCGGCCGTCGGCGAGCGCAGCAACGCGATCCGCGAGCAAAGCAGTGCCGCCCCCGAGCGCAGCGCCCCCGTCCGCCCCGCCCCCGCTGATCCCGCGGGCGTGGTGCTCGTCGGGGCGTCGGCCGTCATGCAGGAGGTCTACAAGCGCATTGCCCTCGTCGCCCGGTCGGACGCGAGCGTCCTGGTCCTGGGGCAGACGGGGACGGGCAAGGACCTCGTCGCCCGCGGGATCCACGTCCACGGGCCCCGCCGCCAGGGCCCCTTCGTTCCCGTCAACTGCGGGGCGATCCCGCCCCACCTCGTCGAGAGCGAGCTGTTCGGGCACGTCCGCGGGGCGTTCACCGGGGCCGTCACCGACCGCCCCGGGCGCTTCGAAGCCGCCCACAACGGGACGCTCTTCCTCGACGAGGTCGGCGAGCTGCCCCCCGACGCCCAGGTCAAGCTCCTCCGCGTGCTCGACACGCAGACCGTCGAGCGCGTGGGCTCGATGCAGCCCATTCGCCTCGACGTGCGGGTGCTGGCGGCGACGAACCGCGACCTGGAGAACGACGTCCGCCGCGGCCGGTTCCGCGAGGACCTCTACTACCGCCTCGCCGTCCTCCGCATCGAACTGCCCGCCCTCCGCGACCGCCGCGAGGACATCTTGGACCTGGCGAAGTTCTTCCTGGCGAGCATCGCCGCCCGCGGCGGGGCGCATCCGCCCGCCCTCACGCCCGACGCCGCCATCGCGCTGCAACGCCACCCCTGGGGCGGGAACGTCCGCGAACTCCGCAACGCCATGGAGCACGCCGCCGTCGTCTCCGCCGGCGGGCCGATCCTCCGCGAGCACCTCCCCGAGTCCGTCCTCCGCGGGGCGCAGGCGGGGGGGGCGCAGGGCGAATCGGACCGCGGCGGCGAGTCCGGTGGGTGCCGGGAAGTCCCGGCACGCGGGGAATCCGCGGGCGGCCCGGCCGCCGGTTCGCCCGCCGAAACCGCCGCCGAGCGATACCTCGACGCCCTGGGGGAGTGCGAATCGGACTGGCTCCCGACGGCAATTGCCCCGCTGGAGCGCGTCGCCATCCGCCGCGCCCTGCAGCGGGCGCACGGCCACCACGGCGAGGCCGCCCGCCTCCTGGGCATCCACCGCAACACCCTCCGCGCCAAGCTCCGCGAACTGGGCCTGGAGCAGTAGCACGGCCGCTCTCCCGGGGGCGCTGGTGTCTGCACATCCTGCAAAGCAGGCAGGGATGCAGGGGATGCAGGGGATGAGAGTTCTTTCGCTCCGATCCCCTGCATCCCCTGTATCCCTGCTTTCTCCGGAAGGGAAGACGAGTTGTGTAGACATTTCTCCCGGGGGAGAAGGGTTCGGACGGCCTGTCGGGCGTGCACTGGAAGCTGATGAGCCCAGTGTCCTGCATGCACATGTGGTGTGCGATCCTGCACGCGAAGTGTGCATGAGTTCGCCAACGCCTTCCATAAGCTCCGGTGGGGTGTGTCTCTAAGGTTCTATCTGTAAAGCAGTTGGGGTACATGGCCTCTTCTTGGCACGTCGATTGCTTGGTTCGCCCGAATGCTGATGGGTTTGTTTTTCACGCGCACGAGGAAAGGAGCAGTGGACTCTTGGGCATCGGTGATACCTGCAGGAAGGACGGCGCTCGGTGGGGGAGCGGTTGGGTCATGGCGGGGGCGGTGGGGCTGTCTCTGGCGGTGGTCCTGGGGCTCGCGGACCTTGCGCGGGCGGCCGACGCGACCCCGCCAACGGCCGACGCGGCTGTCCCCGCGGCCGAGCCGGACGCGGCGGCGTCGCCCGACGCGCCCGCACCGTCTGAGATGGCAGGACCCCCCGGGTCCGTGGAGGCCGAGGAGGCCCCGGGCGTCGTCACGGTTCCGCTCCCGCCCGCGGAGGCCAAGCCCGTGCGGCGGCGATGGGTGGACGAGGTGGTGGTGACGGCCCTTCGCGAGGAGGCGGAGGCGTTCGCCGCCCCGTACCTGGTGACGACGGTGGACCTGGACAGCTTCTCGCAGCGCCGCCTCTACCGCACGCTCCCCGAGGCCCTGCGGGAGGAGCCCGGGGTGATGGTCCAGAAGACCGGCCACGGGCAGGGCAGCCCGTACCTCCGGGGGTTCACGGGCTTCCGCACGCTGCTGCTGGTGGACGGGGTCCGCGTTAACAACTCCGTTTTCCGCGACGGGCCCAACGAGTACTGGGCCCTGGTCGATCCGTACGTGCTCGATCGCCTGGAGGTCGTCCGCGGGCCCAGCTCGGTCCTGTTCGGCAGCGACGCGATCGGGGGGACCGTCAACGCCATCACCCGTCGCCGCGAGCAGTACGGACCGGGGGTGGACTGGGACCGCACGGTGTTCTACCGCGTCTCATCGGCGGAGTGCTCCAACGTGCTCCGCGTGGAGACCAGCGGGAACGTGGGCGAGCAGTTCGGGTGGCTGGCCGGGGGGAGCCTGAAGGACTACGGGGACCTGCACGCGGGCGGGGGCACGGGGCGGCAGGAGCGGACCGCCTACGAGGAGTGCGGGGGCGACGTGAAGCTCGAGTATTTCCCCTCGCGCGATGAGGCGATCACCTTCGCCCACTACGCCCTCGTGCAGGACGGCGCGTGGCGGACGCACACGACCGTCTACGGGGAGTCGTGGGAGGGGACCACGGTGGGTAACGAACTGCGGCGGGTCCTGGACCACGAGCACACGCTCACCTACGCCCGCTACCGCCGCGAGAATCTGGGCGGCCCCATCGACGCGATCGACATCACCCTCTCCCATCAGTACCTCTCCGAGGAGCAGTACCGCATCAAGGCCGACCTCACCCGCGACAAGCAGGGCTTCGACGTGAACACGTACGGGGTGGGGGTGCAGCTCGAGAGCGGCAGCCCCATCGGGTACTGGACGTACGGGGTCGAGTGGTACCACGACGAGGTGGACTCGTTCCTCCGCAAGTACCGCGCGGACGGGTCCCTTGGCAGCGTGTCCATCCAGGGCCCCGTCGCCGACGACGCGAGCTACGACCTGCTGGGGGCGTACGTGCAGGACCGCATCCCGCTGCACGAGCAGCTCGACGTGATCCTGGGCGCCCGCTTCACCTACGCCCGCGCCGACGCCCACTCCGTCCAGTCGCCCACGACGGGTGAGCGCATCTCCATCACCGAGGACTGGTGCAACGTCGTCAGTAGCGCGCGGTTCAGTTGGTTCCTCGACCCCGAGGAGCACTGGAACGTCTTCGGGGGCGTGTCCCAGGGCTTCCGCGCCCCGAACCTTTCCGACCTCACCCGCTTCGACACCGCACGCTCCAACGAGATCGAGACGCCCTCCCCCGACGTCGAGCCCGAGAAGTACATCTCCTACGAGATCGGGGCGAAGGTCGCCTACGACCGCTTCGCCGTCGCGGCCGCCTACTACTTCACCGACATCCGCGACATGATCGTCCGCGCCCCCACCGGGGCGATCATCAACGGGGACCGCGAGGTCACCAAACGCAACGCCGGCGACGGGTACGTCCACGGCGTGGAATGCACGGCCGAGTACCGCCTCCACCCCGAGTGGACCGTCTTCGGGTCCTTCGCGTGGGTGTACGGGGAGGTGGACACGTACCCGACGTCGGACCCCGTCACCCGCCGCGAGCCCCTCACCCGCCTCGCGCCCCCGACGACGCAGTTGGGCCTCCGCTGGGACCACCCCGAGGAACGGTTCTGGGCGGAGGCGCTGTGGACCATCGCCTGCGACGCCGACAACCTCTCCTCCGGGGACAAGCGCGACACGCAACGGATCCCCCGCGGGGGCACGCCCGGGTATCAGACGCTCGACCTCCGCGGCGGATGGCGGGTGAACGAGAACCTCGACCTGTGGGCGGGCATAGAAAACGTGACGAACACCAACTACCGTGTGCACGGGTCCGGCCTCAACGCCCCGGGGATCAGCTTCCTCATGGGCGCGAAGTGGCGGTTCTGACGGCGCGGGCGGTGGCGGTGATAAGCGATGTGATGCGCTCTCAGGAATCTGAAGGACGGGGGTGCCACGGCTGCGCTGTTCGCAGCCGTGCTGCCAGGAAGGACACGGCTGCGAACAGCGCAGCCGTGGCACCCGGCCGTGGCACCCGGCGCGGGGCGCTTTGCCTGCCTGAGAGGCAATAGGCAAGGCATGGCGTCCGCCCGAGAAGTTGGCAAGACGCGTAGGAGAGGAGTCTGACAGCGATCCATCCCAAGGGCATGGTGGCGGTGGCGGTGTCGATGGCACTGCACGCGGTCGTCGCGGTCGCTCTGGCGGCGACGCAGGTTCCCCATGCGCGCAGCACCGATCCCGAGGCCCAGTTCGCCCGCGGCCGGGCCGCTGTGGACCTCCCGGATGTCTACGTCGTCGTCACGCCCGCCCCGCCGCCGCCCTCCGCGCCCCCAGCCACGGATCCGCCCCCGCCCGCCGTTCCCGACCGCGCCGATCCCGCGCCTCCCGTCACCCCTCCTACGCTGCCGCCCCCGCCTCCCATCGCCGCTCCCGCACCGCCCACGCCTCCTGCGGTGGACCTCGCCTGGGCCCCCGCGCTGCCCGATGCGCCCGCCCTGCCCACCGTCCCGCCAACCCCCGCGCTCCCGCCCCTGCCCGAGCACTTTGACCCCCCGCCCG
>JAWLCQ010000270.1:0-5206 GCA_041687095.1 Phycisphaerae bacterium | reverse complement strand
CGGCCCTGGGCCTCGGGCAGCTCGTAGACGAGGCTGCCGTCCTGCGGCTCACGCGTGATGGTGATGTCCATCTGCGCCAGCACCTTCAGCCTCGACAGCGCCGCCATCGCCAGCGGCTCGGCCAGGGTTTGCGTGAACGTCTGAAGCTCCCCGTCGACGCGGAAGCGGATGCGGTAGGCGCTGGCGTGGGGCTCGATGTGGATGTCGGACGCGCGGTGCACGTACGCCTGCCGCATGAGTTCGGCGACGAAGACGACGGCGTCCTGTGCGGGGGCCGCCTCCGCGCCCGGGGCCCCCTCCACCCCCGCCTGCTGCAGCGCCGCCCCCAACTCCTCCGGGTCCGCCAGCGCCAGCCGCACCGGCCGCCCGAACGCCTTCCGCAGGGCCTCCTTCAACCGCTCGTCCTGCAGGGCCCCCAGGTCCGGGACCGCGCAGACCACGTAGTCGCCGCGATCGGCGACGGGGAGCACCACTCTCCTCCGCAGCAGGGCGGAGGGGATGCGGCGGGCGAGGTCCGGCGGCGCCACCAGGCGCTCCTTCCGCACGTACTCGACCTGCCAGCTCTCGGCCACCAGCTCGTAGATCGTCGCGGACGGGACGCGTCCCCGCATCGAGATCGCCCGGATGGGATCGGTCCCGTTGGTCCGCACATCCTGCCGGATCAGGCCGGACGTCTCCTCGTCGATCAGCCCCTGCTGGAGGACGAGTTCCAGAATCGCTTGCAGTGCATCCGCCATGGCCACCTCATGTGCAGGGGGGGGTCGCCGCCGACTCCGCAGGGGGCAGGGCTCCAGCCCCCCGGCCGCGAGAAGCACGCGGTGCGATCGGGGGGGCGTCCGGTCGTCGGTTCGGAACCAGTCTTGGGGCGGCGGGAGGTTTGCTCGCGCCGCATCGTTCACGCCTCGCCCGCATTATACCTTGGGATCGCTCGCGGTGGCATCGGCGCGGCGGGCGTAGAATTCGGCCTCGGCGTTGCGGCGGCCGAACATGCCGATGCAGCACGCCAGGACCAGCAGGTACGTGCACACCACCGCCGCCAGGAGCCACGCCCCCAGCGCCCCGACCACGAGGGACAGCGGGATGGACAGCCAGGGCGAGGCGAACTGGAGGCCCTCCCCCAGCCGCCACCCCAACAGGGCCAGCAGGCCCGGCACGGCCAGCCCGGCCGTCCAGAACAGCAGGAACAGCCAGAGGATGGCGAAGTTCTTGGGGTGCTTGCGCACGATCGCCAGGGCCCTGCGCGGGTCGAAGGCCCGCCGCGGCCCGGCGGTTCCCAACGACAGCAGGGCCACCGGCAGCAGCGGGAAGAGGATGAAGGGCAGGAGGTAGGCGGCGAGGACGAGGAAGGCCTGGGCGCCCTTGGCCGCGTGGCCCGGGCTCCACAGGCCGGCGCGGCGGATGGACCACCCCCGGCCGAGGAGGGTCTGGCTCATCGCCTCGAGCGGGAACCAGAACCAGCAGGCGAGGACGTAGAGCCCCGCGAGGGCGAAGGCGCCCAGAACGAAGGGACGGGCGGGCCCCAGCCCGTCGGGAAACGCCGCATGCAGCGCGTGCCACCCCGCGAAGAGGAAGCCCAGGACCGCTGCCGGCGCCGCCAGCCGCACGACGGGGCGGAGGTTCCGCAGCGCGAAGCGGCCGGCGTTGAGGCTGTCGGCGGCGAGGGGATCGATGTTGAGCTGGCGAATCCGCCCGCCGCACCAGTCGCAGCTTGCGGTTCCGGCGGGGAAGACCTTGTTGCAGAACGGGCAGCGGACGCTTTCGGGGAGGGCTTCCTCGGCGCTGGCGACGCCGATGAAGGCGATGACGAACCCGACGATCCACCCCGCGAAGGCCCCGATGTACGCCGACAGCAACCGCGACTCCCCGCCCAGGAGGGCCCCGGCCAGGATCCCGACGACCAACCCGACCGCCCCGGTCATGAGGATGTTGACGATGGCCACGCGGTATTCGAGGACCTCCCCGTCGGAGGCCTGGGGCGGATCGCTGAGGCGGGCGAGTTCGGCGTCGCTGATGAAGAGGCCGCCCTCGACCGTGGGGGCGGGCTCGGGGTGCGGAGCGCGGGCGGTGGTGGTGCGGGCGGTGGCGCGGGCGACATCGGCATCGATCACGGCGGCAAAGGGCGAGAGGGGGGGCGGGGGCGAGTCCGTCTCGCGGGCCTCCCGCAGGAGTTGCTGCTCGGCGCGGACGGCGTGGCGTTGGGCGGCGCGCACGGCCTCCCGTCGGGCGGCGAGCTTGGCCGCGGCCTCGGCGTTCTCCGGGGGGGCGGCGGGGGACGGCGCGGCGGCGGGGGGAGGCGAAGCAGGGGCAGGGGCCTCTGCTTCCGCAGCCCCGGACGGCTTGCGGTCCAGGGGCGTGAGGTCGATCTCGTCCTCGTGAGCGGTTCCCGCTTTCGCCGCCGCGCGCACCGCCTGTCCGCAGACGGGGCAGCAAACGTTCCGGCCGCTACGGTCTGGCCCCGTGGAGAACATCGCCCGACATTGCGGATTCTGGCATTGGATCTGTGTCATTCTTTCACCCATCCCGTTCGCGAGATCATCCAAGACAGGAAGGACTCGCCATTCCGACGGCGATCCTTGCGGCAGCGCCCGTTGCTGCATGGGGACACCGAAACCCTTCCCCGCGGCCGCCCTCGCCGGCAAACCGGCGACACGGCCCAGCCGGTAGACTACCACCGGATCCGCCCCAAGGCCAGTGTATTAGGCTACGGATTTCCGTGGGGCCGTGGATCAGAAGTGCTGCAGAATGTTGAAGGCGGCCCCGAAGAGGCCGATCGCCCCAGTGGCCAGAAGGATCGGGCGTGTCCAGGTGCGGAGGATGGCGGCGACGGTGACGGCGCAGGTGAACTTGGCGACCATCGCCACCGGGACGCCCAGGTTCACCCCCAGCAGGTGGACCACCATGGAGATGGCGGGGTGCATCTCGGCGGCGGCGCCCCAGTGGGAGAGGTTCACCCACGTCGTGGTTCCGTCCAGCAGGGTCCCAACGGCGGCCGCCAGCAGTGACCAGCGATACGCCCCCGCCAACGCCCCCGGTGCGTTGAACAGCAGCCACAGGTTCGATTTGAGGTGGCCGATGACCATGATGCTACCGATAGTTATAGCCGTTTGGCGGCCGGGGGCAACCCGCGAGGACAGAGACATCGGCTATCGCTGAATGTCCACGCGGCAGCGGGGGCGGCCGCCGGTGTCGAACGTCACCAGCCCGTCGGTCTGCTCGAAGGCCACGAGCGCCCCGTCGAGGCAGACCTCCGTCACGGGCCCGTCGCTCCACACGCCGCCGCGGCCCCCGCCGCGCAGGTCCACGCGGAGGCTCCTGCCGTCCGCTCCCGCATACGTCGCCAGCACGCTCGCCGCGGGGTTGATCTTGTCCACCAGCCCCAGCGGGGCGAACCCCGCGGTGACGGGGCTGAAGACGATCACGTCCCCGCCCCTGGTGTCGAGCGTGACGGGCAACCGCTGCTCGCGCTCGACGACGCCCAGCAGCCCGCGCGTGACGGACCACGCCGCGAACCGCTCGCCCTCGAGTCCCTCGACCATCCAGGCGCCCACGTCCTCGGTGCGCTGGGGCTCTTCGGCCTTGACGCCCGGATGGAACACGCCCAGCAGGCCCAGGGTGCCCGCGCGGTTGAAGACCTTCAGCAGGATCGGCTCGTCGTGGTCGCGGAAGAGCGACTCGCGGACAGGCAGGGCGGGGTGGGGGCAGCGGAGCGTGCGCCCGTCGGCGGCGAGGAAGCTCTGCAGCAGGGCATAGTCGCTGGTCCCGGGGACGTCACTGACGTAGACGGGCCCCCCGCTGACGGCGCGGGCGAGGGCGTGGTAGCGGCCCCAGGGGTGCCCGGACTGGAACATGTCCCAATCGCACACCTGCAGCGCCCCGAGCCACAGGCTGTTGAACGCGTTGAGGCGGAGGTGCTTGGCGTGGGCCTTGTCGTCCTTGGGGTAGTAGTCGTCGCTGGAGCGGCAGACGTTGGACCAGGGGGTGTGGTAGACCTCGTCGGAGCCCATGGCCATGCAGTTGAGCATGCGCCCGGCGAAGTGGCGGGCGACGGAGGCCTGGATCGCGTTCTGCCACCGCCGCGCACCCTCCGCCCGCCCGATGCGGTCGTGGGTCATCAGGCGCAGGGCGCTCTGGAAGTCCACCTTGATGTAGTCGATCCCGTCGGTGTCCATCCGCGAGTGGTACTCGTAGAAGAAGCGTGACACGTCCTCGATGTCCACCACCCCGAAGACGTCCTTCTCCGTGCCCGTCTCGATCACGCCGTGCCGCCCGAGGGGCTCGAAGGCGGGCGCGTCGGGCGAGACCCCGCGGATCGTCCCGAACAGCGTCTGCCAGCAGCCCACCTCCCGCACGCCGTGCTCGCGCTTGGCCCTTCGCGTCACGGTGGCGAGGCGGCGGTCGGTGAAGCCCTCCTTGGTGTCGTAGCTCTGGAGGAAGCCCTTGGCCTCGTCCTGCCATCCGCCGTCGATGAGCAGGTGCCCCGGCGTCCAGCCGTTCGTGCCGAACTCCGCCAGCCCGGCGAGGATGTTCGCCTCATCGACGGCCCCGTAGAAGGCGTCGTAGGTGCACCAGCCCAGCAGCTCGACCCAGTCGGGGACGGGCTTGTCGGTACGGAGGCGGCCGCGACCCATCCACGCGACGGCGGCGGCCATCGCGTCGGCGGCGGCCTGGTACGGATCGGTCCGCACGCACACCAGTACGCCCGAGACGGCCGACTGGGGGCGGCCCTGCGGGCCGCACTCGGTCACGATGCTCAGGCCCCCGTCCGTCCCCGCCAGTTCCGAGCGGAAGTCGCCGTCCAGCAGCGGCACCAGCGCCCCGCAGGCGCCCTCGCCCTCCCACAGGACGAACTGGCAGCGGGCGGGGACGGCGGCGAGGTCCGAGCCCCACGAGGGCGAGGTGACGAAGTGGTGGTGCAGCGATAGGGCCATGAACCGCCCGAGCCCCGCGATGGCGAACGGACCGCTGCGGGCGTCGCGGAACGGCTCGTCCCGCTCGACGCGCAGCAGGGCGCAACTGTCGCCAAGGTCCTTGATCGTCACGTCCGCGGGCAGGTGCAGCCGGTTCCAGTCGGGCATGGGAACTCCAGGTTGTGGGGAAGCTATGAGCTATCAGATATCAGATCTCAGGATTGCACGGAAGATGAAAAAAGTGGCTTTGCCGGCTTGGTCGCTTCAGCGACCATGTGGCCCCGTTTCGCAGGCAAGTC
>JAWLCQ010000269.1:0-5235 GCA_041687095.1 Phycisphaerae bacterium | reverse complement strand
CGGCTCGATGCCGTCGTACCCCAGCTCCTTCGCCAAGGCGAGCATGTCGGGGAGGGAGAGTTCGGGGGTCGAGAAACTCATGAACGCGTACTTCATGGCCGTACCTCTACATGTTCTCGTAGGCTTCGACAAACTCTTCTGGAGTGATTTGGGCCTGGCGAAGTGCCCCACGAAGCGTTCCGATCGCCAGTTCATCATGCAGCGGAATGGCACATCCGCGATCGCCACGTCGCATGATCACGTGGCTGCCTCGCTGCCTCACTCTGCGAAAGCCAAGGCGCTCCATCACCCGAACCGCCTGCTCTCCGGAGACCCGCGGGAATCTAGGCATTCACGGCGACCTCAAACGTCGTCACCATGGGACGATCCGAAGACTCTGCGGGAAACTCTTCCAGGTAAAGCTCGGTGGCCTCCTGCAGATTCCGCAGAGCCTCGTCGAACGTTCGTCCCTGGCTCACGGTACCCGTTTCGAGACAGGTGGCCACGAAGAAATCGCCTTCCTTGTGCAGCACGGCCATCATCGTTCGTTTCGCAACCATCGCTCTCACCTCGAAGTCCAGTATATCCTCGAACCTCCCGACAAGCCACAGCTCGTGGCGGGTGCCACGGCTGCGCCGTTTGCAGCCGTGTGCGGCATGAACGCTCTTGTGCCCTCGACACCCATCCCGCCCCCCCGGGGCTCGCTCCGGGGGAACGGGGGGTTGTGAGCTATCCGCGGCCATAGAAGATATGCGTGGCCTTGGCAGGAGCACGGCTGCAAACGGCGCAGCCGTGGCACCCGACGCGCAGCCGGTCAGGGAAGTTCCAGGTCGTCCAGCATCGGCACCTTGCGGGGATCGGGCGGGGGGCCGTTGGCGGCGGCGGGTTCGGGGAGGATCGGTTCCAGGGGGATCAGTTCGTCGGGGCGGGGGGAGCGGGGCGAGGGCGCGGGCGGGCGCGGGTGCGCGAGGATCAGCGCCACCGTCAGCGCCAGCGAGTACGCCAGCACCCCCACGGCCGTCAGGCCCAGGACGCTCCGCACCTGCTCGTGCGACTTGGCGACGAGGTGGGCGCGATCGGCGACGACGGACTCGTAGGTCGGGTGTTCGCAGTCGATGTAGCTCACGGACAGGAAGGCGAAGAGGGCGACGAGCACCAGCCACGCGGGCAGGGCGCGGCGGAGGAGGGCGGCGACGGGGGCGAGGAGGTTGGCCACCGCCTCGCGGAGCGGGCCCCGCAGCACCAGCGCGGTCCCCCCCGCCAGGACTGCGCCTCCGCCGGCGGCGGCGAAGTAGGAGACGACGAGGTACGTCTCGTTAGTCACGGAACCGTCCCAGCGACGCCGCCAGCACCGCCAGCAGAATGCTGTACCCGAACAGGAACAGGGCGACGTACAGGACGCTGTACTGGAGCTGCCCCCCCACCGCCCAGACGTACTCCATGAACGACGCGCCGCGCTCCACCGGCAGCGCGGTCCCGATCACGGGGGCCATCCCGCCCAGGACGAACGTCACGAGCATGGCCCGGCCGAAGAAGGCCTGGGCGTTCCACAGCCGCTCGTTGAGGCCCATCAGCTTCCGCAGCGGCCGCCAGACCAGCAGGAACACCGCCAGCCCCACCAGCGCCCCGGCGATGACCACCGGCGCGTAGGGCCAGAGCAGGTCCCACTGCTGCGAGAACCAGGAGGGATCGGCGGCGGTCTGTTCGGCGGCGGTCTGAGGTTCCATTCGCTTCCGTCCTTTCTTCGATGCCCCAGGGCCATCGCGAAGTTCAATTCGCCGGGTGCCACGGGTTCGCAGAACCCGTGTTCCGCCTCGCGCTCGTACGAGCACGGCTGTTAACAGCACAGCCGTGGCACCCACGACGGCGACTTTGCGATCGCCCTGTTCGATGCCCCCGGGCCGTTGTGCCCGCCCCCGGGCGTGTGCTATCGTACGTCTCCACGCAAGACCTGTCGATGAGAAACCGAATCGTTGCAAAGGAGATCGCCATGTTGCGTCGCCTGCTCTGCCTGTCCCTTCTGGTGCTGCTGACGGCGGGGGTGGTTTGGGCTGGACCGCGCCCGCCCGTGCTGCCCTCGGAGCGCGTCCCCGCGTTCGCCATCCCCCGCATGACCGCGCCCCCCACCATCGACGGGACCATCGATCCCGAGGAGTGGAAGCAGGCGATGGCCATCAGCGGACCCACCCAGCAGAACCCCGGGGGCAACCTGCTGATCCTCCGCCCCACCACGTTCTTCCTCGCCTGGGACGACTCCGCCATCTACCTCGCCTGCCGCACCTGGATCATGCCCGGCATGAAACCCGGGGCCGCCAACCGCACCCCCAACTCCGCCAACGCCTTCGACCCCGGGCTGGAGTTCAACATCGAGCCCATGGGCAAGAACGTCCCCCAGGGCCAGGCCAAGCAGTCCTTCAAGTTCTTCCTCAACTCCATGATGGCCGACGGGGACCTCTCCCGCGTCGCCGTCGGAATGCTCATCCGCAACTGGCAACCGAAGTTCCAACGCGCCTACCGCCTCACCGAGCCCGGAACCGCCCCCCTGGGCGGACGCTGGTGGGAGGCCGAGGTCGTCATGTCCACCGAGGACTTCGGGCTCACCGGGCCCAACCAGGCGGGCGACGCGTGGCGGTGGCTGCTCGCGTTCAACCACCTGCCCGGGTGGATGCAGGCCGCCATCCCCATCAACAGCGGGTACTTCGACTCCAGCGGGTTCCCCCTCGGAACGCTCGCGAAGGACGCCCCGGCCGTCCAGGTGACCATGGACGAGCTGCCCGGGATCAAGGACGGCGTGGCGGCGGTGCGGTTCCAGGTCCATAACCCCACCGACCAGCCCGTGAGCGTGAACTGCCTCGCGCACTTCACCGAGTACGCCCCCCAGACCGTCGAGGACGACAAGGGCCGCAAGCAGCAGACCCAGGAGGAGGTCGACCTGCTGAAGCGGGAGAAGGAGCTGACCATCGCCCCCGGGGCCACCGAGGTCTGGACGCTCAACGAGAAGTTCCCCCGCGACATCGGGGAGAACATCGGGGGCGTGAGCTACCGCGTCACGCAGGGCGAGAAGGAACTCTTCCGCTACTACGCCTACTTCACGCTCGGGTACGAGGACAAGTGGGTGAAGTACGCCCCGCCCAAGGCCCCCTACCCGCTGGTCACCAACTTCAACCCCGTCCGCAACCGCCTGCTCCTGCAGGCCGACACCTACTACTTCGCCGACCCCGCCGCCATCACGGAACTCCGCTACGCCGTCCGCCGTGACGGGGACGACCAGGACCTCGCCGCCGGGACCGTCACGGACATCAACCAGTACTACTTCGAGAAGCTCACCGACTTCCCCACGCTGCCCGCGGGCGAGTACACCATCACCACCACCATGCTCCGCAAGGATGGGACCGCCGTCGGGCCCGTCACCGCCAAGTTCAAGAAGCTCGACGAGGCCAAGGCCTTCGCCCCCTGGTGGGGCAACCGGATCGGGGACACCGAGCGGCTGATCCCCCCCTTCACCGCCCTCACCCGCAAGGGCAGCGAGGTCAGCGCGATCGGGCGCACCTACGCGCTCAACGCGCTCGGCCTGCCCGCGAAGGTGACGGCCTGGTCCGCCCCCGTCGCCGGGCCCGCCCGCATCGTCGCCGTCATCGGCGGGAAGGAGCACGTCATCCCGCTGAAGGGCGAACCGACCTTCACCGACGCCACCGACTGGCGGATCTCCTTCACCGGCGAGGCCGCGGGGGCGGGCCTGACGTTCAAGGCCAACGGCAGGATCGAGCAGGACGGGCTGTGCATCGTCGACCTCACCTACGCCCCGCAGGGCGATGCGCCCGTGAAGCTCGACGCCCTCCGCCTCGAGTTCCCGATCACGCCCAAAGAGGCCGACTGCCTCACCTGCATCGGGTCGGGCGGGAACTTCGCGTCGCACACGGGCAAGGTGCTCGACCCCGAGAAGCAGGGCGTCCTGTGGTCCACGCTGGAAACGGGCAAGGGCGGGTCGATGATGACCGTGGGGTCGTTCTACCCCGACGTGTGGGTGGGCAATGAGCAGCGGGGCTTCCTGTGGTGGGCCGACAGCGACCGCGGCTGGGTCCCCAGCGACGACGTCCCCGCCCACGACGTCGTCCGCCAGGGCGACGAGGTCCTCCTCCGCAACCACGTCGTCGCCGTGCCCTTCGAACTTACGGCCCCCCGCACGATCCAGGTCTGCTACAACGCCACGCCCTTCAAGCCCCTCCCCAAGGGCTGGCGGATGGCGCTGCACAGCGAGGACGGGACGTTCAGCGGCAAGCACAAGGTCCGCGAGTTCGTCAACGCCGAGGGCAAGAAGGTTAAGATCGACGGATGGAACTGGCTCAACCCGCCCTCCCACGACCCCAACGAGTGGTCCGCCCTCTGGGCCGAGTACAAGCCCCTCGCCGATGCCCGCGTCCGCGAGATCCAGCCCTTCGACCCCGCCTGGGCCCGCCAGCGCGACTACGTCCACACCTCCATCCCCCTCGCCGGGTACGGCTACCATAGTTCGTGGACCGCCGTCACCAGCTACTTCGCCCCCGAGTGGGGCCGCAACACCCTCGCCCCCATCCAACGCGACTGGATCGTCTGGCTGCTCTCCCGCGCCATCCGCGAGGGCGGGCTGCGGACGCTCTACTGGGACATCTTCTACACCACCCACTGGGACACGCTGCTCAACGACATGGCCTACCGCCTCGACGACGGCCGCGTGCAGCCCGCCTTCAACGGGCTCCACCAGCGGACCCTCATGATGCGCATCCGCGCCCTGATGGCCGACGAGGGCCTCCTGCCCGGGGGGCTCATCACGCACGCCACCAACTCCTACCCCCTCGTCGCCGTCCCCTGGGTCGACGCCATCCTCGACGGGGAGTGGGCGGAGATCACCGACGCCACCACCGCCGACTGGGTGGACCACTTCCGCGTCGGCCGCATGCGCGCGATGGCCGTCAGCGAGAACTTCGGGGCCCAGATCTCCTGGATGCACCTGATCAAGGTGACCGACCGCGAGAAGCATGCCCAACTGCAGCGCGGGTTCCTGGACTACCAGAGGCTCTTCGACACGTGGACCGGCCAGGACCACCGCTACCCGCCCGAGCCCGTCCTGGAGTGGGGGCTCAACGCCGCGGACCTCGTCTACGTGCCGTTCTGGCGGAACCGCGAGATCACCTGCGACGACCCCGACGTGCTCGTGTCCTACTGGAAGCTCCCCGGGCGCGTGCTGGCGCTGGCGTTCAACAACGACGGCAAGCAGGC
>JAWLCQ010000268.1:0-5295 GCA_041687095.1 Phycisphaerae bacterium | reverse complement strand
GGCCGCCGTCCACCCCACCCCCCCCGACCTGCAGCCGCTCGGGATCGATCCCGAGTCCTGGGGCCTGCTCCCCGGGGAGCTGCGCAGCCCCATCCTCCAGGGGCTGGCGGACGAGGGCCCGGAGGAGTACCGGGCGCTGATCAAACGCTACTTCGAGGAACTCTCCCGCCGCGGGGCAGCGCCAGTCGCCCCCGCGCAGGAGCAAGGCAAACCGTGACCGCAAACGAGCAAGACATGAAGGTGTTACAAATCCCCCCGAGCCCGCGGGGCGTTGCGGGTCGCGGGCGGCCCCGGGCCGTGCCGCCTCCGCCGCTCCTCCGCGCGCTCGTCGCGCTCCTCGTGGTTCTCGCGTTCGCCGCCCCCGCCTACCCCGACGCCGCCGAGACCGAACTCAACCAGTACGACGCCCCCGTGGACGAGGCCATCGACCGCGGGCTGGCGTACCTGGCCAAGCAGCAGCAGAAGAACGGCTCGTTCGCCCCGACGCAGTACCCGGTGGCGACGACGGGGCTGGCGGTGATGGCGTTCCTGGCCAAGGGGCACACGCCCGGGTGCGGGCCCTACGGGGACGCGATCGACCGCGGGATCGACTACGTCCTGAGCACCCAATCCGCCGACGGGGCCTTCCCCCCGCGGATGTACTCCCACGCCATCGCCGCGGTGATGCTCTCGGAGGTCTCGGGGATGGTGGGGCCCGAGCGGCAGGCGCGGATCGACGAGGCGCTGGCGAAGGCGCTGAAGGTCATCGTCGCCGCCCAGCAGGTGAAGAAGCCCGCCAACCAGCAGGGCGGGTGGCGGTACGCGCCCACGAGCAACGACAGCGACATCTCGTGCACGGGCTGGTCGCTGATGGCGCTGCGGTCGGCCCGCAACAACGGGGCGGAGATCCCCAAAAAGGCCATCGACGACGCCGTCCGCTTCGTCGAGCACTGCCGCATGCCCGACGGGGGCTTCGCGTACCAGCCCGGGAGCGGGTCGGGCCTCGCCCGCACGGGCACGGGGCTGCTGTGCCTGGAGCTGTGCGGCAAGCACCGCGAGAAGGTCACGCTGGAGGCGGGCGACTGGATCCTCAAGAACCTGCCCAAGCAGGTGGGCGAGGCGTTCTTCTACTACGGCCTGTACTACAGCGCCCAGGGCATGTTCCAACTGGGCGAGGCCCACTGGCTGTCGTGGGCGGGGCACATGTACGAGATGATGCTCAAGTTCCAGCAGAAGGACGGAAGCTGGCCCCAGGGGTCCAGCCACGAGGCCCAGGCGGGCCCGTGCTACGCGACGGCGATGGCGATCCTGGCGATGAGCGTCACGTACCGCCAGCTTCCCATCTACCAGCGCTGAGGCGTCTTCGACTCTCGCAACCGTTCCCGCCTTCGCACACAGCGGCGAAGGCGTGAAGAAAAGGCCCCGCCGGGAGCCGAAGGCGGGCGCAGGCGGGCAAGGCGCAGGGAGCCTCGAAAACGGGGACTGGCTCCGCAGCGGCATGCTTCTTGCCGCGCAGGTGCCTGTCCCCCTTTTCGAGGCGGTGCGGCGCTCCTCACCCGCACTCCCGTGAACGGTTACCAAGAAACGGTAACCGTCCCTCAGTATCCCGTGAACGGTTACCAAGAAACGGTAACCGTCCCTCAGTATCCCCGCTCCAGCCGGAAGACGATGTCATCGAAGTCCTCGTCTGCCTCGCCATCGTTGCAGCGATACCGCCGCCCATTGGGAATCTCCTCGACGATCATCGCCGCACCATTCATCCAAGAGTGAATGACGCCGTTCCCGCAGTCCCACAGATTGTAGACATTGATGAAAGGAGCACCGCCCAAAACCGCGAACTCGACCTCATCCCAATCCTTGGCCTGCCAGAATGCGACGCCGTCGGGTCCACTTGCGGCCCGCCCGCCGATTACGATGTGTCCGACATTGCCGTCGCCAGCGCCTCTGCGCCACTGTCCCTTGCGGTCTTTGTACATCAGGCGCACGGAGACGCCCTGCCGCCAACGCCCAGGCGGTTCAAGATTCCGCCAGGGAGCTAGGCCATCCACAGACGTGCGAAAGAGGCCCTCAGGCGTACGATTCTCGCGCCATCGATCTGGGCTCCATGCACTCGCGGAATCCCAACGAGTCGGATTGCCATTGCAGGTCTCAATGACCAGTCGGAACCGGCTTGCGCCCTCAGTCGGGAAGAAGTCGCTCATCACCACGGTATTGCCCTTGTACACGAGTGGCTGACCTGTCGACTCTTCAAACATTGACTGAAACTCAGGCATCTGCCTATCTCCCGCCCCCGTAGAATATCAGAGAATCTTAGGGACGCTACCCGATTGCCCCATCATTCGCCCTTTCCTGGGGATATCAGGATATCGGTCGCTGGGAAGCCTACTGAGCGTTGCATAAAGAACGTCATGTTGTCGGACGCGAATCGCCTTACAGGAGAAGGCGTTTCCGTTATGACCACGTAACGTCTTTATGCAACGCTCAGTAATATGCCCGTTCATCGGTCAACGGGCGCTCCGGCGGGCATAGTCATCGAGAACTCGGTCGAAGTCGAGTCGATCCTTAGCCTCGTAGTAGCGGTCATCTAACTCATAGAAGGGGTCACACTCCTCGCGCTTGGTGCCGGGCCGCTTCAGGGTCTCCAGTACCGCCAAGCGTTTCGCCCGGTCTCGCGGGTACGGCTCGCCGAGCCTGGCGATGGCCGTTTCCAGCAGCTCTGCGAGTTCGGTCAGGCCGGCGGCACGGAACCCCTCGGCCGCCTCGGGCGCGAGCACGCCCGTCGAGTTGAAGAAGAACTGATGGAACCCGCCGTTGCAGACCTCGGCGTCGCAGAACCAGACGGCGAACAGGCGCCGCGCCGGCTCCGGCACCTTCTCGAAACTGTCGACGAAGACCTGGGGGCCATTGTAGATACCCACGGATTCGCAGTACGGCTCAATAGCGTGCCAGGCGGCGTCCCCCGGCTCGTCCCTGTCTGCTTCAGGTTTCGTCATGGTCGATGGTCCTCTTTGGCTACTTGGGCCGCCGATATCCGGATGCCGGCTGGGCTGGGACGTGCCAGCGGCCTCGTTCGCAAGTCGTGGTTTCAGGGACAGACACCACAACTGCGGGGAGTTGGGGTATCTGTCCCCATAACTTCGGGGTATCTGTCCCCATAACTTCCGGCCGACGGAGACCGGGTAGCGTCCCACCTACCAATATTCCCGGACCCTGCCGGGGGAGAGCCTTAGCGAAGGCTATCAATGGCTGCTTCAATGCTCCTTCGAGCGGTCTGTTCATCACCACTCCTCAAGGCCTCAAAGGCGTGTGCAATGTGCTGTGCCCCCATCTGAACACGGTCAAGAACCGCTGCGCTCGTGGTAACTGACTTGACCTCGCCCAGCCACTGCATCATGAGTCGCTCCTCCCGATCAACATTAGTCTGGTCTTCCGCTGGATACTGCGGGGCATATAGTAAATTATAGCTCAATTCGTCCGTTACCCGTCGTATGATATCTGCTGTTGCCATGTTGTCACCTTACTTGCCTGTGCCCGGTCCAGCATTACGAAGATCAGATAGCAGCAGATAGCAGGGACGCTACCCGATTTCCGCATCATTCACCCTTTCCTCTCGCTGCCCGTCCGCTTTGGCACCGCGCTGGCGGGGGCGGCCGACGGGGCCGGGACGCAGGCGGCGGCCCACCAGCGATTCCAGGCGAGACACGAACCCCTCGCCCCCGGCCGGGCGGCCGCTGGACGTGCACGCCCGCAGACGCTGCACCATCACCGCCTCCTGCTCCCACGGCCCGCGGAGCCACTGCGACCATCGCCCCGCGCCCAGCCGCACCGCCAGCTCGCACGGGTCCGACAGCACCGCCTCCGCCCGCAGACCGTAGTGAGCGGCCGCACTCGACCAGCGGTACGCCTCCGCGCGATCCACCAGCCCCGCACGCACCGGATTTCGCTCGACGTACCGCACCGCCGCCCACAGGTGCTCCGCGTCCAGCGGACACGAGAAGAACCGCCCCTGCCACAGCCGCCCGCCCCCGTGCTGCTGGCGGTTGACGTGCTGAGATAAATAGGGACGGTTCCTAATTTCCATCGTCCTGCGCCTCCCGGGCGGTTGTTCCCCCGCTGCGTCACGCCTGTCAAGCCGAAGCCCTGGCGAAGGCTGGTGATGCGGCACACCGGACAGGACGGTTCGTGCGGCTCGCGGCATGACAGCATCCTACGTCCGCCCTCGGACGGGGGCAAGGGGGATTCTCCGACACGCATAACCGCCCCTCTTTACCGCTACAACGAAGCTTGGTTGACTGGTTGACTGGTTGACTGGTGGATTGGCAGTGGCTTGCAACCAAGTGGGCCCCTCCGGCAGTCCCAGGCGGGCAGCCCACGCAAACTGCTGTCCCAGTCACCAGTTAACCAGTCAACCAGTTCACATCTTTCGTTGCAGTGTTACCCATTGGCGCGGCCTCGACTGCTGCGCCATTTGCGGATACCAAGTGTCCACTGGGGCGGGCGGGGCGTGGGGGGGAGGATTTGCGCCGTCGCAACCTGCTGGGAATACGTCGGTTGCGGCTCTGGTATCCCCCAGTCGCAATTTCGGCGGGACGGCGCTGTGGGTTGTGCATAATAATAACTATAGGAGGAGTTGCCTATGGCGAGAACGGGCGGAGGCGAGGTCCGCGCGGATTCGCGACACGGCGGCTGCGGGATGGACGGGGGCGGCGGGTCTCCCCGGCCCGGCGGCGCGAGGCAGCCGAGGCCCCGTCGGGGTGGCGGGCTCGACACCATCCGAAGATGAGCGGGGATGAAAATGAGCGGGGATGAACGCAGATGAACGCGGATCAGGAGAAGAAGGATGAGAAGAAGCAGGGCCGGCAGGTCTCGGAACCCTCTGCCCTCCAACCCTTTACCCTCCGATCCCCTGCATCCCCTGCATCCCTGCCCTCTCCGTATCTGCGTTCATCCGCGTTCATCCCCGCTCATTCTCCGGGATGTACAGATGCCTTAGCCGCAGGGAGAGGGGTAAAAAACGGAATAGTCTGCGCTGGGTTCGTTCCTCACGGTTGGGCGCGCTCGTGGGGGGGTGTGCCGGTGGGTTCGTTTTCGAGGATGGGGAGGAGGCGAGATGGGTTTGTTTTACACGGTAGGTGCGAGTGGGACCGCGAAAGGGGGACAGGCACCTCCGGGGCGAACGGCGCGCCCCTGCGGAGCCAGTCCCCGTTTCGCTCGCACGTGGGTGGGTCCGGGCCCCCCTCACCTGTCGCTGCGCGACATCCTCTCCCCGGTGGGGAGAGGGGTGGGAGGGGTGAAACTCGGAATAGTCTGCGCTGG
>JAWLCQ010000267.1:0-5340 GCA_041687095.1 Phycisphaerae bacterium | reverse complement strand
GAAGAAGAAGAAAAGGAAGGGGGATGGGCCCGGGTCCCAGCAGTGAACTGCTGGGCTATTGTCACAGCGTCCCTGCCGGGACGCACAGAGACGCGTCCCGGTCGGGACGCACGGAAGCGGGTTCCTCGCGGGACGCCTGGAGATCGGGCCCCTGACGCTCCGGGAGGCCCGAGATGTGTAGAACAACGAGACCCTAGCCCCCCCCCAGCCCCGACGAGGCCGTCAGCGGGGGCGCTTCCGCGCGCGGGAAAGCCGCCCCAGGGGGAAGGCATCCAGAAATCGGGAAGCGTCCGAATATCCCCCCGCTGCGGCTCAGCCGCCGGTGGGGTTTTCGATCCAGTGGCGGTAGCAGGGCCCGCAGAGGTGCAGGGTGAGGCGGCGGTGGATCTGGTCCATGAGTTCCTGCTCGCTCATGCCCTCCATCTCGTCGATGAGGCGGTCGATCTCGGCGCCGACGTCGAGGGCCTCGTCGGAGTCGTCGAGCGACGGGGGCGTGGGGTCGGCGAGGGCCTCGATGTGGACGACGTAGAAGTTCCCCGCCCCCGGGGTGAGCAGGCGGGAGCAGCGGTCGCAGATCAGCGGTGGGTGCGGCTCGTCGGGCATTCGCACTCAGTGTAGCACAGGGCGTGGGAGCAGGGCAGTCCGTAGTCCCAGTTGGACGCAGATCCCGGCGTCTCCTCATCCGCGTTCATCTGCACTGCAAACGCGCAGGATCCTCGCTTTTTCGAGGATGTTCCCTGGTCGTCAAACGGCGATCACTTCGATTGGGGCCGTGGCAGGGGCGACAGCCCAATCGGAAATCGCAAATCGGAAATCGAAATTGGGAGCGGGCGCAGCCCGCGCTGCGTTCCTCCCCGCTTGCAGGCAATCCTCGTGCGGCGTCGGTTGGACGTGGTTGCTCCGCAAGCCACGGCACCGGCGTGCGCGCGAGTTGGCCCAACTGCTGCCTCAGGTCGTCCCACGGGACGAACAGCGTCCCGTGGGCATTCCCCGTGGAAACACGCTGTTTCTTCTGGTTCCCGGTTCCTGTTCCCAATTCCTGTTCCCAGTTCCGGTTCCTGGTTCCTGGGTCCTGGTTCCTGGGTCCTGGTTCCCGGTTCCTGGTTCCCGATTCCTGGTTCCCGATTCCTGGTTCCCGGTTCCTCTCCCTCCCCCCATCCCCTGCATCCCTGCTCCTCTCCTGGAGCGTCCCAGCGGGTTGCCTGCGCGGGGGGCGGACTCAGCAGGTCATCCGGAGGTAGAGTTGCGGGAGCAGGTCAACGAGTTTGCGCATGTCCTCGAGGATGACGAAGCGGCGGTGGGGGAACATGATCTCCAGGTCCGCGCGGGAGTTCTCCAGGGTGGAGATGCACACGACGTGGATGTCCTGGCGGTGGCATTCCTGGACGGCCATGCGGACGTCGTACTGGGCGTAGCGGGTGGCGGGGTCGTAGTCGCTGTCCTGGGGCTTCCCGTCGGTGATGAGGAGGAGGATCTTCCGGCGGGCGGGGTGGCCGTCCAGAAGGGTGCGGGCGTGGCGGAGGGCGACCCCGATCCGCGTGCTCGCCGACGGGAACGCCGCGTGGAGGCGCGTCCGCTGGTCGGGCCCGAAGGGTTCGTCGAGGCCCTTGTAGACGAAGAAGTCGCAGTGCTCCCGCCCATTGCCGCTGAACCCCCAGATCGCGAAGGCGTCGCCCAGGGCGCTGAGGCCCTCCCCGAGGATGAGCCCGGCGCGCTTCTCGATGTCGAGGATGCGGGGCCCGCCCTCCCCGGAGGGGGGGGACTGGCCCTGGGGGTCGTTGGCGGTCGAGCCCGACACGTCGAGGAGGAGGGCGACGGCGAGGTCGCGGCGGCGGATGTACTTCTTCTCGTAGAAGTCCACCCGCGCGTCCGCCCCCTCCCTTCGCCGCGCCAGGTACTCCACCAGCCGGTCGACGTTGATCTCGTCCCCGAAGGGGAGGGACTTCTCCTTCCGCATGGTGTCGGGCTTGAGGCGTTGGAACATCCGCCGGGCGCGGGCGACGGCGGCGTCCTCGGCGGGGTCGGGCGGCCGCGGGCGCCCGGGCGGCACTGGGGCGCGGTGCTCGCGGAGGAGGCACCAGTCCTCGTAGTAGTCGTTCTGGGCGTGGTTCCACTCGGGGTAGACGAACCCCGCCCGCACGCCCTCGGACTCGTCGGGCTTGCCCTGCTGGGCGTCGGGGGCGGTGTCGGCGGATTCGGACGGCTCGGCCGGCTCGTCGGGGCGGGGGCGGCGGGAGGCGTCGGCGACCAGGACGGACGGGGGCGCCTCGCTGAGTTCGGCGGGGTAGTGGAAGTCGGGGAGGAAGATCGTGGCGCGGGGCTCGGCGTCGAGGAACGGGGCGAGCTGCCGCAGCAGCGGACGCACGAGGTCGGCGGTGTCGTCCACGCTCCGCGAGCGCGAGGCGATGTCGCGAACGGTGCGGACGCCGTCGCGAAGGTCCGCGACGGTATCGGGGCCGCGTTGCACCGCGGAGGACGCGGAGGACGCGGAGGACTGGGGAGGTGAAACTTCCTCCTCCTCCCTCTGCGGTCTCTGCGATCTCTGCGGTGAGTCCTGCCACGGACCCGGAGTGAAGGCGTTCCGCAGCACGTCGTGGAGCAGCGAATCCAACCGCGACCGCGGGGGCTGGAGCGTGAACTCCGTCTCGATCCCCAGGCGGATGAGGCTGCGCGAACCGGGCATCTCGCGGGCGAGGGTGTCCAGCACGCGGACGGTCTCCACCACCGTCACGGCCGCCGCCCACGCGCGGTCGCCCCCGAGGTACTGCTCGATCGTTTCGGCTCCCCGGCCGCGCTCGCCCTGCAGGGCGGTGAAGCTGTCCCACCGCACGGCCGCGGCGCTGGCGAGGACGGCCAGCAGGAACAGGGCTTCGTTGTGGTCCTTCCGCTCGTGGACGAGCATCTTGACGGGCAGGTAGACCGCGTCCTGGAAGCTGACGACCTTACTACCGCGGAGGATCAGGTGGTCGCTGTCGAGCTGGGAGAAGTCGGCGATCTCGACGGTCCGCCCGACCATGGCGCGGGCGAGGCGGGCGAGGCGGTCGCGGACGTCGTCGAGGCGGGACTCGTGCGAGAGGTTCTCGACGAAGGTCAGGGCGGCCTGGAGGCGTAGGGCGGCGGACTCGATGGCGGTGCGGCGGTTGCGGGGGTACAGGTCGCGGACCCAGTTGGCGAAGAGCTGCACCTGCGGGAGCGAGAGGCGGTCGAGGAGCCGGGGGTAGCTCCCCAGGAACGCCTGGGCGAGTTCGGCGTCGACCTCCCGCAGCGCGCGGACGTGGTGGAGCAGGGCGCGGACCTGCTCGGGCGTGTCCCCGAACGCGCCCTTGCCCCAGTGGCGGAAGAACGCGATCCCATGCGCGAGGCGGGAGCGGCTGATCTGCACGCCCAGCTCGACGAGGTCCTCGAAGATGGCGGGGACGGCGACCATCCAGCGGGTGCGGGGGTTGAGGGCAACGAGGAACTCCTTGACGACGTGGTCGAAGGACCCCGGGGTCGCTCGGTGGAGCATGTCGAAGAAGACCCGCCGCCCCTCCTCGCCCCCCCGGCCGAGCGTCCCGTCGGCGGCGAGGCGGTCGATGGCGTCGGCGAAGAGCTGCTGGTAGCCCCAGGAGACGGAGCGGAGATCAAAGCCGCCCGCCTGCGATGACTCGTGATCGAATGTCATGCTCGCATCCAAAGTCTTGTTTGGCGACGGTCGGTACGACCGCCCCGGCGGGGGGAAATCCGAAGCACGAAACTCGAAATCCGAAACGAATCCAAAATCCCAAATACGAATGCCCCAAACGCTTGCATACCAGGCGAATCGGCGAACCGGGGCAACCGTGGGAGTGCCTCGGTTTTGGTCCTTGGGATTTCGTGCTTTGAATTTGTTTCGGATTTCGTGCTTCGGATTTCGGATTTGGCGCCCGGGAGGCGCCCCGTGCAAAACGCCGCCGTCACTTCGCCCCCTCCTCCATCACATCCCCGAAGTACAGCTTCGCGATGTCCTCGACGGAGGCGATGATCTCCCGCTCGTCGCTGAGCGTCTGGGAGATGGCGCAGCGGCAGGCGGTGAGGGGGTGGAGGCCGGACTGCATGAGGCGCCCGACGTAGACCAGCAGGCGGGACGAGACGCCCTCATCGAGCCCGAAGCCCTTGAGCGAGCGGATCCGCTGGCCCATCTCGGCGAGCTTGCGGGCGGTGGGGTCGTCGAGCCCGCTCTCGGAGGCGATGATCCGCGTCTCGGTCGCGACGGGGGGGTGGTCGAAGATCAGCGACGCGAACCGCTGCTTGGTGGAGTGCTTGAGGTCCTTCACGACGTTCTGGTAGCCCGGGTTGTAGCTCAGGACCATGAGGAAGTCGTCGTGGGCGCGGATGACCTCGCCGGTCTTGTCGATGTACAGCATCCGCCGATCGTCGGTGAGCGAGTGGATGATGACGGTGGTGTCGTTGCGGGCCTCGACGATCTCGTCGAGGTAGCAGATGGCCCCGTACCGCACGGCCAGGGCGACGGGCCCGTCCTGCCAGACCGTCTCGTCGTCCTTCAGCAGGAACCGCCCCACCAGGTCGCTCGCGGTGAGGTCCTCGTGGCAGGAGACGGTGATGAGGGGCAGGGACAGTTCGTGCGCCATGTGCTCGACGAACCGCGTCTTCCCGCACCCGGTGGGCCCCTTGAGGATCAGCGGGATTCTCGTGGCGCAGGCGGTGCGGAAGACCTCCTCCTCATCCGCCTGCGGGATGTAGTTCGGTTTGAACGGAACGCGAAACTGCTCGATGATCTCCTTGCCATGCATGCCGCAATACTTCTTCCTTCTGGGGGGCAGAGCAAACGGCCATTCTACGCTTGTCCACGCCCACGGGGAAGGGGCTGCGCGAGGACCCGTTGCGAGGGCAGGCGGCCGGTCAGAATGCTCGCCCGCGCGGGGGAGCACACGGGGGAGGTGCAGAAGAAGCTGGAGAACCGCATCCCGCCGGCGGCGAGGCGGTCGAGGTTCGGTGTGCGGATCCCGGGGTTCCCCGCGCAGCCCAGCGCCCACGGGCCCTGGTCGTCGGTGCGGATGAAGATCACGTTGCACCGATCGGGGGAAGGCATGTCGAACTCCTTTCGCTCTCGATCGAGCATAGCCCCCCGACACGCCCTGTCAACCCGCGGGAAACCCGGATCCCTTCGCGGTATCCCGGCGCCCCAAGCGCGTGCGGCGCCCCGAGCGCGTGCGGCGCCCCAAGCGCGTGCGGCGCCCCGAGCGTGTGCGGCGCCCCAAGCGCGTGCGGCGCCCCGAGCGTGTGCGGCGCCCCAAGCGCGTGCGTTGGGGGTCTCCTGTCCCCCAACGTCCGGGGCGACCAACGAACGCTTCCGCGACA
>JAWLCQ010000266.1:0-5343 GCA_041687095.1 Phycisphaerae bacterium | reverse complement strand
GTCGCGATGGTTCGCCGGCGGGCCGCGGAGATCGCGGGCGAGGGCAAGGGCAAGGCCCTGGACGCCGCCGCCCTTTCGCGCCTGACCGTCCTGTCCCCGCGGGTGCTGACGTGGGCGTCGGCCCCGCTGACGGTGGGGCTCGCCGCCGTGCTCCTGCTGGAGTGGCTGCACTTCACCATCACGCTGCGGGTGTACGGGTACGGGCTGATGATGGTGTTCGGGTTCCTGAGCGGGATTGGCCTGGCGCAGTGGCGGGCGCGGCGTGTCGGGGAGAACCCCGAGGCGGTGGCCGCCGTCGGCGTGCTGTCGCTGGTGGGGGGGGTGGCGGGCGCCCGCATCGCGTACATCATCGAGAACTACGAGTACTTCGCGGCGGCCTCGGACCCGCTGACCGAGATGTTCAACGTGACCAGCGGGGGGCTGATCTACTACGGCGGGGTGATCGGGGGGACGGGGCTGGTGCTGGCGTACCTGCTGATCAAGCGGCTGCCGGTGCGGCGGTTCCTGGACATCATCGCGGTGAGCCTGATGGTGGGGCTGGCGTTCGGGCGGGCGGGGTGCCTGCTGAACGGGTGCTGCTGGGGCGGGGCGTGCAGCGAGGACTGGGCCCTGCACACGCGGTTCCCGATGTACTCCGAGCCGCTGGTGAAGCTCGACGGGCGGGAGAATCCGTTCTCCGAGGAGGCCCATCCGTCCCCGCCGTACTCCGCCCAACTCGCCGCCGACCAGGTCCGCCCCCCGGCGGAACTGGTGGGGGAGGACGGGCGGCTGATCCCGCCGCGGGAATTCACCCCCGAGCAGATCGCCATCGCCCAGGCCCAGCACACCCAGCCCCTGCGCCCCGCGCAGTTGCTGGGGCTGCTCAACGCCCTGGTGCTGGCGGGGGTGCTGTGGGGCTTTTTCCGGCTGCGGACGCGCGAGGGGCAGGTTTTTACGCTTCTGATGATCCTGTATCCGATTACGCGCTTCATCCTGGAGTCGATTCGGGCCGATAACCCCCATAACGTCGCCCGTCTGATCCTGACGCACAACCAGGTGACGTCGCTGGCAATCTCCCTTGCGGGAGTTTTGTTCTGGCTGCTACTGTATTTTCGTCCGGGCTCGGCCGGTCCGACCTGGGCGGAGCGAATCGCGGTTTCCGCCGCCGGAAGTGAACCGGCGGCCCCTTCTGAACGAACCAAGAGCAGGCAACGTACTCGTACCCCCAGATGAAGGAGTTGAGATGAAGCGTCTATTGGCAGTATGTGTGGCGGTGGGGCTGATCGCCGTAGCCTCGTCCGCCGCGTGGGCTCAGGATCCCGGGAAGGTGATGGCGGATGTCACCGAGAAGGCCAAGGGCGGCCTGGCGAACGTGGTGTTCACCATCGAGACGTCGATCGTCAATACGCAGACGGGCGGGTTGGCGGTGTGCGTGGTGGAGGACGGGACGCTGATGACGACGGCGTTGGACACGAACGTCACGCCCGAGGTCATCACGAAGATCGAGATCCAGGTTCCCGGCATGAAGGAGCCCATGGAGGGCAAGCTGCTGGGCATCGATCGCCAGACGGGCCTGACGTTCATCAAGGCCATGGGCAACTACCAGTGGAAGCGGATCGACTTCGCCCAGCGCCCCTTGCCCACCGGGCAGCTCGTCGCCTCGGTCGGCCTGATGGGCCGTGACCTGGGCTTCCAGCCGTACGCCGGGGCCGGGTACGTCGCCGCCGTCGCCCGCGCTCCCATGCGGATCGCGTACGTGACGGGCGGGGAGCTGACCGGCGTGGGGTCCCCCGTGTTCACCCCCGACGGGTTCGCCGTCGGGCTCGTTCGCGAGCAGCTCTTCCAGAACTTCCAGACCGCCACCCAGCAGGGCGTGGTCCCCATCCGGATGCGCCCCGTCGAGCGCACGCACTTCTTCATCCCCGCCGAGGAGTTCAAGCGGGCCATCGAGAAGATCCCCGCCGACGGCAAGATCCGCCGCCGCTCGTGGGTGGGCATCATCGACTTCTGGCCGATGTCGGATGAGGAGCGCAGCCTGGCCGCGATCAAGGTCCCGGCCGTCATGATCCACAAGGTCGTTCCCGGCACCAGTGCCGAGAAGGCCGGCGTGAATGACGGGGCCCAGATCATCGGGATCAACGGCAAGGAGCTGGAGAGCTTCCCCGCCCCCGAGATGGTCGCCGCCAACCTCCGCAACCAGATCGAGACCCTCCAGGAAGGCGAGAAGGTCAAGCTGACCGTCCGCGTCGATGGGCAGGTCCGCGAGGTCGAGCTGACGGCCGCTCCCTGGCCCGTCCGCCCCGCCGAGGCGCCCCGCTCCATCAGCCGGCCCCTGGGCATGGTCCTCCGCGAGAAGGTTCCGCTCGATCAGTACCTGATCGACAACGCCACCAGCACCGAGCCCGGCCTGTATGTCGAGGTCGTCGGGCGCAACACGCCCGCCGCCTACGCCGGCCTCCGCCCTGGTGACCTGGTCCTGAGCATCAACGGCACCCGCGTGGCCAACGTCACCGCCGTTGCCAACACGCTCAACTCCGCTCTGCAGCAGAATCCCGGCCAGGCCGTCCTGCTGCGGGTCCAGCGCGGGTCGCAGTTCGAGAACGTCTCGATCATGCCCCCCACGCCGGTCCAGCAGAACCCCGCCGGTCCGACCGGCGGCTAGGTTCGAGTTCTGAACCGCCCGTGCGATGAATGCCACCCCCAAGCGGCGGGTTTCCGCCGCTTGGGGGTGCTCCATCGCCCCCCCGAGAGCCGCTGGACCCGCGCGGCGGGAGGGGGGGCGCTCGCCCGCGGCGGTTGTGGCGCGCTTCGGAGCCCGCTCGGCCGTCGGGGAACCCACCGATGAAGTATGCACGCTTTGCAGGGATCGCTCTGATCCTCACCGTGGTGGGGGCGGGCCTGTTGTGCCCCGGTCCCGCCCGGGCGGATTCGCCCGAGGACGCCTCCGCCGCCCTCATCGCCGAGTCCCTCGCGCTGTCCGCCCGCAACCTCATCCACGCCCCCCCCGACACCCCCGCCCGCGCCGCCCGCCTCGTCGCCCTCACGCAGTTCGCGAGGCAGTACCACCCGGACAACCCGCTCGTCCAACGCATCCTCGCCGAGATCTACCAGTCGCAGAACCGCCTCGACCTCGCCGCCGAGGCCCTCGACCGCTACCTCGCCGCCCACCCCCACGACTACGCCCAGCACCTCCGCCGCCTCGAACTGGGCGTCGAGCAGCTCCAGACCGCCGAGGAACGCATCGCCTACCTCGCCCAACGGCAGGCCGATTCCGCCCTCTCCGCCCCCGTCCGCACCGCTGCCGCCGTCCTCCGCGCCGACTTCCTCCAGGGCCGCGGGGATCTCCCCGCCGCCCGCGACGCCTACCAAGAGGCGCTCGAACTCGATCCCGCCTCCCCACGAGCCCTCCAGGGCCTCCTCGCTCTCCAGGACACCCTCTCCGCCGCCGACCGCGCCTCGGCCGCCCTCGGCCTGCTCCGCACCAACCCGGGCAGCTTCGCCACCGCCATGGAGGCGGGGACGATCCTCGGGGAGATGGGCCTGCACGCACAGGCGCAGCGATTCCTCGCCCACGCCGCCGCCGTCCTCCGCGTCCCGCTCTCCGACCCCCGCGCCCATCCGCTCCTCGTCCGCCGCGCCGATGCCATGCTCGACGCCGGCCAAACCAACGAGGCCATCGCCTTCCTCGACGAGGCTCTCCAGCAGCACCGCGACTCGGCCGACCTGCGCTCGCTGCTCATCGAGGCCTACCGCTCCGCCAACCGCCCCGCCGACGCCGCCCGCCTCGTCCGCGACCTGGAGACGGCCCTGCGGCCGGTCGAGCCCAACGAAATCGCCTCCCCCGCCCAGGGGCAGCAACTGGCGTGGTTCTACCTGCTCACGCAGCCCGACGCCCGCAAGGCCATCGCCTACGCCCGCCGCGCCGCCGAACTGGGCGATCCCAACGACCCGCTCACCCGCCGCATGCTCGGGGTGGCGGAGATCCGCAGCGGTCTGACGCAGACGGGCATCGACCGGCTGCAGGAGCTGGTGCCCCGGGACGCCTACGCCGCCGCCTTCCTCGCCGAACGCCTCTTCACACTGGGGCGCATCGAGGAGGGCCGCGACGTCATCACCCGCGCCGCCCATCTCCCCCGCAACGGCCCCGCGTACCGCCGCCTGCGCGCACTGGCGACGGGGGCGGACATCACCCTGCCTCCGTACGAGGGCGCCCCCGAGGTGCTCGAACTCGCCCAGGCTTTCCCCGACGCCGTCCTCGAACTCGGGCGGGCCCCGGAAAAGTACGTCCGCGTCTCGCTGCAGCCCGCGCGCGAGCGCGCCCGCGTGGGCGAGCCCATCGAGGTCGACGCCCTCCTGATGAACACCGCCGACATCGCCCTGCCCCTGGGGGACTGGGGCGTCCTGAACCCGGTGATGCACCCCCACGTGCTCGTGCCCTCCGGGTCGCGCACCGAGCGGTTCAACGACCTGCCCCTGGTGTTCTGGCCCGCCCCGCGGTACCTGCCTCCCGGGGAGCGCATCCCCGTGCGCGTCCGCGTGGACTGCGGGCCCCTCGCCGCCGCCCTCGCCCGCCGCCCGCTCTCCGACCTGCCCCTGACCGTCGGGGGCACGCTGGACCCCGTCAAGCAGGGCCACGCGATCTTCAGCGCCCTTCCGAAGATGGACATCGCCCCGACCACCGTCACCCGCAAGGGCCTCCTGTCCGATCTCGACCCCAACGCCCCGGACCAGTGGACCGCGCAGTACGATCGCATGCTGGGCCAGCTCGTCTTCGCCATCCGTCGCGGCGAGACGCCCCAGCGCGTGCTCGCCGCCCGGCAGGTGGGGGCCCTGCTGTGCTTCGCCCGCGAACTCGAAACCCGCCGCGCCACCGCCCCCGGGCCCCTGCAGACCCACATCGGCCGGGGCGTGCTCATCCGCATGATGGTCGAGGTCCTCAAGGACCCCTCCCCGGCCGTCCGGTCCGAGATGCTCGCCTCGCTGCAGCCCTGCGACCTGCACGAGGACATCGTCCGCTGGTTCGCCTCCGCCATCGAGGACCCCAGCCCGCTGGTCCGCCTCCGCCTCGTCGAGCTGCTCGGGGCGTCCACCCTCCGCGGGCAGACCCCCGTCCTGGAGTTCCTCGCCAACGACCCCGACGAACACGTCCGCATGGTCGCCAAGGCGTTCCTCGCGGCGAGGTAGCGGCCGCGGCGGGGGAGAACGGACAGGGGAGGGAGAGAACCCCTCTCCCCTGGGCTGTCTCTTTATCACATTTTTCCCGTCCGCTCCCGCCCCCGCCCGGGCTCGTCCCGGGGGAGCGAAGGTTTCTAAGCTAGCCCGCGCCCTGCCCCCTCTCCTCCTGCCGTTTCTTCTTCTTTCCGC
>JAWLCQ010000265.1:0-5358 GCA_041687095.1 Phycisphaerae bacterium | reverse complement strand
TCTGCGCAATGTCACCGTTCACGGAACGGCCCCCGCGGGGTGCCACCCTCAAGCCGCGTGCTGTTCGCGGCTTGGGGGTGTTGAGCCCGCCACGCCGCAGCACCCCCAAGCGGCAAACAACGCCGCTTGAGGGTGGCACCCCGTGAACCGATCCTGCAGGTACGGTCGTGCACCCATTTGCACCTTGACGCCTCACGAAAGGCGGCTATGATGGTTCGGGTTGGCGCTCGGCGACCTGCCGAGCGTTGTTGTTTCGGGTTCGCGATATCGAGAGGAGGACGCCATGACGCTCCGGAACCTGTTCGCCGGGATGCTCCTGGTTTCCCTGTGTACATTGATTGCCTCGCCCCGCCTGGCCTCCGCCGCGCTCATCGCGGCCGACACGTTCGACGACAAGGCCGTCGGGGACTTGAACGGGCAGGGCGGTGGATACGGCAACTGGGACGGCAACTGGTCGGGCGACGTGCGCTTCGACGTGACGGATTCGGGCGCGGTCCAGGGCGGGGACGGGAACATCGGCCGCTGGTTCACCGGGACCTCCGTCGGGGACACCCTCTACGTCGCCGCCACCCTCCAGGCCCCCGGGGCCGACTTGGGATACCGCTTCATGATCCGCCTGTTCGACCCCGCCAGCACCGCCAACATGAACGTCTTCGGCCTGCGGGACGTCGAGTTCGCCATCAACGACGCGAAGAGCAACCTGTTCGGCAACGCCGGGCAGCCGACGGCGGATTCCTTCAAGGCCACCCCGTGGCGGATCGTCGTGCGGGTCGAGCCCAACTACGACGGGGGCGCCAACGACCGCTACACCCTCTGGGCCGACGACTACAGCGACGGGACGTTCGACCTGACGGAGGCGTCGGCGCACACCATGCAGCAGACGGGCAACTTCTTCGGGGACGTCGCCCTGCGGGCCGTCGCGATCTCCGGTATCGCCAACAACGACTCCCGCACCGTCGACGACCTCAACATCTCCACGACCTTCGACGAGGCCGCCCACAACGTCGTTCCCGAGCCCGCCGCCCTGTCGCTGCTGGGCCTGGGCGCCGCCGCCTTCCTCCGCCGCCGTCGCCGCTGACGCAGAGGGGCCCCCCATGAACGACTGGCTGCAGGCGCGGACGGCCGGTTGCACGCTGTACGTCGTCAGCGACCTGCACCTGGGCGACGGGTCGGCGATGGACAACTTCTTCCCGCACCTCCAGCGGTTCGAGGCGTTCCTGTCCGAGGTGGTCGAGAAGGACCCGTCGAGCTGCCTCGTGCTCGCCGGGGACGTGTTCGAGTTCTGGCAGTCGCAGCACGGGGAGGTGGTGCGGCGGTACATGGAACTCCTGCACCGCCTGGTGAGCCACGGCAGCATCTTCATCATCGGCAACCACGACGTGGACCTCCTGGGCCTGGTGGACCTGCCGGTGGAGTTCCCGCTCCTCCGCTGCCTGACGGAGAGACTCACCCTGGACCGCGGGGGGCGGACGGTCCACGTCGTCCACGGCCATCAGTTCGACGCGTTCAACGACCCCCGCAAGGCCATGCTCTTCGGCCGCATCGCCACCCTGGCGGCCGGGATCATCGAACTGGCGGTGGGGGGGACGGTGGATGGCCGCAGCACCGAGGACGTGCTGTGGGAGGCGTGGGAGTCCCACCGCCCGCTCCCGCGGCGGGTCTGGGACGTGGCGAAGACCGGCTGGGGTCGGGCGGCGTTGGGCATGCTCGTGGGGACCACGCAGTTCATCCGCCGCGTGTGGTTCCGCACCGCCAGCCAGCGCGCCGCCGCCGGGGAGCCCCTCGACCAGACCCGCGAGGAGATGGAACGCTACCACCAGGAGCATCCGGGCCATGTGCTGATCACCGGGCATACGCACCGGGCGGGGTGGCACGAGGGATGGCACGTGAACGTGGGGGCGTGGCAGGGCCCGGAGGCCCACTACGCCCGGGTCACGCCCGAGGGCGACATCACGCTGCACGCGTTCCCGGGCGGGGCGACGGTGACGACGCAGTTGTGGGGGGAGCGCGTGCGGTGAGGGGCTCGGCGGATCGCTGAGGCGACTTGCCCGGATCTTGGCGGATCCGCGGCGGGTCGGGTAGACTGTGATCCACCGGAGGCGTCATCCGCCCCGGGGAACGAGGTGCGCTATGGATGCCTTGACGCAGCAGGTTCACGACGTTGCCCTGGACTCCGGGGCGGGACTGGTGGGGTTCGCTCCCATCGAGCGGTTCGCCAACGCCCCCGCGGAACTGCACCCGCGGACGATCTTCCCGCAGACGCGGACCGTGGTCGCCATCGCCCTCCCGCAGGCGAGGGGGACGCTCAAGACGGTCGAGGAGGGGACGTACTGGCAGGCGTACAACTGCGACTCGTACTGGTACCTCAACGAGGTCGAGGCCCCGCGGATCCTCCGCCGCCTGGCGATGTGCCTGGAGGAGCACGGGTTCACGTCGGTCCCCGTACATAACCCGTTCCAGGCCAACAACGGCCGCCCCACGCGCGACGACCAGCCCGCCGGGCCCGACGGGATGGTCTCGCTGCGGGTGATCGGCGTGGCGGCGGGGCTGGGGGAACTGGGCCTGTCGAAGGTCTTCCTGACCCCGCAGTACGGCCCGCGGCAGCGGGTGTTCGCCCTGTTCACCGACGCGGTGCTGACGCCCACCCCGCTGTTCGAGGGGCGGGTCTGCGACGAGTGCGGCGCGTGCGTCCGCGCCTGCCAGGCGGGCGCGATCTCGCCCGAGCGGACCGAGCGCGTCGAGATCGACGGGCGGGTCTACTCGCACGGCAAGCTGGACTGCGCGGCGTGCGGGGTGGTGCACCGGGGCGACGACCCGCGGTACAGCCCCTTCCAGCCCCCCGAGGGCATGCCCGACGGCAAGGCGCCCGCGTACAGCGCGTTCCTGCAGCACCGCTTCCGCCACCTGGCGATCTGCGTGGGGCGGGGCTGCCTGCGGGCGTGCCTGGACCACCTGGAGAAGGCCGGCCGCATCGAGGCCCGCTTCCACACGCCCCTCATCGAGCGCAAGCCCTGGGAGTTGTGACGCGTCGCAGACCGTCCACGACTTCGCCGCGCGGTAACCGTTCACGCCTTCGCAAACAGCAGCGAAGGCGTGAAGAAGATGATTCATCGGGAGCCGAAGGCGGGAGAGGCGCAGGCGGGGCAGGCGCAGGCGGGGTAGGCGCAGGGAGCCTCGAAAACGGGGACAGGCACCTGCGCGGCAAGAAGCATGCCGCTGCGGAGCCAGTCCCCGTTTTCGAGGCGGTGCGGGGCTCCTCACCCGCACCTCCGTGAACGGTTACGCCGCGCGCTGTTTCGCTACTTCCGCCGCGTCGCCTCGCGCATCTCCAGGCCCGTCCCGTAGTCCAGTTGGCGGGGCTCGTAGTACTCGAGTTCCTCGCGCTGGCGGGTCATGCGCGTGAAGTCCCACGTGGGTTCCGGGGCGTCCGCCCGCCACGGGCGGTTGAGCCAGTAGTACCCGCGGAAGGGGTCGCGCGTGCGGTTCATCCAGTCGATCAGCCGGTCGTGCAAGCCGTCGCGGACGGCGGCGTGCTCGGGGGACGCGATGAGGTTCGTCAGCTCGTGCGGGTCGCTCTGGAGGTCGTAGAGTTCATCGCTCGTCAGCAGGTTGATGACGAGCTTGTACCGGCCGTCGAAGGCGCAGCGGATCGGCTGGAACCCCCCGAACCCGTCGTGGTCGGTCTCGTAGCGGGAGAACTCGATGAAGACCTCGTCGTTCACCCGCCGCTTGGGCTCGCGGAGGCAGGGGAGCAGCGACGCGCCTTCGAGCACCTTCGAGCGCGGGGCGTCGAAGAACTCCAGCAGCGTCGGGACGATGTCGATGTGGGACACCGGGTGGGGGCAGGCGGCGCCGGCGGGGGCGCGGTTCGGCCAGCGGACCAGCAGCGGGATGTTCGTGATCTCGTCGTACATCGCCGGGCCCTTGTTCGAGATCCCGTGCGCCCCCAGCCCGTCCCCGTGGTCCGACGTGTAGATCACCAGTGCGTTGGGGCAGTGGCGGTCGATGGCGGCCATCACGCGCCCGATCTCGCTGTCGACGAAGCTGTTGCACCCGAAGTAGTCGGCGTTGCGGATCCGCCACGCCCGCTTCTCCTCCTCGGGCACGTCGCAGAACCCGCCCGACCACACCCGCTGGTGGGCGGGCTTGCCGGAGAGGTCGTCGTAGAACGCGGGGGACTTGGGGAAGTCGTAGTCGCGGTACATCGAGGCGTAGGGCTCGGGGCACAGGAAGGGGTGGTGGGGCTCGTCGTACGAGACCACCAGCAGGAAGTCCTCCTCCGCGTGCGTCTGGAGGAAGTCGAGCGCCCGGTTGCTGCAGCGGCGGCCGAACGTGAACTCCGCCTCCACGCCCGCACCGTTCATCCCCGGGTCCCGCGAGCGCAGGCGCTCCTCCGGGGAGAGTTCCTCCAGGTAGTTCCGCATGTCGTACCAGTACTCGGGGTCCCAGCCCTCGGGGCACTGCCCGAGCCCGAAGTAGTCGCTCCCGTCCAGGTGCCACTTGCCGATGTACCCCGCGTGCACGCCGCAGTCGCTCAGCCGCTGCCCGACCGTCTTGACGGTGTCGCCCAGGGGCATGGAGTTGGCCCAACTGCCGTTGGAGTGCGGGTACGTGCCGGTGAACAGGGCGGCCCGCCCGGGCCCGCAGACGGGCTGGCAGCAGTACGCGCGGTCGAACCGTACGCCCTCGGCGGCGAGGCGGTTGAGGTTGGGCGTCTGGAGCCCCGTGTCCGCGTAGCAGCCCAGCATGTCCTTGCGCTGGGTGTCGGTCATGAGGAGGATCACCTGGCGTCTGGCGTTGGTGGCGTTCATGTGTGCTTCCTGTTCGTGTGCAAGTGTGCAAGGGCTTCCGGGTCGGCGGGCCGAGAGCACGCCCCGGGCGCCGTGCCGGCGGCCGCGGGTATTCTACCCCTGACCCCCAGGGCGGGCAAAGGGGCCGTCCTCCATCGCAGGGCGATCGCATCTCCGTGGCACGGGCGTCTCGCCCGTGTGTCGCAGGGGCGTCTCGCCCCTGCCCGGGGGGCGAGTGGGGCCTGCCTGCCCGGAAAACCCCCTCTCCAACCCATGTGGCCCCGCAGGCAAAGGCCACCGGCAAGATGCCCGGGGGCACATGGGCGAGACGCCATGCCACGGAAGACGGACTTTGCGATGGCCCCGCACCGCCGCGCAGGCCATCGTCGAGAACGAACCCAGCGCAGATTATTCAGATTTGCGCCGCCCGCCAAGGGTTCGCGGGACCCGCGTTCCGCCGGGCGATCGCGCGAGCACGGCTGCGAACAGCGCAGCCGTGGCACCCGCGACTCCGACTCGACGACGGCCCCGCGCCACGGCGCAGGGCCACCGTTGAAAACGAACCCAC
>JAWLCQ010000264.1:0-5366 GCA_041687095.1 Phycisphaerae bacterium | reverse complement strand
GTGTACCTGCGTCGTGGCATCGTGGGCTCCTTCGTCTTGGGGAGGGCCAGATTCTACCCTCTCCGCGCGCCCACCGTTCGTGGGGAAGCCCAGTTCGCCCCGGAGGTGCCTGTCCCCTTTTCCAGCCCGACCTCGCCAACGGAGCGTAAAGGGACGGTCCATAGCGAACCAAGGGCCTGCCCGCGAAGCCTCGAAAAAGGGGACAGGCACCTGCGCGGCGAACAGCCGCCGCTCCGGAGCCAGTCCCCTTTTTCGAGGCCGCTCGGGAGCCAGTCCCCTTTTTCGAGGCGATCGGGAGCCGGTGCCTTTTTCGAAACTGCTCCTCTGCCGGTCCGCCCCCCTATTCCGTCGGTTGGGTGTCGGGTTCGACTTGCTCCAGGGCGGCCGGGGGGTCGGGGGCGCCGCCGAGGGCTTCGATGAGCTTCTGCTTCTCGGCGAGGATGCGTTGGACGACCTCGTCGGGGAGTTCGTCGGAGCGGAGGAAGATGTCGATGGTCACGCCCTCGGGCCCGGGCAGGGACATGCGGACGAAGAAGGGCGAGCGGCGGCGTTCGCCGTTGCCCTGCGTCTGGGTGGTGAGGGCATCGGAGGCCTCGACGCGGACGCCCTCGTGCGTCACCTCGAAGGCCAGGCCCGTCGCCCCGCTGATGACCTGCAGGGCCTCGGCGATGCTGGCGTCGGCCATGACGAGGTTGAAGCTTTCCCGGGCGTCGGCGGGGACCATCTGGAGCACCCCGGGCTCCATTTCGAGGGGGATGCGGCCCTGGCGGGCGAGGTCGAGGAGGACCTCGGAGAGCTTCGCCCCGCGGTAGCGGAGCGACACCTGCCGGTCGAGCTGGCGGCGGACCTGCTGCTCCCCGGTCACGATACGGACCTCGTCGCCCCACAGGTACCACGCCCAGGGCCGGTTGGCGACGAGGGCGTCAAGGAAGTCCATCGCCGTCCCCGGCAGCACGGCCGCGGCGCGGTCGAGGGCGGCCTGGCGGTCGGTGACCATGGCGAAGCTGAGATCGAGGTTCGGGTTGCCGCTGATCGCGCGGAGCTGCTCGATGACGGACGCGCCTTGCGCGGGGGGCGTGAGCTTGCCCGTGCGGAGCTTCTGCAGCGTGGCGAGTTCGTCATAGCTCACCCGCCTCCCGATCCTCGCCAGGGCCTCGCCCGGGTAGACGTGGATGCGGTCGCCCTCGACGGACCACTGCAGCGACAGCGACCCCAGCATGGCCGGGAGGGCCTTGCGGAGCGTGACGTTCTTCATGCTCACCGTCAGGCGGGTCTGCTCCCCGTAGGGCAGCAGTTCCAGGGCGTAGGGATCGACGTCGAAGGGAACGCCCGTCTTCTCCGTCAACCGCAGGAAGACCTCCCCGACCGGCGTCTCGGAGACCTCGAGGTCCACGGGGCGGTCGAGGGCCTTCTGCACGTCCACACTCGCAAGGGCGGGAGCGGACAGTCCCACCAGCAGCGCCCCCGCAAGGGCCCAACGCAGTCCGAATCGCTTCATCGTCTTCTCCTGGGAGTCTGGGGCATTGAACCATCGAGCTACTGGATGAGCAAGTGCAGCAACGGGTCCTGGATGGCGGGCGTGGGCGTGCGGTCGGCCGACACGAGCACCGTGCCCGGGGGCAGGCGGGACGCGTCGCGCCCCGTCGCCAACGCCCCGAACCGCAACTCGTCCCACTCGACGCGGACCGGGCGGACGCGAACCGTGCCCGCCTCCGCGCGCCCCGGGCCCGCCAACGCCACGCGGATCACGCCCTCGGGGGCGTCGGGCGCGGGGGTCTGCACGCGGACGAAGGTCTCGGGACCCCCCGGATCGCCGGACGGTGGGGCAACGGTTCCCGTGGGGTACAGCAGCCAGGCGGACAGGGCAATCGCCACCGCCGCCGCCATCGCCAGCGGGGCCGCCACCCGCTGCCATCGCAGACGGGGGCGGCGGTGCGAGAGGAGGACCTTGCGCTCGACCAGGCGGACGATGTCGCTCCGCTGCTGCTCGTAGTCAACGCCCTCGATCTCCTCATCCGCCAGCGCGTCGAGCCCGGCGTCGAGGGCGGAGTACTTCCGCAGCTCGGCCGACAGCCCCGGGTCGCGCGCGAGCTGCTTCCGCAGCCGGTGCGCCTTACCGCCGGAGAGCTGCCCGGCGGCGAACTCGCTGAGCAGGAACTCCAGGTCGCTCTCGTCCACGCGCGGGGTGGGCTCGGGGGCCGCCTCGCGGCGGGGGATCAGGTTGTCGCGTTCGTTATCCATGGTCATTCGAGGTACTCCGCCAGCTTATCCTTCAACTTCTTCCTCGCGGAGAAAACATGCCATTTCACCGCCTGCACGCTCAGGCCCAACTGCTTGGCGATGTCCTTCTGCGGCAGCTTGGCCATGCTGAACAGGATCAGCGCCTGCCGCTGCGTCTCGGGCAGCTCCGCGACGGCCGCGGCGATCTTCCGCTTGAGTTCCTCGCCCGAGACGGTCTCGTCGGGCGTGTCGGCGGCGGGGTCGGGCAGGACCCACTCCCGCTCGCTGTCGCCCCGCGGGGGCGCATCGAGCGAGATCGTCTGCCGCAGCGCCCGCGACCGACGGCGGTTCAGCGCCAGGTTCGACACGATCCGCATCAGCCAGGGCCCGAACCGTCCCGGGGAATCCAGCGTGTCCAACTTGTCAAACGCCTTGAGGAACGCGTCCTGGACGACCTCCATGGCGTCGTCCCGGTGGTTGAGCAACCGGTACGCCACCGCCGTCGCCGGCCGCTGGAACCGCTCCACCAGCAGATCGAACGCGCGAAGGTCACCCCGCTGCGCTCCGCGCACCAGAAGGGCCACCTCGGCGGCGGACTGCTCTTTCGGCGTTTTGTCCTCAGGAATAGACACGCGTGCGATCCGTACGTTAGCGGAAGCGAGCGGACGACTTACGCCCTCCTCAAGGACACACAGGATACCCGTAGGACGGGGCGGAGGGAATGGGGCGGGCGCTTTTGGCGAAGACCGGGAACCAGGAACCGGGGACCGGGCGTCTGCCTCTCAGTACACCAGGCGACCTGGGTGCCACGGCTGCGCTGTCTGCAGCCGTGCCGCCGGGAAGGACACGGCTGCAGACAGCGCAGCCGTGGCACCCGGCGTGCTTTGCGCCCCGCGGGGGCCGGTCCCCTTTTTACGGAGACTTCCGCTTGTCGATGACCCGCTTGGCCTTGCCCTCGAAGCGTTGGAGCGCGCGGGGCTCGACGAGTTCGACGCGGACGCGGAGGCCGGTGATGGCCTGGATCTCGCGGTCGATCCGCTCGCGGAGGCGCTGCATCTCGGCCATCTGGTCGGAGAAGTCCTCCGGGCGGACCTCCACGCGGACGGTCATCTGGTCCAGGGCGGCGGGACGGTCGACCACGATCTCGTAGTGCGGAGCCGTCCCCTCCACCCGCAGCAGCGCCTCCTCGATCTGCGAGGGGAACACGTTCACCCCGCGGACGATGAGCATGTCGTCCGTCCGCCCGATCACGCGGGACATGCGGACGGTCGTCCGCCCGCAGGGGCAGGGCGAGGCGTCGAGGCAGGCGATGTCGCGGGTGCGGTAGCGGAGGATCGGCAGGGCCTGCTTGGTCAGCGAGGTGAAGACCAGCTCCCCCGGTGCGCCCTCGGGGACGGGCTCCAGCGTCTCGGGGTCGAGGCACTCGACCAGGAAGTGATCCTCCTGGATGTGCATGCCCGTGCGGGCCGCACACTCCCCGCTCACCCCAGGGCCGATGACCTCGCTGAGCCCGTAGTTGTTGAACGCCAGCAGCCCCATCTGCCGCTCGATCTCGACCCGCATGTCCTCGGTCCAGGGCTCGCCCCCGAAGTGGGCGTACCGCAGGGACAGCGACGTGGGATCCACGCCCTGGGCGCGGGCGGATTCGGCGAGGTTCAGGGCGTAGGAGGGCGTGCAGATCAGCGTCTGCGGCTGGAGGTCCTGGATGAGCATGATGTGCCGGGGCGTGTTCCCCGCGGCCGCCGGGACGATCCCCGCCCCGACGCGCTCCGCCCCGTAGTGCAGGCCGAACCCCCCGGTGAACAGCCCGTACCCGAAGGCCATGTGCACGAGGTCCCCCGCCCGCAGCCCCCCGGCCACCAGGAAGCGGGCGCAGAGGCCCGCCCAGGTCTGGAGGTCCTCGTGGGTGTAGGCGACGACGGTGGGCTTGCCCGTGGTCCCGCTGGACCCGTGGATGCGAGCGATCTGCTCGCGGGGGACGGCGAGGAAGCCCAGCGGGTAATGCCGCCGCAGGTCCTCCTTGGTCGTCAGGGGCAGGCGGCGGAGGTCGTCGAGCGAGCGGATGGACTCGGGGCCCAGGCCCAGGTGGGTGAAGGCGTCGCGGTAGAACGGCACGCGGGCGGTCCGGGCGACGGTCTGGCGCAGCCGCTGCAACTGCAGCGATCTCCGCTCCTCCGGGTCCATCGTTTCGGCGGGATCAAAGATGAGGTTGTCGAAGGGGAATTCCATGGTGCTTCCGTGGTCTGAGAGCCGAACGCGGGCCCGGGTCTGCCATTCCCGACTTTACACTGGGGATCGCCGATTGGAAAGCTAGATTCGGCCGGGCTATCGCAAAGTCGTGGCACGGGCATCTTGCCCGTGTGTCGCAGGGGCGTCTCGCCCCTGCCCGGGGGGCGAGTGGGGCCTGATTGCCTCGAAAGACCCTCTCCAACCCATGTGGCCCCGCTGGCAAAGGCCACGGGCAAGATGCCCGTGGGACACATGGGCGAGACGCCCATGCCACGGAAAACGGACGTTGCGATGGCCCTGCTAGATCCGGTCTCCGCTCTGCCGGTCGGGTGCTTGCGGCTGGGGCTGGGGCTGGGGCTTGGGGGCGGGGGCGTCCGCCGCGTCCCGCGCGCGGAGCGTCACCCACGCCATGTGGGCCCCGCGGGCGACCCCGATCCGCAGCCCGTCGCCCGCACGCACATCTTCCAGGATCTGGCCCAGCGCGTCCAGATCGGTGACGTAGAATCGTCCGACCTGGAACAGGACGTCCTGCAGATCCAGGCCCAGCCGGCCGCCGGGCCCGCCCTTCTCGACGCCCACCACCAGCAACCCGCGGTCGATCGGCAGGCGGAGGGAGCGGGCGAGTTCGGGCGTCAGTTCGCGGAAGGTGACCCCGAGCTTCCGCTCCGCCAGCAGCCTGCCGTCCGGTTTGGGCTTGGCCGTCAGGGCCACCGCGACCGTCAGGCTCTGTCCGCCGCGGCGGACGGCGAGGCGGACGGTGTCGCCCGCGCCGAGTTCCAACAGTTCGCAGCAGAAGTCCGGCACCTGCCGCACGGAAGTTTCGTTCAGCGCGAGCAGGACGTCGTTGGGCTCGAGCTTGCCCTCGGCCGGGCTGCCCGGATGGACGGAGCGGACGTAGACCTCGGCGCCCCAGTCGG
>JAWLCQ010000263.1:0-5543 GCA_041687095.1 Phycisphaerae bacterium | reverse complement strand
CCGAGCGCGTGCGATGCCTCAAGCGCGTGCGTTGGGGGTCTCCTGACCCCCAACGTCCCGGAACGAGCGGAACGCTTCCGCGACAGCGTTATGGCGGCGCGTCGGTCGCGGCGGCCCTTCGACAAGCTCAGGACCAGGCCCCCGCCGCGAAGGGGGCGCTCCAACGACGCTGACGCGGAGGCATCCCTCGCCCCTCCAGGACGCCGGGGGTCAGGAGACCCCCGGCGCAGACGCGCGGGGCGAGGTCAGGAGACCCCCGGCGCAGGAGGGGGGCGCGTGCGACGCCCCGAGCGCGTGCGACGCCTCAAGCGCAGGCGTTGGGGGCGGGGCCCTGTCGGCTTCACAGGGGGGCGGTGCGTGACTATACTGCCATGCGCCCCGGGAGAATGCCCGATGCCCTCTTGCATCGCCTGCCCCGCGGGTCAAAGGGACGTTGATGTCGAAGACGCGAGCCGTAATCTCTCTGGTGCTGGCGGCGGCGGTGCTGGCCGTCGCGGCCCTCGGGGCGCTGCTGCTCCTCCGCGCCGCCCGTAAGCCCCCCGAGCGCCCCGTCTCCGTCACCGTCCCCATCCTCCAGGCCCCCCCCATCGCCCCCCTCCTCGACCATCGCGTCGAGATCGTGGGCTTCGGTTCGGCGAGGGCGAGGGCGCGGGTGGAGATCGCCCCCTTGGTCTCCGGGCAGGTGGTGTGGAAGGCCCCGGGGCTCCTGACGGGCCTGCGAGTGCGGGAGGGCGACGTCCTCTTCCGCATCGACGCCAACGACTTCCGTCTGGCGAGGGAGGCGGCGGCGGCGCAGTTGGAGATGCACGAGGCGCAGTTGGCGCGCCTCGAGCAGGAGGCCCGGAACCTCCGCGAGTCCGAGGCCATCGAACGCGAGCGCCTGCAGCTCGCCCAGGAGCAACTCGCCGACATCCGCGAACTGCAGACCCGCGGGGCCGCCGGGCGCTCCGACGTGGACACCGCCCGCGACAAGGTGCTCGCCCAACGCAGGCAGCTACAGATGATCCTGGACGAGATGGCCCTCGTCGAGCCCCGCCGGCGGGAACTGCAGGCGTCCATCGCCGCCGATGGCACGCGGCTCCAGCAGGCGGAGCTGGACCTCGGCCGCGCCGAGGTCCCCTCCCCCGTCACCGGGCGCATCCTCCGCAGCGAAGTCGACCTCGGGGAGCGCGTGCAGGCGGGGACGGCCTACGTCGAGCTGTACGCCACGGACGTCATGGAGGTGCCCGTCTCCATCGCGGCCGCCGATCTGCGGTGGCTCGACCCGGACAGCGTCCAGCGCTGCCGCATGGGCGCCCCCCTGCCGCCCTCGCCCCCCCCCGACGCCCTCGTCCAGTGGACCGCCGCCGCCAACGGCCCCCCCGCCACCTGGCCCGGCTGCGTGGGGCGCATCGAGGCGGGCCTGGAGGCCGAGACGCGAACGGCGATGGTGGTCATCTACGTGAACAACCCCCCGCCCGACTCCGACGCCCCCCTGCTGGACCTGAACATGTTCTGCCGCGTCCGCATCCAGGGCCGGCGGGTCGAGCGGGCGTTCCTCCTGCCCCGCTCGGCCGTCCTGCCCGAGCAGCAGGTGTACGTCGTCGAGGACGGCCGCCTGCAGACGCGCGACGTCGACGTCGCCCGCTACACGGGGGAGACGGCCATGATATTGCCCGGGGGCGGCCTGGAGGCGGGGGACCGCGTGGTCCTGCAGTACCTCCCCAAGCCCATCCCCGGGATGCGCGTGCGGGTGGAGGACGAGGAGAGCACGACGACACAGCCAGCACGGCCGTAGCGCGCGTTAGAACCGGGCATCCGAAACGAATTCAAGACCAGCAGCCGTTCACGGGACGGGGCAAACGGGCATCAGAATCGGACATGCGAATGGCAGAGGCACGGAAAGACTGCCGCGGGACACGATCGGCCAGCGCAACCGTTTACGGGAGTGCGGGCGGTGAGTCCCGCACCGCCTCGAAAAAGGGGACAGGCACCTGCGCGGCCAGAAGCATGCCGCTGCGGAGCCAGTCCCCGTTTTCGAGGCTCCCTGCGCCTACCCCGCCTGCGCCCATCCCGCCTTCGCCCATCCTGCCTTCGCCTCTTCCGCCTTCGCCCATCCCGCCTTCGGATCCCGGCGGACCCTTGTCTTCACGCCTTCGCTGCTGTTGGCGAAGGCATGAACGGCTACGGATTTCGGATGTCGGGTTTCGGATTTCGGATTCGCCCTCCTCCTTCGCGTCCGTCCGCTGCCAGGGGGGCCTCCCATGCCGCTGATCCGTCACAGCGTCGTCAACCGCGTCGGGCCCAACATGCTCATGATCATGATCCTGGGCGGAGGGCTGCTGGCGGGGGCGTTGATCCCGCGGGAGGTCTTCCCCGAGTTCGAGCTGGACATGATCAGCATCACCGTCCCCTACCCCGGGGCCGCCCCCGCCGACGTCGAGCGCGGGATCGTGCAGAAGATCGAGGACCAGCTCACCGGGCTCGAGGGCGTGGAGGAGATGACCTCCACCTCGCGGGAGGGGTTCGGCACGGTGATGCTCGAACTCTACACCAACGCCGACGTCCGCAAGGTCCTCGACGAGGTCAAGAGCGAGGTCGACAAGATCACCTTCCCCCTCGACGCCGAGGACCCCGTCGTCACCGAGGTCACGCTCAAACGCCACGTCGTCCACGTCGCCGTCGCGGGCAACGTCCCCGAACGCACCCGCAAGGAACTCGCCGAGGAGATCCGCGACGAGATCAACGACCTGCCCGAGGTCTCCCAGGTCACGGTCTCGGGGGTGCGGCAGTACGAGATCGTCATCGAGGTCACCGAGGACACCCTCCGCCGCCTCGGGCTCACCCACGCCGACATCGCCCGCACGATCCGCCAGAGCAGCTTCGACCTCCCGGCCGGGACGATCAAGACCCGGACCGGGGAGATGACCGTCCGCGTCGTCGCCGAGCGCCTCCGCGCCGAGCAGTACAAGAACATCCCCGTCCTCTACCGCCCCGATGGGACGATCGTGCACCTGGGCGAGATCGCCGTCGTCCGCGAAGGGTTCGAGGACGTGCCGGTGGGCGGGCAGTTCAACGGGGTCCCGGCGGCGCTGGTGAGCGTGTTCCAGACGGGCGACGAGGACACCATCCGCATCGCCGCCGCCGTCCGCGCCTACGTCGCCCGCAAGCAGCCCACGCTGCCCGAGGGCGTCCAGATCGAGGTCTGGTCGGACATGTCCCGCCTCGTCCAGGACCGCCTCTCGCTGCTGATGCGCAACGGGGCGGTCGGGCTGGTGCTGGTGTTCGGGGTCCTGTGGTTCTTCCTCCGCCTCCGCCTCTCCGTCTGGGTCGCCATGGGCATCCCCGTGTCCATCCTCGGGACGCTCCTGGTCCTGTTCCTCCTCGACATGACCCTGAACATGATGAGCATGTTCGCGCTGATCATGGCCCTGGGCCTCATCGTCGACGACGCCATCGTCGTCGGGGAGAACGTCTACTCCCGCGTCGAGAAGGGCGAGCTGCCGCTGGAGGCGGCCGTCGAGGGCACGCGGGAGGTCCTCCTGCCGGTCATCGGGGCGGTCTCCACCACGTGGCTCGCCTTCCTGCCCCTGCTGCTGATCCCGGGCATCATGGGGCGGTTCATCCGCATCCTGCCCATCACGGTGATCCTGGCGTTGGCGTTCTCTCTGCTGGAGTGCCTGATCATCCTCCCCCCGCACCTGGCGCACTGGCTCAAGGCGCGGCGGGAGGAGGGAGCGGGGCGCCCCACCCGCAGCGAGGGGGTGCGGGGGCGGGTGGACGGGGGGATCCAGTGGTTCATCCAGAGCCCCTTCGCCTGGGTCTACCGCCGCTGCGCCCGCTACCGCTACGTGACGGTGACGGTGGTGCTGGGCATCCTGGTGGTCGTGGGCGGAGCGTTCGGGGGCGGGTGGATCCGCGTGACGGGCTTCCCGCAGGGCGACAGCGACACCATCGTCGCCTCGCTCATCCTGCCCACGGGCACCCCGCAGGAGCAGACGGAGGCGATCGCCCGGCGGATCTCGCGGGGGGCGCTGGCGCTCAACGAGCAGTTCCAGACCCGCTCGGGCGAGCCGCTCATCCAGCGGGTCTACTCGCTCATCGGGCAGCAGTCGGGCGAGGGCGGGTCGGCCGGGTCGCACGTGGCGGAGATCATCGTCGAACTCCTGCCCAGCGAGCGCCGGGGCGAGAGGCTCCGCTCGAGCGAGGTCACCCAGGCGTGGCGCCAACAGGTCGGGGCCATCCCCGAGGCGATCTCGCTGACGTACGGGGAGCTGCAGGGCGGGCCGCGCGGCCGCCCCATCGAAATCCGCCTGCTGGGCCCCAGCACCCGCGAACTCGAACCGCTCGCCGAACGCCTCCGCGCCCGCCTCCAGACCTTTGCGGGCGTCCGCGACGTCGAGGACGACGCCCTGCCGGGCAAGATGGAGATGCAGATCACCCCGCGCCCCGGGGCGGAGAACCTCGGGGCCGTCCTCCGCAACATCGCCGAGCAGCTCCGCGACGCGTTCTACGGCAACGAGAGCCTCAAGATTCAGCGTGGGCGCGATGAGATCAAGGTCATGGTCCGCTACCCCGAAAGCGAGCGGGAGTCCCTCAGCAACGTCGAGGACATGCGCATCCGCCTGCCCTCGGGGGCCCAGGCGCCCTTCGGCGAAGTCGCCGACGTCCGCATGCAGCGAGGCTACACCACGCTCCGCCGCGCCCGCGGCAAGAGCGTCATCACCGTCAGCGCCGACGTCGACGAGGACGTCACCAACGCCGAGCAGATCCTCCAGGAACTGCAGGCCGACGGCGTCTTCGCCGACCTCACCGCCCGCGTCCCCGGATCGAGCGTGGACCTCCGCGGGCAGCGGCAGCAGATCTTCGAGTCCCTCGACGCCCTCAAGATCTGGTTCCCCGTCGCCCTGCTGGGCATCTACACCATCCTCGCGGCCATCTTCCGCAGCTACCTCCAGCCGATCATCATCATGATCGCCATCCCCTTCGGGCTCGTCGGGGCGGTCGTGGGCCACTGGCTGCTGGGGTTCGACGTCACGCTGCTGAGCATGTTCGGGATGGTGGCGTTGGCGGGGATCGTGGTGAACGACTCGCTGGTGCTGATCGACTTGGCGAACCGGCTGCGGCGGGAGGGGCGGGCGACGACGGAGGCCATGGAGCAGGCGGCGTTGCAGCGATTCCGCCCGATCCTGCTGACGACCGTCACGACCGTCGCGGGCATGGGCCCGATGCTGCTGGAGCGGTCCTTCCAGGCCCAGTTCCTCAAGCCCATGGTCGTCTCGATCGCCTTCGGCCTGATCTTCGCGACGACGCTCACCCTGCTGGTGGTCCCGGCGATGTACCTCATCGGGGCGGACCTGGCCAAGCCCCTCCGCTGGCTGAAGGGCAAACCCCCGAAGTAGCCGATCGAGACAAGGGAAACCGTTCACGGGACGGCCCCACCGGAGTGCCACCCCAAAGCCCACCGGGGTGCCACCCTCAAGCCGCGTGCTGTTCGCGGCTTGGGGGTGTCGGCCCCGCCACGCCGCAGCACCCCCAAGCGGAAGACAGCGCCGCTTGAGGGT
>JAWLCQ010000262.1:0-5546 GCA_041687095.1 Phycisphaerae bacterium | reverse complement strand
GACGACGGTGAAGGCGGCGTTGGCGAGCAGGAGCGTCATCTGGCAGATGGCGAGGAAGGCGTAGTACGTCCCGCCCTCCGCCTTGCCGTAGTCGCGGCTGACCAGCCAGAACCCCACGTACGGCGAGGCGAGCCAGAGCAGCTCCGCCCCCAGCGTCACGCCCCCGTACCGCAGCACGCGAAGGAGGGTGTCCCGGACCGGTTCCTCCTCAACCGCTGCAACGTGCTGCGACAGGTCCCGCTCCTCCCCCAAGCCCCCCGACTGCATCGGGGGGATATGCTGCAGAGAACCGGTGGAGTCGCCTCTTACTGCGGGCCGTTCCACTGCCTGCTGCAGCAGCCACGCCCCTGCCCCCGTCGCCACCACGCTCGACAGCAGGTGCATCGCCAGCAGCGTCACCGCCGTCGGGTGCAGGTACGCCGCCGCGCCCCCCCCGGCCGTGAAGAGCACGGCGAAGAGCAGTTCGACGAACGCCGCCAGCCGGTACGCTCGCAGGCCGTACGCGAAGTGCACCAGGTTGTGGAACAGCGCGAGCCCCGCGCAGGCGGCCAGCGCCCAGGCGAAGGCGTGCAGTTGCAGCGTGAAGGGCAGGGCGGGGTCGGACCGCGAGGCGAAGAGCCCCCGGGTGAGCGGGACGGCGAACGCGGCGGCCAGCAGCGTGACCGCCAGGGCGAGCAGGGGGATGGCCCGGCGCATGCGGCGCCAGAAGCAAGGAAGCTGCCCCTGCGCCTCGTAGGCCCCCGCATAGCGGGCCAGGCCGTGGCTGGTCCCCAGCGTCAGCAGCGGGGCCCCGACCGCCAGCAGGACGGCCGACAGCGCCCACAGGCCGTACTGCACCTTTCCCGCCTCCGTCCCGCCCAACAGGTGGAGGAACAGCATGACGCGGGCAAATCCCAGTCCCCGCTGCACCGCCACCGCCGGGACGTACGCCCCCATCGATTCGGACATCGTCCCGAAGGCGAGGAGTTTGGCGGTCAGTCTGCCCATGCGGGTCCTGGTTCTACCGCGTCAGTGCCACGGCGGCGTCGGGGGCGGCGGCGGAGAGCTTGGCCTGGGCGGTGCGGGCATCGGCGTGGGAGGCGTAGCGCCCGTACTCGATGACGAACACCGGGGGGCCGCCGAATCGCGTCATCCGCACCTGTACGGGGAGGCCCTGGCGGCGGTAGCGGGCGGCGTCGGCGTCGGCGGGGGCGGGTTCGCTGTGAGCGCCCAGCCGCAGCGTCCAGGCGGTGGAGCGCACGCGGCGGTTGACGAGCGCAGCGGCGGGGGAGTCGGGGAAGGTGTGGACGAGGCGGTCGAAGTCGAGGTCCGCCTCGTCCCAGCGGCCCAGGTGCTGGAAGGTCACGCCGCGGCGGTAGAGGGCGTAGTCACGGGGGCGAGCGTCGGAGGGGAGGAGTTCGAGGGCGCGGGTGTAGTGGTCGATGGCCTCGATGCGTTGGTCGTTGTGGGCCGCGATGTCGCCCAGGAGGACGGCGGCAGCGGCGGCGAGTTCGTCGCGGCGGGTGAGGTAGATGACCCGGCGGGCATCGGAGGCCGCCTGGGGGTAGCGGTCGCGGCGGTACTGGGCACGGGCGCGGTAGTAGAGGGCCTGGTCGGCGAGGTCGGTGGAGGGATAGCGGTCGATGAAGTCGTCGAGGGCGTCGATGGCCGCCAGGTCCTCCCCCCGCTGGTAGGCGTCCTTGGCCTGGGCGAGGAGGGTGCGGCCCTCGGGGGGCGTCTCGACGGGCCCGGCGCATCCGCCCAGCAGCCCCCCGGCCAACAGCAGCATCCCAGCAAGCCTTGTCCTGTTCATACGGAAGAGGCTACCGCAAGGAGCGCCCCCCGTGCAAGCCGTGTGGGCGGAGCGGAGAGAAAGCCCTGCTTGCGGTGTCACGTCAACCGGACGTCCCAGCCGCTCTTGCGGACGGGGTTCCAGACGCGGAGGCGGTCGGGCGTGACGCGGACGTCGATGAGGCCCTCGGGGGCGTCGAGTGTCCAGCCCTCGGGGGGGCGGCGCCAGGGCTCGGGGGACTGGCCGGGCCCGAAGATCCCGAACGTCGTCACGAAGCGGCAGGCGTGCGTGAGCGTGCCGATCTCGATGAACGGCTCGCCCCGGGCGTCGAGGGGCTCGCCCAGGCGGCCGCGATCGAACGGGGGGATGTAGAACTGCCGCAGCGCCCGCGTCCCCGCCGGGGCCCCGAGGCACTCCACCCGCCCGCGGAGGTGCACGTCCCCCACGGCGAATCCGAAGCGCCCCTCCTCGTCGGGGACGGACTCCACCGCGGTGTGCCACCGCAGCGAGACGGCCGCGGGGATCGCGAGCTGCGCATCGTCCACCACGACCACCACGCCCGGGTGCAGGTGCACGACGGTGCGGCGGATGGAGTGGGCGGCGTCGTAGAGGGGGGTGAGGTCGAACTGCCACCACCCCCCGCGCTCCTCGTCGAACTCGCTGCCCAGCAGGATCGCCCGGTGCTCCTCGCCCGTCCGCGTTTCCCACCCTCCGACGAACAGCACGTTGTGCCCCCAGACGCTAGCGTTGTAGTAGCGGTAGCGGTCGGGCCCGAAGAAGTCCGGGGGGTAGTTCGAGGGCGAGCCCAGATCCACGATCAGCCGCTCCCCGTACCCGTCGATGCAGACCTGCCCCGCGTCGTGGTGCCCGTGGTTCTCCGTCCCCGCTCCGCCCTTGCCGTACACCACGCACGCCGTCGACGCCGGCTGCCAGTCGGTCCGCGAGGCCACGACCTGGCCGTTGTCGCGGAACGCCCGCCCGCGCACCTCGCGGTGCTCGGGGGCCAGGGGCTCGACGGTGGGGTCGTACCACAGCAGCTCCAGGGGCAGGAGGCGGCTGGCCGCGTCGCGGTCGTGGTAGGCGAGGTAGAACCACTGGAGCACGCCGTCCCGCGTGGCGGCGGCGACGGCGGGGACGTGGGACACGCTGGGCGGAGCGTCCTTGGGCGAATCCCCGAACGCCGCCACCCGCCCGGGCGGGAGCGTGCAGTGCATCGCCCAGCGGAGCGTCTGCGGGAAGGGCCAGTTCGCCAGATGTTCGTCCTTCCCCCGCGTGTGGTACCGCAACGCCATGAAATAGGCGACAGGGTACTGGGTGGCGTTGGCGTAGAAGGGGGACTCGTTGAACTCGCCCTCGCGGCCGTACGTGTCGAGGTAGCCCCGCATGCGGGGCAGGGAGAAGTCGATCAGCTCGGCGGACCGGGGGTGGCTGCCCGCCAGGGCCATCCCCACCACCCCCAGTCCTCCGACGATGCAGGTCATCCAGTTGTTGAGGGCGTTGACCCACCAGTCGCCGGACTCGACGGCCTGGAAGAAGGGGGCGATGGCGCGGCGGTCGAGCCCGTCGACGATCCACGTCCGCTGCTCGGGGGTGAGGGCGGGGTGCAGCCAGTCATAGGCGAGGGCGACGGCGCGGGCGAGTTGGCCGGTGCGGAGGTCGGCGGGGGACCAGAGGTGCGACAGGTCCCGCCAGTCGGGCCACTGGTGCTCGTCGTAGAGGCTCTCGATCTGCCGCAGCACCGCCTCGCGGTAGCGATCCTCGCCCGTCAGCAGGTTGGCGAGGGCGCAGCGGAGGAGGCGGCGCTCGACGGCGCGGCAGATGGTGTAGTCGCGATTGGCTTTGCCGACGTGCAGCTCCGAGCGCCCCGCGATCGCCGACCCCGGGACGAGCGGGGGCGACGCGACATCCTCCTCGCATAGCTCCAGCATGCAGTCGCGGAGGTATTGACCGTGGCCGGCGGCCGAACCGCCGCGAAGATCGTCCACGCTGCGCAGCCCGTCCACCCGTTCCGCCGTTACGTAAATGTGAGGTCGCATGAAGGGAGGATAGGCCCCGCGGCGGGCCGGGGCAAGAGGGAGGGCAAGGAGGACAGGGCCATCGTAAAGTCGGGCTCGCGGGTGCCACGGCTGCGCTGTTTGCAGCCGTGCTCGCACGAGCACGCGGCGGGCTGCGGGTCCTGCGAACCCGTCGCGCCCGGCGAACGGGACTTTGCGATAGCTCTGGCAAGGGGGGATGGGAAGGGGGTGGGGATCCGTTCGGGCGACACTAGGATGATGAATAGAGGCAGGAGTATATGAGGACGCATGCGGCGCCGGCGCCGCAAGATCACAGGGGTAATGCCATGTCTCCCAACAACCCGACCGACTTCATCGACCGGACCGTCGAGAAGACCCACGAGTGGCTGAACGAGCTATCGGCCGACACGGGGCGCCAGGACCCGCACAAGGCGTACGCCATGCTGCGCTCGGTCCTGCACTCGCTGCGCGACCGCCTGACCATTGACGAGGCGGCCCACCTGGGGGCGCAGCTTCCCATGCTCATCCGCGGCCTGTACTACGAGGGTTGGAAACCGGCCGCCACGCCCAGCAAGATCCGTTCGCGGGAGGAGTTCCTCCGCTCCGTGAACGAGAAACTGGGCGGGCACCCGGAGATCCCTCCGCTGGAGGCCATCGAGGGCACGTTCCGCCTGCTGAGCCGCAGGATCACGCCCGGGGAGATCCAGAACATCGTCCGCATGTTGCCTCCGGAACTCCGTACGCTCTGGCCCCAGGAGGAAGGGGGGGCGGCGGAGGCGGCGTGAGTGCAGGGGTGGGCGCCCGATCCGCGAGGTCCGCGACGCCCGCGATGTATCCAACCGTCCACCCGTAGCCGTTCCCGAATGCGGACTCCGCCAGCCGGGCCCGCTGGTTGCGCGGGCGGAGGGGGGCCTATACTGGAGCGATCTCTGATACGCGTTTCACGGAACTCGGGCGCGGGCGGCGGGGTGTGCCAAACCGAGCCACCACGTCGAATCGACGCGGCGCGAGGGCCACTGGGAACGCGTAGGAGGAGGACGCCCACAATGCCCGAGCGATCCGTACAGCACGACGGCGACTGCCCGAGGACGCACCAGCCCTGCAAGGCCGGGTCCCACGTGACCTGCCGAGAGTTCTGGGATTGCATCTATCAGTCGCAGAAGGAGAGCACGGAAGCGGGCAAGCCCGCCCCCGACATGCCCCCGTCACCGCGGAAGTGACGCCGACGTCAGTACGAGAATTGCCTCCGCTCCTTGCCCAATCGCCTTTGTGCCTTCCTGCGCTCGGGGCCCGCATAGGCCACGATCTTCACCCGCCGCTCCTCGACGCGGCGATCCTCGCCTTCCTCCCGCCGGTCCTCGCCCCGGTTGCCCGTGGGCTGCTTGCGGTAGTCAAACCCGCTGCGGCGGTTCCGCCGGCGACGGTTGGCGAAGGGGATGGGCTTGTGGCCCATTCGGCGGTCGGGGAGCTTTCGTCGCTCCTGGCCCATGCGCGGTTCCACGTGCTGTTCCTCCTGTCCTGTTGCCCTCACGCTCTCCGGGGCTGCTCACGCACTCCCCGGGCGCGCGAACCATAGGATGCCTTGCCGAAAAAGGCAAATCCGGCCGGCGGCCCCCCCGAGCGAAACCGCTCCCCGAGCGAAACCGCCCCGAGCGAAACCGCCCCGAGCGCCGGCGCGGCTCCGTGCGCCTGTGCGGCTCCAGGCGCGTGCGGTGGGGGTCTCCAGACCCCCAACGTCCGGGACAACTCGGAACGCTTCC
>JAWLCQ010000261.1:0-5610 GCA_041687095.1 Phycisphaerae bacterium | reverse complement strand
TCGATCGCCGCGACCGCGTTCATGGTGCGGGCGTGGGACGGGGAGCTGGCGTCGGGGACGGCGGTGGCGGTGAAGGCGGACGTGTCGGCGGCGCCCTACCGGTGGGCGAGCTGCGCGATCGGGAACGTGGACCTCGCTCCGGGCGGTCCGGGCGTGGTGACGCTTATCGACGGGCTGAACAACGGGGCGGCTGCGTTGCCCCTGGGGGGGAACACGTTCAACCTGTACGGTGTGACCTACGCGGGCGACGCGGCGATGTTCGTCAACGCCGACGGGCTGATCACGTTCGGGGCCGCGAACGCGTCGGCGAACAACGTGGATCTGACGACGGGCCCGGCGCAGGCGGCGGTGGCGGTGTGCTGGGACGACTGGCTGACCAACCGCAGCGCAAGCGACTGCGTGCTGTACCGCTTCGACGACCCCGACGGAGACGGGCAGGCGGAGTGGCTCGTCATCGAATGGAACCAGGTGCCCCACGTCTCCACCAGCTTCGCCGACACCGCCACCTTCCGCGCCCTTCTGCAGTTGAACACCGGATCGGAGACCGGGCAGATCGTGCTGGAGTACCCGGACCTGCTGACATCCTCCGTCTACGATGACGCCGCCTCCGCCACCATCGGGATCAAGGATGCGGGAACCCAGGGCGTCAACCGCCTGCTCGTCTCGCACAACGTCCCCGGAGGGGCCATCGCCACCGGCACGGCCGTGCGGCTGTTCCGCATGCTCGCTGGAGACGCCACCCGCGACGGGGGCGTGGATCTCGACGACCTCACGGTTCTCGGGACGTTTTACGGCAGGACGAGCGGGGCGACGTGGGAGATGGGCGATTTCGACTTCGACGGCGACGTGGACCTCGATGACCTCACGCTTCTCGGGACGTTCTACGGTACGGTGTACGGGGAGGCACAGAGCGCTGCCTTACCGGCGTCAGAGGCGGCGGATCCCACTCCGCTCCCCGACGCGCTGGAGTCCGGCGACATCTCGGGCGGTGCGGACGGGGACGGTGGCGTGGACCTTGCGGACATGACGACGCAGGGGACGCACTGCGGCACCGCCAGCGGCGGCGCCCGCGGCATGGGCAATTGTGATGGCGACGTCGGCCTGGACGACCTGGCGATCCTCGGGGCGTTCTGCGGCGGGGCAGAGGCCCCGGCGTCGAGCCGCTCAGTGCCGCTTCTCACTCTGACGGATACACCCTCGGCAGGGGAGGCCGATGCTGCTGCCGCCGAACTGCTGGTGTCGCCGCGGCAGTTGGAGGCCGGAAAGACCCCCGAGCCCGGCGAGGAACTCCTGAAGATCCTGGCGATGGTAGAGCTGACGACGGCGGTGTCGTAGCGGCGGCGGGCAGCGGTAACGCCTGCGGTCGCCCGGCGGCAAGCAGCTTCCCTGTCCCGCTCGGCCAGCGCCTAAGCGGGTCACAAGACGTCTTGTTGCATGACCCGCGCGAAAGGCCTTGTGCTCTCGGAGTGTTCCCCACACACATGCGACAGAACTTCCGACTACCCGCCTTAGATCCCCGCCGGCTGGGCCGGGAGCGGGCGCTGCTGTAGCACTTCATGATCATGACCGGCCTGCGGAAGGGCGAGGTGGCGACGCTGCCGGTCCCGGGCCTGGACCTCGACGCCGAGCATCCCTGCGTGCACATCGAGAACCGCCATGCCAAGAGCGGTCGCAGCGACGTGCTGCCGCTCCGCCGCGACCTCGCCGAGGCGCTCCGTTGTCACCTGGCGGACCTGGGGAATAAAGCCGGGGAGTTCGTCTTCGACGTGCCGTCCAACTTCACCCGCGTCTTCGACGCCGACCTCGCCGCCGGCTTGCCCTGAGCCTGTCAAAGGGGCATCGCCAAGACGGACGGACCGCCAGGGGCGGACGCTGGACGTTCACTGCCTCCGCCATACGTTCGCGACCCTCCTGGCCCGAAGCGGCGGGTCGCCCAGCGTCGCCCAGAAGCTCGTGCGGCATAGTGACATCCGCCTGACGACTTGTCGCGGCGCAGCTTCAGCGGAGCCGGATGAACATCTACACCCACCTCGACCTCTCCGACACCGCCGGGGCCGTCGCGGCCCTGCCGGCGGTGTGAGAGGGGGGGGCGGTGAGTGTGGGCGAGTGCGGTGGACCGCGGGTTACAGGGATACCCCATCGTCCCCGGAGGCCTGCGGGCCGCGGCAGGCGCGGATGGTGGCGATGAGGTCTTCGGCCGGGCCGCCCTTGTTCAGGTATGCCGTCGCCCCCGCCTCGCGCATGGCGCGTGCGACAGCGGATTCGGAGTGCATGGACAACCCGATGACCCTGACCTGCGGGTTGGCTGCCAGGATCCGCCGCGTCGTCTCCACCCCGTCTATCTCGCCGCTGAGGTTCACATCCATGATGATGACATCGGGGACGAGTTGAGCGGTGAGTTCGACCGCGGAGGGCCCATCGGTCGCCTCCCCGACGACCTCCAGGTCCGACTCGAACTGCAGCAGCCCGCGGAGCCCGTCGCGGAGGATCTTGTGGTCGTCCACGATGAGGACGCGGAGCACGTCGGCCTTGCGGCGGATCTCGATGTTGCCCCCGGCCTCCACCGTCGTCGCCCGCGCCGCGTTCGTCGGGGCCGTTGCCGGAGCGCTGCCGATGGGCACACTCAGGGTGATCCGCGTCCCCCGCCCGGGGGCGGTCTCCATCTCCATCCGTCCCCCGACGTAGGCGAGGCGCTCCTGGATGCTGAACAACCCGAACGACGCCTTCTGCGCCTGCTGAGCCTTGATCTGCATCGGGTCGAAGCCCTTGCCTCGGTCGCTCACGAGCAGGCGGACGTGATGGTCCTTCGTGCGCAGCAGCGTAACGTCGGCGGAGGGGACCCCGGCGTGTTTGACGGCGTTGAACAGCAACTCCCGAGCGCACTCGAACAGCAGCAAGCGGGTCTCCTCGGTGGCCGGTTCGGCGGTGTTGCTGGCGTGGAGGTTGACGGTGAACTGGTTCTTCTCCTGCATGCGGGCAGCGAGCCAGTTGAGGCCCCCGACGAGCCCGGCCTCGTGGAGGATGGGAGGGCTGAGGTCCATCGTCAGGTCACGCGATGCCTGGAGCGCCTCGTGCAGGATGCTGTCCACCCCTTGCACGGTGGGCAGCACGCGCTCGGGCTTGGGGGCGTGCTTGAGCCACTCCAGTTGCATGCGGGCGCCCACGATGAGCTGCTGGATGTGGTCGTGGAGGATCTTGGCGAGGCGCTTGCGCTCGCGGTGCTCGGCCTGGGAGAGCTGGCTGGCGAGGGCGCGGAGGCGATCCGCCTGCTGCTGGACCTCGGCGGTGCGCTCGGCGACGCGCTGTTCGAGGACTTCCGTGGTCTGCTTCTCAGGGGTGATGTCGCGACTGGCACCGACCATGCGGGTGGGGACGCGCTGCCCGGCGCGGTCCTCGAACTGGACCGTACCCCACATCCGCAGCCACCGCCATCCGCCCTCCGGGCGGCGGACGCGGTACTCGACGTTGTAGCGCCCGTCGCCGCTGGGGTCGCACGCCTCCCGCACTCCCCGCCACATCCCCGGGATATCCTCCTCGTGGATCACGTCCCGCACGCCCGGTTCGTCGTGCACCCAGCGGGGGGCGCGCAGCCCGTAGAGGCTCTGGGCACGCTCGCTGAGGACGCAGATGCTGTCGGCGAAGGTGTACTGCCAGTCGCCCATGTCCGCCGACTCCAGCGCCATCCGCAGCGTCTGGCGGCTCTCGCGCAGGGCCTGCTCGGCCGCCTTGCGGGCGGTGATGTTGTGGGCGACCTCGATCGCACCGATGATGGCTCCGTCGCTGTCCCGGACGGGGGCGGCACGGACCAGCCAGGAGCCCTGGTCCGGCGGCCAGTGCGGCTGATTCTCGGGCGTAAGCTCGTTCTCCTGGGGCTGCCCGCTCTCCAACGCGGCCACGACCGGGCAGTTGAGGCAGGCCCGGTCCAACCCCCAGCAGGTGTAGCACGTGCGCCCCGCCACGTCCGACAGCGACAGCCCGGTGGCCTCCAGGTAGGTCTGGTTCGCCCAGACGAGCCGATGGTCGGTGTCATGGAAGGCCACCCCGGTGCTGATGTTGTCCAGGATCAGGCTCTTCTCGCGGTTCGCCTCCCGCAGCGTCTCTTCGCTTCGCTTGCGCGCGGTGATGTCGGTGAACAGCAGCGCCACGTGGTGCAGTTGCGGGTCGTCCACGGGGAACGCATCGACCTCGAACCAGCGGTCCATCGCCTCGGAATGATCGATGAACCGCTCGCGATGCTGGCTGCGGGCGATGCGGCCGTAGCGCTCGGCCCACCGGGGTTCCAGGTCCGGCACAAGTTCGCGGGCGCGCTTGTCGACGGCGTTGACCAGCCCGGTGTGGCGCTCGAACGCGGGGTTGACCTCCAGGAAGCGGTGGTCGATGCCCTCCCCGTTCTCGTCGAAGAGGATCTCCATCACGCAGAACCCCTCGTCCGTCGCGTCGAAGAGCGTGCGGTAGCGATCCTGGGCATGAAGCAGTTCCTGCTCCAGCGGGAGCTGCCAGCGCGCCGACCGCCGCAGCGTCACGACCGCCCAGAGCATGTACAGGCCCCCGACGTACTGCGCCCCGCGGGCGACCCAGGCGAGCGCGGAGTTCAGGTCTCGAATCATCAGTACGCCCCCCAGCCCGATCCCCAGCAGCAGCAGGCCCATGGCGTACCAGTACAGGAAGGCCCCCTGTGCCGACCGGTGGAGCATCATCACCAGCACCCCCGCCAGCAGGAACTGCCCGGCGGCGGTCCCGAGCACCACGTCGCGCATGGGCGTCGAGTGACCGACCCAGAAGTCCGGCAGCGCCCCGCGGACGCTCAGCACGCTGACGACCGCCAGGACCCCCACCCCCGCCCCGTAGGCCAGCAGGATCGTCAGATACCTCCGCGGCCGGGGCGACTCGCGGACGGGCAGGAAGGCCTGGACCGCCCCCAGCACCTGACAGAGCCCGGCGATGCAGGCGGCGATGTTATAGGTCGCCACCCCCGCATCGGGCTTCTGTCCCGCCACCTTGATCCCCGCCATCACCGACGCCAGACCCAGGATCAGCAGCCCCGCTCCCATCCACAGCGCCGCCGGTGACGTTCCCCGAGCAAAGCTCCACGCCATCAGGTACGCCACGAGCAGCGCGACGCACGTGGTCAGCAGGAAGTTGGACCACGGGAGCACGACCGTGTACTCGCGCGGGACGGAAATCATCGGCGACCAGCGCAGGGCGATGATGGCCAGCAGTAGCATCGCCGCAGGCAGCCATGCGAGCCGGCGTCGGCAGGACTGGACCCATGCGGGCCGTCCCACAGGACCTGTCGTGCCATCTGCACCTTCGGGCGCGGGTTGTCTCTTTGTCATGGTTCGTGCCCCGGCTCTATCGAGGACGGGCCCCGGTGCTTTGCCCCTGACGGACGCGCGATACCACGTCAAGGAGGCGGCCGACCGGCCGCCTCTTCGCACCGTCCCCCCGCGGCTGTTGCGATACGACATGCCGTTGCCACTGCCTTGGGCTGGGTGCCGCAAAGGATATCGCGACGGCATGGATTTACAAGGGGATACGATCGCGGGGTCTCTCTCGCCATCTGCCACCGACGCCCTCGCCGTCCCCCCGCACTGCGCCGCCCGCGTGGGC
>JAWLCQ010000260.1:0-5633 GCA_041687095.1 Phycisphaerae bacterium | reverse complement strand
GATCGGCTATCGGCTCTGCCAGCAACTGGGAAAAATGTGATAAAGAGACAGCCCCTCGGGGAGAGGTCCCCGAGCGCAGCGAGGGGGGTGAGGGGGCCCTCACCGACCAACACGCGCGGGGACTCGCAACGGAGAACGCCCCCGGGGCGCTGTTCGGCCCCGCGGCCCTTGATCGCACACGAGTTCAAACGCCGCTGGTTGTCAAAGGCCCCCCTCATCTGTCGCTACGCGACATCTTCTCCCCCGGGGGAGAAGGGTAAGGAGCAGGAAGTGAAGATCGTTATTCTCGACGGATACACGGTGAACCCCGGTGACCTGGACTGGGCGCAGATCGAGGCCCTGGGCGAGCTGACGGTGTACGACCGCACCCCGCCCGAGCAGACCGTCGAGCGCGCCCGCGACGCCTCGGCCGTGCTGACGAACAAGGTGGTCTTCGACCGCCCCGTACTCGACGCCCTCCCGGACCTGCGGTACATCGGTGTGCTCGCGACGGGGTACAACGTCGTGGACATCCCCGCCGCCCGCGAGCGGGGGATCGTCGTCACCAACATCCCCGCCTACGCCACCGAGCCCGTCGCGCAGTTCACCTTCGCCCTGCTGCTGGAACTCTGCCACCACGTCGGGGCCCACTCCGACGGTGCGCGGGAAGGCCGCTGGTCCCAGTCGCCCGACTTCGCCTACTGGGACTTCCCGCTCGTGGAACTCCAGGGGCTCACGATGGGCCTCGTGGGGCTCGGGCGGATCGGGCAGGCGGTAGCGCGGATCGCCCGGGCGTTCGGAATGCGTGCGATCGCCTCCACGCGCTCGGGAAGCACCATTGAGGGCATCGAGAGCGTGGACCTCGACACGCTCCTGCGGACCAGCGACGTCGTCTCCCTCCACTGCCCCCTCACCGACGCCACCCGCCACCTCATCAACGCCCAGCGCCTGGCGATGATGAAGCCCTCCGCCTTCCTCATCAACACCGGCCGCGGCCCGCTCATCGACGAACCCGCCCTCGCCTCCGCCCTCAGCGCCGGCCGTCTCGCCGGCGCCGCCGTCGATGTCCTGTCCACCGAACCCCCCGCCCCCGACAACCCGCTGCTGACTGCGAGGAACTGCCTCGTCACCCCGCACATCGCCTGGGCCACCCGCTCCGCCCGCGCCCGCCTCCTCGCCACCGCCGCCGCCAACCTCCGCGCCTTCGCCGCCGGAACCCCGCAGAACGTCGTGGGCTGATAGAAGGCAGAAGAGTAGAGGTGAGAGGGTAGAGGTTCGGGTTCGGCAGACCAGGCTTTCCGGCGGACTCTCACCTCTACCCTCTCACCTCTCACCTTCCCCGGGTTCCCCCTCCCCCAAACGCTCCCTTCGTGCTAGAATGGTCGGACTTCGGGCCATCGGTAGGCAAAAGGAGCGATTCGGCCATGGGTTGTTATCTGGGCATTGACGTAGGCGCCGTCAGCGCGACGGCCGCCTTGATCGTGGACGCTGCGGACGCGGTGCGCCTGGTCCCTCCGGGGTGCTTCTCGCGGGTTGAGGACGCCGGGCTGCCTGACGCGGTACTCTACATCTCCGAGTACCGCCGCACCAAGGGCCGCCCCGCGGCGGCGGCGGCGGCGCTGCTCGATGAGCTGCTCTCCGTCCTCCCCCCCGCGGACCTGGCGGGGCTGACGTTCACGGGCTCGGGGGCACGCCTGCTCGCCCAGACGCTCGAAGCCCACTACGTCAACGAGTTCAAGGCCGCCGCCCTGGGCCTCACCGCCCTGGGCGTCGACGCCCGCACCGTCTTCGAAATGGGCGGGGAGAGCAGCAAGTACCTCCTCCTCCACCGCGAGGACGATGGGGCCTACTCCATCGTCAACTACGCCACCAACGGGGACTGCGCCGCCGGGACGGGCTCGTTCATCGACCAGCAGGCCGGACGCCTCCGCTACGCGACGGAGGAGGTGGGCACCATCGCCCTCGCCGCCGACCGCGCCGCCCAAGTGGCGGGCCGCTGCAGCGTCTTCGCCAAGAGCGACATGATCCACGCCCAGCAGAAGGGCTACGAGCCCTCGGAGGTCCTCCGCGGACTCTGCGACGCCGTCGCCCGCAACTTCCAGACCTCCGTCGTGCGCTCGCACGAGATCGCCACCCCCGTCGCCTTCATCGGGGGCCTGACCGCCAACCCCGCCGTCGTCCAAAGCCTCCGCGAGGCCTTCAACCTCTCGGAGACGGACCTGGTCGTCCCGCGGGCGGCCGCCCACGTCGGGGCCGCCGGGGCCGCACTGGCGGCGATGGGGGCGAAGGCGCCCGCCAACTTCGCCCGCCTCAACGACCTCCGCGCCGAGGACTCCGACGACGCCGAAGGCTTCCCCCGCCAGCAGCCGCTGACGATGGAGAACGTCATCCTCCTCCGCGACCGCGTCAAGCCCTACCCCCCCCCCGCGAAAATCGACGGGACCGTCGACGCGTACCTGGGCATCGACATCGGGAGCGTGTCCACCAACCTCGTCGTCATCGACCACGCCGGCCGCATGGTCAAGGAGATCTACGTCCGCACGCAGGGCCGCCCCATCGAGGTCGTCACCGAGGGCCTCGCCGAGATCGAGCGCGAATGGGGCGAGAAGCTCCACATCCAGGGCGTGGGGACGACGGGCTCGGGGCGCGAACTCATCGGGGAACTCATCGGGGCCGATACCGTCAACGACGAGATCACCGCGCACAAGACGGGCTCGACCTTCGTGGGGCGGACCATGCTCGACGGGCGGGTGCCCGACACGATCTTCGAGATCGGCGGGCAGGACTCCAAGTACATCTCCCTGCAGGACGGGGTGGTGGTGGACTTCACCATGAACGAGGCCTGCGCCGCCGGGACCGGCTCGTTCCTGGAGGAGCGGGCGGAGGAGCTCGAAATCGCCATCAAGGGCGAGTTCGCCCAGCTGGCGATGTCCAGCAGGGCCCCCATCCGCCTGGGCGAGCGGTGCACGGTGTTCATGGAACGCGACGTGAACAACTACCTCCAGCGCGGGGCGCGCAAGCCCGACCTCGTCGCCGGGCTCGCCTACTCGGTCGTCTACAACTACATCAACCGCGTCGTCCGCGGGCGCAAGATCGGGGACTCCGTCTACTTCCAGGGCGGCACCGCCTACAACGACGCCGTCGCCGCCGCCTTCGCCGCCGTCACGGGCAAGAAGATCATCGTCCCGCCCCACAACGGGGTCATCGGGGCGATCGGGGCGGCGCTGCTGGCGAAGGACAAGCACGAGCAGTCCCGGCGGGCGGCCGAGATCCGCGTGGCGACGCAGACGCCCCCGGCCGCTCCCAAGCCCTCCAACACCCCCACCGATCCGGGCGTCTACGTCCGCGACGGGGCCCCCGCCCTGCCCAACGAGACCCCCGGAACCAACGGACCGTCCCGCTTCCGCGGGTACGACCTGTCCCAGGTGGACTACTCCCTCCGCGAGTTCACGTGCAAGGGCTGCTCGAACTCCTGCCAGATCCAGGAGTTCACCGTCGAGGGCGAGAAGACCTACTGGGGCGACAAGTGCTCCGACCGCTTCCGCAAGCAGGTCAAGACCGGCCGAACGCCCGTCATCGCCGACCTGGTGAAGATGCGGATGGAGTGGCTGCTGGACGAGTCGCACCTGCCGGCCGTGCCCGAGACGGCCCCGCTGGTGGGGATCCCGATGACGATGTTCGCCTGGGAGTCCCTGCCGTTCTGGCGGACGCTGCTGGCGGGTTGCGGGTATCGCACCGTGCTGAGCGACCCGACGAACAAGCGGATCGCGTCGGCGGGCCTGCAGACCGTCGTCGCCGAGCCCTGCTACCCGATCATCATCGCCCACGGGCACGTGGTGAACCTGATAGACAAGGGCGCCGACCGCATCCTCCTGCCCAACATCCTCTCCGCCGAGGGCGGGGAGATGGGCCTCGAGGCGCACCTGTGCCCGTGGCACCAGACGCTGCCGTTCGTCGTCCGCCGCGCCCCCCAGCTCCGCGAGGCGGCCAAACGGTTCCTGACCCCCACCGTCCACTTCGCCGAGGGCCGCCCCACCGTGAAGCGCGAACTCCAGGAGTTCTTCGCGGCGATGGGCGTGGCGAAAGCCCGCGTCGCCGCCGCCGTCGACGCCGCCTTCGCCGCCCAGGACGCCTTCGCCGCCCGCATCCACACCGCGGGGACGGAGGCGCTGCACACGCTGGAGCGGACGGGGGCGGTGGGCATCGTCCTGGTGGGCCGCCCCTACAACGTGCACGACGCGGGCGTGAACCTCTCCGTCGCCCGTAAGCTCCGCGACGACTACGGGGTCAACTGCATCCCCCTGGACTTCCTCCCCCTCGCCGATGAGCCCATCCGCGACGTGAACGACAACATGTACTGGGCGCTGGGCCGCAAGATCCTCGCCGCCGCCAAGGTCGTCGGCCGCCACCGCAACCTGCACATCGTGTACATCACGAACTTCAAGTGCGGGCCCGATTCGTTCATCAAGCACTTCGTCCGCACCGCCAGCGGCAAACCGTTCCTGTCCCTGCAGTTCGACGGGCACGGCAACGACGCGGGCGTGATGACCCGCTGCGAGGCCTACCTGGACTCCAAGGGCGTCCTGCGCGGGGTGGGGAGCGAGGTCCAGCGCGAACTGGCGGAGGTATAGAGCCAGTCGTGCATTCGGAACCGACATTCCTGGATCGGGTGCGCGAGGCTTCCCGGCAGAGGATGCTGTTCCTGCCGCATGCCGTTCGGCAGATGTCACGACCGGAACGCATGATCACCAGTCGCGACGTGAGAAGTGCAGTGGAAGTCGGTGAGATGATCGAGGACTACCCGGAAGACGTGCGCGGACACAGTTGCCTCATCCTCGGGTCATGTGATGATGGCCGTCCCCTGCACGTTGTGTGTTCCCCGAAGCGGGAGTATTTGGCTATAATCACGGCATACGTGCCTGACGCTTCCGCATGGCACAACGGGTTTCGCGAGAGGATTCGCTGATGGAATGCATGCACTGTAAGGGCGAGCTGAAACGAGGAACCGCCAAGTTCTCGATCGATCGCAACGGTTACCACATCGCGGTGGACGACGTTCCTGCGTGGATCTGCTCGCAGTGTGGGGAGGCGATGTTCGACGAAACGGAGGTCGCCGCACTGCAAGACATGATCCGGGAACTCGACGAGCGCGCCCGGCAGATCCGCGTTTCCGCTTGAGGCGAAATCACTCCGACGCTTTCGCCATCTGCTCCTGGTAGAACATCCACACGGGCGCCCCGCCCATGGCGGTGGCGATCCAGGCGGCTTCGTCGAGTTCGGGGCGGGTGATGCCCATCGCCGCCGCCTTCTTCACATGCACCGCGACGCACGGTTCGCACCGGGCGAGGACGACGGTGGCGAAGGTGATAAGCTCCTTCGTCCGCTCATCGAGCAGCCCCGCCTTGGCGACCGACTGCATGAGCGCCCCGAACGCCCGCTTGCTCTCGGTGGCCGTGGACGCGGAGGGCGGCCCCGCCGGTGAACCCGCGGACGCATCCGCACCCGCAGCCCCCCCATTGCCCGCGCTTGGAGTCCCGCCCGCATCGCTCCCCCCCCGCTTCCCGAACACGTCCGCGCAGCAGCCCGCGTGATCCTCCCCCTCCTCCGCACCTTCCGCCGCGGACGAGCAGCAGCACGCGGAGGCCCCAACGCCC
>JAWLCQ010000259.1:0-5635 GCA_041687095.1 Phycisphaerae bacterium | reverse complement strand
TGACGCTCCATGGCGAAGCGGTTGTACGCCGCCCAGAAGTCCGTCACCAGCACGCCGTCGAACGCCTCGGCGAAGAACTTCTCCAGCGCCGGGCTGCCCCGGCTGGGGTCCAGCAGGTAGTAGCACAGGTTGGGATTGGCAAAGCACCACAGCCACCACGTCAGGCCGTTCATCCGCCAGCCCGTCTCGTCGGCGTGCAGCACCGCCGAGGTTCGGGCGTCGATGCCGATTTGCTCGTACCACGGCACGAGCACTTCCGCCACGCGCTGCCAGATCGCCATCAGCCCGCCGGCGGAGATGTGCGTGCCGAACTGGCACAGCGCCAACTCCCGCACCTGTTCGATGCTCAGCCCCAGGCCGTAGTGCAGCCAACTGCTCAGGCTGACCACACGGTGACCGAGCTTGGCGTTGGGCATGGCGTCGGGCACAACCGGCTCGACGTGCTTGCGGCAGTGCGGGCAGTAGTCGCGGTGGACGGTGTGCTCCGTGACGACGGTGCGCAGGTCCTTGAGGAAGTCCTCGACGGTCCGCGTGCGAGTGCGGTTGCAGCGTTGAACCTCACCGCCGCAGCAGGGACACTTCTCCAGGCGGTGCTCCTTGCGCTCATCGACGCGCTGCGGCGCGGGGCGATGCGCCGGCGGATGGCCGGGCTTGGCGCCGGGCTTCTTCTTGCGTTTCGTCGCGGGCGGCTTGGTGTAGATCGGCCGCTGGCCCGAGGGCGTAGAAGGATCAGTCCGGGCCGGGCCGCCGACCTTGGCCTGGAGTTCGGCGATGCGCTTGGCCGCCGCTCGCCAGGCCAGTTCCGCGATAGTCGCGTCAACCCGCGCCAACTGCCTGGCCTGCTCTTCGGTGAGCGAGCCGTCGAGTGCTGCGGCCACCAGCGCCGCGACCCGTGCATCCGTGCGAATCTTGGTGTCCATGGCATGCGCATACCATGGCGCGCACAATCGCGCAAGTATTCTGTTTGCCTAACATGAGGTTTTCTTGCCGTCTGCCGTTGCAGAACGGTGAAGTGCTACCGCAGATTCTATAAGCTCGACTTTCTAGAACGATCCGAAGACGAGATCGCCCGGTATCTTGTCCGCTATCTTTCCTTTGATCGTCTTTGCAGTCGTGAAGCCATGGAAGACGCACGTCTTGACTACAGAAACATAGCCAAGAGGCGAGAGGCAAGCGTGTTGCTTCCTCAGGCGTGGCAGGAAATGCTGCATGATGCAGACGAGAGCCTTGTGCATCTTCTTGCAGATCGAGTCGAGAGTTCCTGCGGATTCCGCCCCGACGGTGAGACGGTTCAGAGTTTCCTTCGAAAGCAGACAACTGCACAGAAAGAGAGCATTGAAGTCGGAAGGCAGCGGCGCCCTCGCCAACGACAGGACAGGGAGGCACCTCAAAAGGCGGAAGCTGCCGAAGAGGGAAAGAAGGGATTCGTCCTCTTTGGCCAGGACGGGTCCGGGAGAACCGCGAGAGACGTGTTGGTGACGGTCCTGGCGAGACTTGATGAACAACATCCTGGAAAGTTGCTGAGAATCAAGGGAGGGCACACGCGACCATACGTGGCAAAGAAACGAGCAGACCTGTATCCTGGCAAGCCTCACCTCCACCAGGATCACTCTATGGTCCGGGAACTCCCTTCGGGGTTGTTCGTTGGACTGAACGAAAGCGAGAACACCATAAAGAAGATTCTCGCACAAGCTTGCGAGGCGGTGGGAATCAAGTTTGGGCGTGACCTCCGCCTCATGTTCTGAGCCAGCGCCCACGGGCAGACCCGAAGCGGGTTGCTCGCGCGGGCGGCGGTGCGGTACATTGCCGAGCAGTCCGAGGCGTCCGGACCCCGCCCCGCGCTGCGCGGCAAGGGCAAGGCGCGCAGGACGCGCAAGCGAAACGACGGATGACCGGGCGGCCTCCGTGGGAGGACGATCGATCGTCCCCGGCCCATGAACCCGCCAGCGCGTGAACCCGTGCACCCGCCAGCGATTGAACCCGCAAACCCGCGAACCCCTGAACGAGGTAAAGGCCATGGCGCTGCTCCAGGTCAGCTTCCGGTCCCACGTGCTGGGCATGTCGTCGTCGATGAACGTCCTGCTGCCCTCCGCACCGGCCCCCGGCGCCCCGGACTCCTGCCCCCCGCCCCACCGCTGCCTGTGGCTGCTGCATGGGCTCTCCGACGACCACACCGCGTGGCACCGGTACACGTCCATCGAACGCTACCTCACCGGGCGCAACCTCGCCGTCCTCATGCCCAACTGCCACCGCAGCTTCTACGCCGACATGGCCAACGGCTACCGCTACTGGACGTACCTCAGCGAGGAACTCCCCGCCCTCGCCGCCCGCATGTTCCCCCTCTCCACCCGCCGCGAGGACACCTTCGCCGCCGGGCTGTCCATGGGCGGGTACGGGGCGTTCAAGCTCGCCCTCCGCCAGCCGCACCGTTTCGCCGCGGCCGCCAGCCTCTCCGGCGCCCTCATCCGCGACGGGCGGGAGCTGAAGGAGCGGGGCCTGAGCGAGGACTGGCGGCTGGTGTTCGGAGAGGGCGACGACGTGCCGCCGCAGGACGATCTGCCGGCGCTGGCGAGGGAACTGGCGGGCTCCGCGAGTCCGCGCCCCGCCCTGTACGCCTGGTGCGGAACGGAGGACTACCTCCACCGGCACAACCTCGCCTTCCGCGACCACGCCCGGCGCATCGGTCTGGAGATGACGTACGAGGAGGGCCCGGGCGACCACCAGTGGGTCCACTGGGACCGCCAGATCCAGCGCGTCCTCGACTGGCTGCCGCTGGAGTAAGCCGCCGTCCCGTTCCCCCGGGCGCAGGGGCCTTCCAGACACGGCCCAGATGGCCAACTACAAGCAGGACCCCCGTTCCCCCGGGCGCAGGGGCCTCCCGATGGACCCATCGCCCCCCTGCCCGTCCTCTTCCTTTCGCCTGCCCGCACCGTCCGCTCCCAGTGCGGGCCTGCTCCCGGTGTGCCCAGGCGGCCGCGGAGCCCCTCCCGGGGGCGCTTTGCGCAAAGCCACGGGCAAAACGCCCGGAAAGCCCGCCTTTTTGCCCACTTCGCGGCCCGCGGATTCCCGAAGCTGCGGTACAGTATCTGATGAGCAATCGCTCAGTCGAGGTCTCTTGGAAAGGAAGGAGTTGCTGATGAATCGAGGGGTAACCACTTTGTTGTTTGCGCTGGCGGCGGCCGTTGCGGTCGCCGGCTGGGCCGACTCGGCCGACGCGTCCATCCTCCTCCGTTGGGCCCCCAGCGGGAACAACGCGGGGACGCTGACGACCACCGGAACGGACGCGGCGGGAAACACACTCGCCCAGAATCCCGCCGTCGCTCTCGTCCAGCAGGGCGGACAGGACTACGGGCTGTACAGCCTGGGGTACACGAGCAGCTACCCCAGCGGGTACGATATGGCCTGGCGGAGCAACGACATCAACCTTATGGGGTGGACCGTGCAGGCGGCCCCCGCGGCCCCGAACGATGACTACCTGAGCGTCATCCTCCGCTCCGCGCAGCCGATGGTCGTGGAGGAACTGGGCTTCCAGGTCTGGCGGAACGGCGGGTTGGCGCCGACCGACTTCGTGATCTCCTACGTCGCGGGTTCGGGCGGTCCCACGGTCGTCACCGGCAGCGCCACGAACGTCGCCCTGTCGGGCATCACCAACAGCGCCCCCACGCAGCTTGCCGGCGTTGCGGGCAGCGGCCTCGGACTCACGCTCGCCGCGGGCGAGCAGTTGGAGATCCGCCTCCACGCCGGGTACGCGGGCAACGCCAACGCCAACGCCCACATTACCGGCGGATGGGTCTCGGGCATCGTGAACCCCGTCCCCGAGCCGGCCTCCCTGGCCATCATCGCCATGGGCGGGTTGGCCCTGCTGGCCCGCCGCCGCAGGTAGCCTCTCCGCCCCCGACGCCTTCTCGCCGGGCCGTCCGATCCCCTCGGGCGCCCCGGCGTGTTTTTTTCATCCCACCCGCGGCTCAATACGCATTCCAGGCGATTCGTGCGCACCGTTGGTTTGACGTGGTTGCTCCCGTCTCCGCCAAGGCTACGCCGCGGCAAGCCGCTTCGCTCCGCAAACCACGGCGCCCGCGCGAGGATTCACTGGAACGCGCATCAGTCCTCCTGGGACGGCCGCAGCCGGATCGCCAGGCACCAGGTATCCTGGGCAGTGTAGTGCGCGGGGTGGGCTTCGCTGTGGACCCCGTTGGACGTGGCGGCGTAGAGGAAGGCGGGCTGCCCGTCCTGGAGCAGCACGTACGGGCGTTCGAGGTTGCCCTGCTCGCGGACCTGCCCGTCGTCCCACAGCACGCGGCGGGAGCAGGCCTTCGGGTGCGGGGCGGGGGCCCACGTGCGGCCATCGCGCGAGAGGAAGTGACCGATCGCGAACGGTTCGCCCGTCCAGTAGCCCGACGCGTCCTTCGCCAGCATCTCGTAGTGGTCGTCCAGCCAGAAGACGCACGGGTCCTCGATGTAGGGCTGGCGGGCGTAGTCGTAGAGGAGGTGCATGTCGCGGGCGTGGTACGGCCCGGCGGGGTGGTCGGCCGTCACGGCCACGAGGCCCTTCCCGCTCAGTCGGTAGATCAACATACAGCGTCCGTCGGGCGTCTGGGCCGCACTGACGTTGACCGCCCGCGCCTCGGGCTGCTCGGGGTCGAGGGAGAGGCTCAGCGGCGCGTCGGGGCGGCGCCACGGGCCGGTCAGCGAGTCGGCAAAGGCGACCCCGCTCCGCATCCGGTCCATCCACGCCGGCATGCTCCCGTTGTGCCCGGGCTGGCGGTTGAGCGCCCACATCTGCTCCGGGGTCGTGTCCGGCTCGTACGTGACCCCGCAGTAGAACAGCGCCCACCCCTCGCGGGTCTTGAGCAGGTAGGGGTTGTGCGTCATGCGGCCGTCCCAGTACGCCTTGTCCCGCGGAGCGAAGACGACCTCCTCGAAGCGGAAGGGTCCCTGGGGCGAGTCGGCCGATGCGCGGACGATCTCCGACGCGGCGGTGTAGCCCTGGAAGAACGGGTAAACCTTGGGCCACCGGGCGGCGAACATGTGGTAGCGTCCATCCTCCCCCCGCCCCACGCTCCCGCACCAGACCCAGTACCCGTCCATGGCGAACCCCCCGCCCGCCACCGCCTCCCCAACGCGGTCGGCAAACGGCCGCACGTTCAGATTGTCCCTGGCGCTCTCGTTCATGCCTCATTCATACCACCCGGGAGCCCCGGGGAACAGCCCGGAAGCCCGGGTGCCTGGACAGTCGTCTCCGCACCACCGCACGCCGCTGCATGAAGAAGGGGACGGGCTGAAAAGGGGACAGGCTCCTGCGCTGCAGACAAACGAAAAGGAGACTTCCACCTGCGCGGCGAACAGAGGAAAAGGGGACTGGCTCCGCAGGGGCATGCTGTTCGCCCCGGAGGTGCCTGTCCCCTTTTCCAGCCCGACCTCGCCAAAGAAGCGTAAAGGGACGGTCCATAGCGAACCAAGGGTCTGCCAGCGAAGTCTCGAAAAAGGGGACAGGCACCTGCGCGGCAGACAAACGAAAAGGGAACTGGCACCTGCGCGGCACACAGAGGAAAAGGGGACTGGCTCCGCAGGGGCATGCTGTTCGCCCCGGAGGTGCCTGTCCCCTTTTCCAGCCCGACCTCGCCAACGGAGCGTA
>JAWLCQ010000258.1:0-5674 GCA_041687095.1 Phycisphaerae bacterium | reverse complement strand
AGGGGCCTTCACGCAAGGGGCCTCGGAAAAGGGGACTGGCTCCGGAGCGGGATGCCGTTTCCCGCGCAGGTGCCTGTCCCCGTTTCCGCTCCCCTACCCTTTACCCTCCGATCCCGTGCATCCCTTGCATCCCTGCCCTCTCCGTATCTGCGTTCATCTGTGTTCATCCCCGCTCGATTCGGCCTTGCCGAAGGACGCCCCCCACAGGGCGGGGCCCCGGATCAGCGGTTGCGGTGGATGGCGGGGGCTGGCATAATCCCGCCCCGGAGCCCCCGTCGCCTGCGTGGGTCGGCGGGCGCTTCCCTCACGGAGCCAGCACCATGACCAGTCGCGAGTGCGTGAAGGCGGCCATCCGGCACGAGAAGACCAAGCGCGTGCCCTACTGCATCCAGATCACGGGCGATGCGTGGGAGCAGCTCCAGCCGCTCGCGGGCGGAACGGATTGCGAGACGTTCCTCGACAACGACGTGCGGACGATCAGCCCCCCGTGGTGGCGGTGGCAGGGCTTGGAGAGCGACTGGGGCGGGTTTGACGCCCCCACCTCCCGCCCCCACTGCATCGGGACGGGCAGCTACGAGGGCTTCATCGACACCGTCAAACGCCTCGCCGACACCACCGGCAAGTACCTCCTGGTGACGATCTACGGGTCGCACTTCGAGAAGGCCTACTTCTCCCGCGGGATCGAGAACTTCCTCGCCGACATGGCCGGGGAGCCCGCCTTCACCCGCCGGCTGCTGCACACGATCATCGAGAAGAACCTGGTCATGCTCGAGAACTTCCTGCTTTTGCCCGAGATCGACGGGGTGCTCCTGGGCAGCGACTGGGGTTCGCAGCTGGACCTGCTGATGAGCCCCGCGGTGTGGGAGGACATGATCCGCCCGGGCGAGCAGCGGGAGTACGACCTGGTGCACGCGTACGGCAAGGACGTGTGGGTGCACTCGTGCGGGAACATCGAGAAGGTCATCCCCTCGCTGGTGGAGATGGGCCTGGACGTGCTGAACCCCATCCAGCCCGAGGCCATGGACCTCCGCATGCTCAAGGATCGCTACGGGCACAAGCTGTCGTTCTGGGGCGGGATCAGCACGCAGCAGACCCTGCCGTACGGCACGCCCGACGCGGTGCGCACCGAGGCCCGCGCCGTCCGCGACCTGATGAGTGACGGCGGGGGGTACATCCTCTCCCCCGCCCAGTCCATCCAGAGCGACGTCCCCGCCGAGAACCTCCTCGCCTTGCTCGAAGTCGCCCGCGAAACGCGGGAAGGCTGAGGACGGCCGTCCAGGACCGCCCGGACGCCCCCCGCGCGTGCGCGGCGCGGCCGGCATGAGCGGGGCGGATGCCCCTCCCGCGCGTGCGCGGCGGGGCCCCTGACCCGCCCAATGCGCCTGCGCCTCCTGCGCCGGGGGTCTCCTGACCCCCGGCGTCCCGGAGGGGCGAGGAACGCCTCCGCGTCAGCGCCATTGGAGCGCCCCTTCGCGGCGGTCCCCGCCGCGACCGAAGCGCCGCCATAACGCTGTCGCGGAAGCGCTCGTTGGTCTTCCGGGACGTTGGGGGTCAGGAGACCCCCAACGCACGCGTTTGAGGCGTCGCATGCGATGGATACGCACTCCAGGCAATTCTCATGCAGTGTCGGTTGGACGTGGTTGCTCCGGGACTCCATCGCTCGGCCTCCGCGAGCCCGCCGGGAAGTGCCGGAATTGCCGCTCTCCCGGGATTTCCCCTTGACGATATTTCGGGCATATGCCTATAATGCTCGCGAGGAGTTCGACCCGTGTCGCGACCGCCACAGCATCGACGCATCGCCGCCCCGCCCCGCTGCGGGCTGTTCAAGCCCGCCGGGATCCCCGCGTCCACGCTCGAAGAATCCCTCCTCACCGTCGATGAGTTCGAGGCCCTCCGCCTCGCCGACGCCGAGGGCCTCTACCAGGAGCAGGCCGCCGAGCGCATGGGCGTCTCCCGCCAGACGTTCCAGCGCATCGTCACCGCCGCCCGCCACAAGGTCGCCGACGCCCTCGTCCACGGAAAAGCACTGCGGATCGTCGGGGGGGCGATCCGCTTCGCCGACGCCCGCACCTTCGGGTGCTTCGCCTGCGGGGCCACCTGGAGCGTGCCCTTCGGCGTGCCCCGCCCCGACGCCTGCCCCCAGTGCGCAAGCCCCGACCTCCGCCGCATGCCCGACGACGCCCCGGGGGGAGGCGGCGGTTCCTGGGGCGGCCATCACGGCCGGGGCCGCCACGGTCGCGGCCGCTGCGGCCCGCCCTAGCTGCCCCCGCGGGGCGCCGGACCTCCCCGCCACAAGACACAGAGCGAGAGACGCTCCAGCGGCAGGCGGAGACGCTGGAATCCGCGCTGCCCGGCCTTCGTCGGCGGATCGACGAACTGGCGGACGGCGGCGAGTAACGGGACACGTACGATTGTATCGCCGCGATTGACCGGGGCGGTGGCGGGGCAGCTCCGCCCCGGCGCGGCGTTTATTCTTGCCTGCACGGCTTCGACCGCTACGCCCGCGAGCACGGGCTCGACGTGGGCCCGCGCGTGCGCTACGATGACGCCGTGCTCGACGCCCAGGGCCGCCGCCTCACGCTCGTGGAGCACCGGTGCGACGGAGCGGCCGAGGACGTGCGACGGCTGTGGGAGTTCCTGGCCCCCCGCGTGCAGGGCGCGTGAACGAGACCCATGATGACAGAGACCGCAACGGTGACAATTCTCGTGGACAACGCCCCCGCGGATCCGCCGCTCGTGGTCGAGCACGGGCTGGCGTTGTGGATCGAGGCGGGCGGGTCGCGGGTGCTGTTCGACACGGGACAGGGGACGGCGCTGGGGCCCAACGCGGAGGCCCTGGGCGTGCCGCTCGATCGGGCGGACGCGGTGATCCTCAGCCACGGCCACTACGACCACACCGGGGGCCTGCCGACGGTGCTCGCGGGCGCCGCCCCCGCCCTGCCGGTCTTCGCGCATCGGGGCATCCTCGACGTGCGGTTCTCCATCGCCGCCGAGGCGGGGCCCCGCGAGATCGGGATCCCCACCGCCGGCCGCGACGCGCTCGACCGCCGCGGCCACCTCGTGCCCACCCACGCCCCCACCCGCGTGCGGGGCCCGCTGCACGTCACCGGGCCCATCCCGCATGAGACGGACTTCGAGGACACCGGGGGCCCGTTCTTCACCGATTCCGAGGGGCAACACCCCGACGCGCTGGACGACGACCAGGCGGCGTGGTTCGACAGTGCCTACGGGCTCGTGGTCCTGCTGGGCTGCGCGCACGCGGGGGTGGTCAACACGCTCCGCCACGTCCGCCGCCTCGCCGACGGCCGCCCGATCCACGCGGTGATCGGGGGGATGCACCTGCACGCGGCGAGCGAGGAGCGCATCGAGGCGACGATCGCGGAACTCCGCGCGCTGGACCTCCGCCTGCTGGTCCCCCTGCACTGCACGGGGCACGCAGCCGCCATCCGCTTGGAGGAGGCGTTCCCCGACGCGTTCCAGGCGGGCAAGGCGGGGAGCGTCTTCACCTTCCCTCTCCCCCCTCGCCCCACGTTCGATCCCGCACCGGGAGAACCATCCCGGTAGCGGACCCACAGGGTTCCCTCCTCCAGGCAAATGCCCACGGGGCGCAGTTCAGCCCCGTGGGACGGTCCGGGACTGCGACGGGTCCGGGACTCGCAACGTCCGTTTTCCGTGGCATGGGCGTCTCGCCCATGTGTGTCCCACGGGCATCTTGCCCGTGGCCTTTGTCCGCGGGGCCACAGGGATTGGAGAGGGTTTTCAGGGCCATGAGGCCCCACCTGCCCCCCGGGCAGGGGCGAGACGCCCCTGCGACACACGGGCAAGATGCCCGTGCCACGACTCTGCGATGGCCCTGCTGCGACGGGTCCGGGACTCGCTCGGGATCCCGCGAGTCTGGTAATCTTTCCCCCTACTCCATCCTCGCCGCCACCTTCACCGCCGCCGGTTCCTTGACGGCGAAGCGGGCGCGGCCCTGCGGGGCCTTCACCTCGTACTCCCCAACAGAGCCCTCGAACCGCACGCGCCCGCGGGGGTCAGTGGTGAGCTTGAGGGGCCCCGTCTGCCACTCGGTGTGGATGAGCTGGTGGAGGGCGTCGTAGGCGGGCTTGGGGGTCATGTCGGCCCGCACGAGGCCCGACGGGGCGCCCATCCACGCGCCCTGGTCGCTGAAGTCCCACCAGGTGATCGCCCGCACGCTGGGGTGCGAGACGAGCAGGCGGTACAGCTCCGCCGCCTGCTTCGCCTGCAGCTTCTCCCCGCTCGCGGTGGACTTCCAGTTGGGGCGCCTGGTCTTCCAGTCGCCCCCGGTCTTGCGGCGGCCGGAGAGGATCGTGAGCTCGGTGAAGTGCAGCGGGAGCTGGAAGCGGGCGAAGCGCTCGCAGACCTCCCAGGCCTTCTCGGCGGTCCAGTACCCCCCGTGCATGTGCGACTGGATGCCGATGGCGTCGATGGGCACGCCCGCGTCGAGGCAGTCGGCGATGAGGTGTTCGTAGGCGGGGGAGACGTCGAAGTCGTTGAGGATCAGCGTGGCAGCGGGGTTGGCGGCGCGGGCGGCGGCGAAGCAGCGGCGGATGACCTCGACGGCCCCGGCCTGGCGGCACCAGCGGGAGAGCGGGTTCTCGCCCCACTTCTCGTGGGGGAGGATGATCGCCTCGTTGACGACGTCCCAGACGTCGACGAGCCCGCAATAGGCGGTCATCTCGCGATGGATGCGGGCGAGTTGGATCTCCTCGACCTCGGCGAGGGGCTTGTCCCACAGCCACGGGGGCGCCCCCGCCTGGTGCCAGAACAGCGGGTGGCCCTTGACGACGATCCCGCGGGCGCGGCACCAGCGGGCGGTGCGGCGCACGCGGGCCTCGTCCAGTTGCCCGGGGGCGGGCTCGTAACGATTCCAGTAGAACGGCAGGGTGGCGAAGTTCAGGAGCGACGCGAACTGGCGTTGGTAGGCGGCGTTCTGCTCGGGGGTCTCGCAGTGGTTCAGGCGAAAGACGTTGCACCCGAACAGGAAGGCGTTGTCGGTCTGGCGGACGCGGACGGGGGCGTTGGCCAGCGGCGTCCCGTCGGGGTTCTTGACGGTGAGGGTGACGTCGGCGGTGCGATGGGCGCGGATGCGGGACTGGACGGCGGGGGCGGAGGTGGCGTCGGTCATGGGGGTCTCCTGCGTAAAGGGGCGTGCGCAGAGTCTACCGTTCTGTGCGGACTTTGGAAGGGGCCTCATGCAGGAAACCGTGCAGCGGTCTCCCGCGACTCGCCCTCCTTTCGAAGAAAGCGGGGATGCAGGGGATACAGGGGATCGGAGCGAGTGAACTCCCATCCCCTGTATCCCCTGCATCCCTGCCTGCTTTGCAGGATGTGCAGACACCGGTGCCTATGGGAAGAGTGCGAGGGTATGGGGATCCCGGCGGTTCGGGACAGGGGAAGCAGACAGCAGACGCCAAATGGCAAGCCGCGCCCGGGCATTCCAGTGAAGCCCGGGCGCGGCTTGTCCTTTGGCGTCTGCGGGTTGTCTCGAAGCGGGCGGACCCGTTAACGATCACCCGCCGAGCTTGGCGATGATGGCGTCGGCCATCTGGGAGGTCCCGACGGCCGTGGGGTCGTTGCGGTCGGCCTTCATGTCGTAGGTGACGTTCTTGCCTTCGGCGATGACGGCGGCGACGGCCTGTTCGAGTCGGTC
>JAWLCQ010000257.1:0-5713 GCA_041687095.1 Phycisphaerae bacterium | reverse complement strand
AATCCTGAAATCTGCGTAATCCCCTTCTCTCCCGCTGTTTCTTCAGACTCCTGTCGTCGCATGGGCAGGCGTGAACGGTTACGAAAGTTGTTTCGGAGGTCTTTCGGGGGGGGGGGCGTGGGCCAGACGCCCATGCCCCGCTTCCCATGCCCGCTCTCAGAGGCCCGCCACCGGGCGGACGAGTTCCATCACCCGGTCGTTCGTCAGGGCCTCGTCGCTCCCGAAGATCACGATCATGCCGTGCTCGTGGTCGCTGGCGAGGGTGAGGGCCCGCCCGCCGACGAGTTCCCACCCGTTGGGTACGTGGCGGTGGCCGAGGACGAAGAAGGTGGCGTGGAGCTGGGCGGCGAGGGCGTCGATCTGCTCGGGGGTCTGGCCGCGGCCCCAGGTCCACTCGTAGACGGGCTCTCCGCGGCGGAGGTCGTCGGCGGTGTAGGGGCGGGCGAGGATCTCGACGCCCGCCTTGTCCATGCGCTTGGGCGAGGGGAGCGAGTGGGCGAGGAACGTGCCCCCGGGGCAGCGGATGGCGAGGGGGAGGGAGAGGAGGAAGTCGTAGACGGCGTCGAGGACCTCCTGGGCGTCGTCGCGGTAGGCGTACTTGACGCCCTCGACGAAGTCCACGCAGGTCCGGCGGCCCTCCTTGGTGATCTCCCCGCCGCTGACCTGGGCGATGTCGTGGTTGCCCAGGAGGAAGAGGACCTGGGCGGGGTGGGCGGCCTTGAGGCGGGCGGCGCGGAGGAGGGGTTCGATGGAGCGGTCCTGCTGGGTCCGCGGGTCGAGGGGCCCGTGGACGATCTCCTGGAGGATGAGGCGGCGGTTCTCGTGGCGCTCCAGGTCCGCGGAGGCGATGAGCTTGTTGAGCGTCGTGCGGTTGCCGTGGATGTCCCCCGCGACGACGACCTCGACCCCGGGCTCGAGGTGGACGAGGTTGCCGTGGCGGCGGGGGTCGTCACGGTTGGCGGCGGCGGCGGTGCGGAAGATCTCCGCGGCGGCGTTGGGCATCAGGGGGTCTCCGGCGGGGGGGTCTGCGAGTCCTGCGAGGGGTGTTGGAGTTCCTGCAGTTCGAGTTCGGCTTCCAGTTGGCGGGTGATGTCCGGGACGTCCTCGGGCTCGGGCTCGGCCGCGGGGGGCGGCGGGGGGGCGGAACGGGCGATGGCCTTGTGGATGAGGTTCAGCCGCGCCCCGACGGCGCTCATGGACGGGGGGCGGCGAGCGGGAACGGGCTCCACGCAGTCCAGCACCAGCTTGCTCAGGGCGGCCGACACCTGCCCGTTGATCTGCTCGGGGGGGACGACGGTCATGTCGGCCTTGAGGATGCTGCCGTTGCTCTTGGGAAGCAGCGTGGGGATGGGCTGGCCGGTGAGGGTCCAGTAGAGGGCGGCCCCGAAGTTGAAGACGTCGGTCCGCCCGTCGAGGGGCTGGCGTTGGACCTGCTCGGGGGCGATGAAGTCGGGCGTGCCCTGGATCCGCTGCTTCATGGTCCCGATGGGGCAGCTCTGGCCCAGATCGATGACCTTCACCGTCCCGTCCGGGCCCACCAGGATGTTGTTGGGCTTCATGTCCGCATGGACGAAGCCCCGGGCGTTCATGTGGGCGAGGGCGTCGGCGACCTGGGCGAAGATGGCGACCGTCTGCTCGACGGCCGTCGGGCGGGCCTCCTGAACGCTCTTGCCCTCGCAGAGTTCCATGAAGATCTGGACCTCCCGCAGCATGAACAGCCAGGAGACGCGGCGAAGGCGGTGGATCCGCCGGATCGCCGGGTGGTCCAGGGCGCAGGCGACCTCGTACTCGTTGATCGCCTGCTCAACGAACCGCGCATCCTCGGCAGAGCGGCGCTGCACGCGCTTCACCGCTAACATCTGCCCGGTCTGGCGGTTACGCACCTGCCAGATGGTGCTGCGCGCACCGCTGCCCAGGAATTGAACCACCTGGTGCCCGGGCACCTTCAGCGTCTGCATACATCCCATTGTTTGTGGCCGGTAAGAGTTATGTATGAGTGTGACGAGTCCGGCTGTATCGGTGCCAGTGTACCAATTCCCCCGGCTCGCAGGAACCGAAAACCTTCTCCCGCCGCCTGTTCCAGCCACTCCGTTCATCAAGGCCTCCTTGTTCATCCTCCGACGGCACCGTACAATTCGGGCCTGCCTTGGGTGCGACGATGCGAAAAGAGACACGCAAAATCCTGATCCTCAGCGTCAAGCTCCTGCTGGCGGCGGTGCTGCTGGGGTGGCTGTTCGGGCGGGTGCACTGGCGGAGCTACGTGCAGGAGGCCTCCACCGGGCGGACCTTCGCCGTCCTCGCCGAACTCCCCCAGGGGCAGTTGCAGGTGGCCGAGGGCATACTCTGGTGGCGGACGGAGCAGGTGCGGAGCGTGGGCGATTTCGCGCCCATCGGCGACGCGCCCGCCGACGTCGTCCGCCCGGGGCTGCTGGCGACGCTGGGGCAGATCGACCGGCTGTTGCTGGGCGTGGCGGCGGTGGCGTTCGTGCTGTCGCTCTTCGCCATCGCCGTTCGCCTCTGGTACCTCCTTCGCCTGCAGGACATCCACATCGGCCCCTGGGAGTCCGTCCGCCTGACCTTCCTGGGCCAGTTCTTCAACGCCGTCGTCCCCGGGGTGGTGGGGGGCGACCTGGTGAAGGCGTACTACGTGACGCGGCACACGCCGAAAGTGGCGGCCGTGCTGACGACGCTGTTCGTGGACCGCGTTCTGGGGCTGACGGAGATGACGCTGCTGGCGGCGGTGATGCTGGCGATCGTGGTGGGGGGGGGGCTGGCGAGCGTGGAGGAGGTCCGGGTCCCCGCCCTCGCCGTGGGCGCCATTCTGGCGGGAATCGCCGTGGCGGGGACGGTGGTGGCAAGCGGGAGGGTGCGGCGGGCGCTGCACCTGCACAAGCTCTACCGTCGCCTCCCCTTCGCCGAGCACCTCGCCGCCGTGGGCGTGGCGGTGCGGCAGTACCGGGCGAACGTGGGAGGGCTAGGGATCGCCCTGGCGATCACGGTAGTGGCCCACGTGCTGTTCATCGGGGCCATTGCCCTTCTGGGCGTGGCCCTGGGGATGCACCGCGTGCCGTGGTACTCGCACTTCGTCTACGTGCCGCTGATCTACATCATCGGGGCGGTTCCAATCACCCCCGGGGGCGTGGGGCTGGTCGAGGGGGCGTACCAGGCCTTCTACGGGGCGATGGCCGCGGCCCCGCAGGTGCTGGCGCTGGCGCTGCTGGCGCGAATCATCCCGCTGCTGTGGGGCCTCCCGGGCATCCTCGTGGTCGTCACCGGCCCGCGCATCCCCCGCCCGGAGGAGATGCAGGCCCAGCTCGCCCGCGAGGAATCCGCCGAGACCGGCACGGAGGATCTGGCCCCCCGGCCCCCCTCGGACACGCCCGCACCCTTGTAGGCATTGCCGTTCGCGGACCGGGATCGCCGATCCGCCCCGACGCCACGTTTCCCCCCCCTCCGTCTCGGAACCGAGACCCGTTCGCCCTCGATGCCTGCGACCGAGTCCCGCCCCTCGGCTCCCGGGAAACCGGGCGGGCCGCCCCTGCACTGCAAACGCGCAAGATCCTCGCTTTTTCGAGGATGTTCCCCGGTCGTCAAACAGCGCTCACTTCGATTGGGGCCGTGGTAAGGGCGACAGCCCAATCGAAAACCGAAAGTCGAACATCGGTAACCGTTCACGGGGTGCCACCCTCACGCGGCGCTGTTTGCCGCTTGGGGGTGCTTCGGTCTGACAGGCTCAACACCCCCAAGCCGCAAACAGCATGCGGCTTGAGGGTGGCACCCTGTTTGACCGGTCCCGTGAACGGTTACGAACATCGAAATTGGGAGCGGGCGCAGCCCGCGTTGCGTTTCGCTTTTCCCTCCACTGGATCCTAAGGTCCCCCCAGACGCTCAAGTGCAGCGAGGAATGCGCCGAAGGTAAAGATGAGGCGAGGGCCCGTCCGAGGGGCCCGAAGCGGAGTGAGGTCAAACGCTATGGCGGGTCTTCAGGAACTCGACATCCATCAGGTCAAGGAAACCATTCGCGACGCCGCGAATCGGCATCTGCCCGTTACCGTCACCGTTCGCCATGACGAGCGATGGATCAACCTCCAAAGCCGCCTCCTCGACATCGACCCCCAGCGCATCTACATCCAGATCCCCACCAACGCCGAGGGCCACCCCTGGGAGCTGGGGCCCGCGGAGAAGGTCGGGGTGACGGTCAAGCTCAAGCACCACAAGTACGTCTTCGTCTCCACGGTCGCTGGCCCCGACGCGTTCGAACTCGACGACGGGCAGAAGCTGCCCGTGGTGGGCTTGTGCTGGCCCTCCCAGATGCAGCGCCTCCAACGCCGCGCCTACTACCGCGCCGACGTCCCCGAGGGCTGCGTCATCCGCGCGTCGATGTGGCTGGGCGGGATGCAGTCCGAGCCTCAGCAGATGACCCCCGACCACCCCGTCTTCGTGGGGCGCGTCACGAACCTCTCCGCCGGGGGGTTCCAGTTCCGCACCGCCGACGATCCCGGGGACCGCCTCGAGACGGGGTACCTCGCGGGCGTGCGGATCGGGTTCGGGCCCGGGCAACCCTCCGTCTTCGCCGACGCCGAGATCCGCCACGTCGCCCACGACAACGGCGAGATCGTGGTGGGCCTGCAGTTCGTGGGCCTCGAACAGACCCACGACGGCCGCCAGATCCTCCGCATCATCGGCGGGAAGGTCACCGAACTGCAGCGGATGAGCCTCCGCACGATGGCGCCATCGAGTTTGCGGGTGTAGTATGCTACCATAGCCCGCATGGCCACGAAGAACGCCGATCTCCGCTACGCCGTCTGGCCCACGCCCTGGGGGCCCGTCGGGGCCCTCCACGGTCCCAAGGGGCTCAAGCGCCTGGTCCTCCCGCACTACCAGCTCGACGAACTCCGCCAGCTCCTCGCCTGGGAGCACAAGGGCGCCACCGAGGACCGAGCGGCCTTCACCGACCTCATCGACCGCACCGTCGCCTACTTCGGGGGCGAGGTGGTCGAGTTCGACGACATCGAGTGCGACCTGCCGCGGGGCTTCCCCGGGCAGGTGCTGCTCGAGGCCCGCAAGATCCGCTACGGGGAAACGTGCAGCTACGGGTGGCTCGCCAAGCGCATCGGCCGCGAGGACGCCGCCCGCCCCTCCGCCGCCGCCCTGGGCAAGAACACGATCCCGCTGGTCGTCCCCTGCCACCGCATCACGTACTCCGACGGCTCGGCGGGGGGGTTCAGCGCCCCCGGCGGCGTGGCCCTCAAGCAGCGGATGCTGGACCTGGAGAAACGGCGGGGGGGGAAGGCACTGGGAACGAGGCACTAGGGAATAGGCACTAGGGACTAGGGGGGAGGCACCAGGAACCGGGGACCGGCAGCCAGGAACCAGGAACCAGGAACCAGGAACCAGGCACCGGGAACCCGGAGCCAGGAACCGGGAATCAGGAACCGGGAGTTGGGAATCGCGGGAATCAGGGGATTCACAAACAGGCCTCCCCTTGGAGGCGTCGGGGGTCTCCTGACCTCGTTGTTCTACACATCTTTGGACCGTTCTGCCGTGACTGCTCGTTCTTGCAGGGGAGCGGCATCATCGTCCGAGCGTACGGGCGTCGCGGCCGTGTGGAGTGCAAGGGGTAAGGCCATGGCAGCAGCATGGGTCGAGGAAGAGATGCAGGGGCTGGACCTTCAGGATAAACGCCTCAACGAGCGGCTGATGGAGGTGCTGA
>JAWLCQ010000256.1:0-5765 GCA_041687095.1 Phycisphaerae bacterium | reverse complement strand
GGGGTAGCTTACAAGCCTTCGCTCCGCCCGGACAAGCCGGACGGGGGCGGGATACGATCGGGAGGCCCCGGATCGAGGGCGCGGGATGCGGCGCGGAGAGGTGTAGAACAACGAGGCCAGGAAATCCGGTGGCATCGTAGCAATTGCCGCCGGAAGCCGGTCGAAGGCTGGGGCGTCTGGCATTGGAGCCCGGACTGCAGGGCGTGTGGGCCGTAGGGCGTGCAGAGGGCGGAGCGCAGCGGAGCCCTCTGCGCGCGGGACGCGGCATCCGGCGCGTGAGCGCCTCCGCTTCCGGCTTCGCAAAGGCTACGCCGCGATGAGTCGCTCCGCCGTCTGGCAGCGGGAAAGACGACGACGGGATGGGTCTCTCATAACGACTGGACCAGAGAACCGGGGCATTCCGATGTCCGTTGGGCGAAGAGAGGCATGATATGGATCGTGGGCACTGCAGACTGTGGGATCATTCGCGGGGCACGGAGGGGCCGCGTCGGCGCATCGACGGCCTTGTTACGCTGGTGGTGCTGTGCGGGTTGTGCCTGGGATGCGCGGAAGGAGCCCCTGGATCTGGCGAGGACAGCCGTGCAGCAGGCCGCGAGACTGGGGGGGCAAGTGTGCCTGCTCGCGGAACCAAGCGGATCGCGGCGCGGGACATCGCAGACGCCGTCGTGGCGCTTGGGACGGCCTACGATGTGCCCATTGAGGTGAGGGACGAACGGAAGGCCGATCGGCCGCCAGGTCGGCCGGTGGAGGTCCGGTTGGAGGGCGATTCGTTCTGGGGGGACCTTGCCCGGCTGGAAGAGGCACATGGGGTCCAGGTGGGGTGGCTTGGTGCGTCGTCGCAGAACACGAAGGCGATAGTCCGGCTCGCCGACGATGGGCCGAGAATCGTCGCGGGCGTCGCCGACGGCCGATTCCGGGTCACCGTAACGCGGAGCCAGACCAGTGCCCAAGGCCCCCCGGCGCGGGCGGATCAGCAGAAGGGCATGGTCGCTCTGAGCTATCTGCCGGGCCCCCGCGTTGTCAGAGCGATCTGGCGGACGGATGACAAACAGCGAACCCTTGTCCGAGACGGCAGTGCGGGCCACGGGGGGGAAGCGATTCTTGGCATGGTGGGTCTGTCGGACGGAGAGATTCTGCGCGGGCAGGTGGAAGTGGTCGTGGGCGTTGCCTGGGAGGAAGTGGTCCTGCCGCTGACGGAGGGAAGCCACGCGACCTGGGGGGACGGGAGTCCGATACGGCGACTGCGTTTCGTGCGCCTGGCGGGCGTGGAACACGCCGGAGTTCCGCGTTCCTTTGATCTTGACGATAGGGGCTCCCGGCGATGCGATGCCTACTCCGTGGAGTTCGAGGCCGTCATGCCCGATGGCAGGATCTTCCCGTGTGCCCCGTCGGAGTGCTGCCTGATCGATGCGAGCGGTGAGAGGCACGTGGCGGAGTCGGTGGGCTTCAGGAAACTGGCTGACGGGGCTGAGCGGCTCTTCGTTACGGTCCCAGCTTGGCCCGGCGGGGCGGTGCCAAAGAGCATTCGGATGCGGGTTCCGGTCAGAACGGACAGGACGGTGCTTGACCTGGAGAAGGTGACGCGCCTGGGATATCCGATCGATGGCGGATTGGATCTGGGATCTTAGCACGACAGCGAGGATCCGTGGACGTGTGGGCCGTAGGGCGTGCAGAGGGCGGAGCGCAGCGGAGCCCTCTGCGTGCGGGACACGGCATCCGGCGCGTGAGCGTCTCCGCTTCCGGCTTTGCCGAGGCTGCGCCGCGATGAGTCGCTCGGCCGCTTGCGCGGCCTGGCTGCGTACCGTCCCGGGGGCGGAGGGGTCTTCCGGGGGCGAACGCCAAACGGGCAAGCGGTCCCGTGCGGCTCCTGGTCGTCAGGACGCCCCCCCGTATGCCGCCCCCCCCTGTATGCCGCCCCCTCCGGGCACCGCCTCTGCCCCCCAACCCGCTCCCGGAACGGCTTGGCCTTTTGGCGTACGCCTCCGGCCCCCAACCCGCCCGCAGATCTGCAGATCCCAAGTGTCCACTTGTATCCGGGGACACCTTACTGTTTATGGGTAGTAGGGATCTGGAAACTCGAGGACACCTTGAAACTCGGGGACACCTTACTGATTTCCGTGCCATGCTCACACACTATCCGCTCTTTGGCATAACGTCATGCGATAAACAGTATGGTGTCACCGGATATCGTGTCACCGGATATCTGGTGTCACCGGATATCGCCGGGAGCCGAAGGCGGGAGAGGCGCAGGGAGCCTCGAAAAAGGGGACTGACTCCGTAGCGGCATGCTTCTTGCCGCGCAGGTGCCTGTCCCCTTTTTCGAGGCACTGTCGCCGAAGCGCTATGGCCGAACTGGAGCCGGGCGTGGCGGCATGCAAGGGCGCTACGCCGCTTTGTGCTGCCTCGTGCGCTCGTAGCCGTAGCGGACGGCGTCCTTGAACTCGTGCCAGCGGCCGGGGTTCTTCTGCTCGAAGAGGTCGCGGGCTTCGGGCTCGACCTCTTTCCAGCCACGATCGCGATAGTCGGGATGGGAGGCAAGGGTCTGCCCAAACCGGTACGCTTCACGCGAGTGAGCGTACTGGTAACCGCGGTCTGCATAGCGCGTCTCGAAGTCGCGGTGGAAATCCTGGTCGAGTTCCTCGATCTCCACGTCGGCCCGCCGAACCGTTCCCTTCACGGTTTCGGTGCGCTCCTGAACGTCCTTGCCGATCGTCACCTCTTCGATGACGCGTGCTTCCTTGCTGACCACCGGTTCCTCTCGGGTTTCGCTGGCCTCGACGGTCTGCTCGCGGAAGTCCGCCTCGTGTGCTGGGCGGTCGACCTTCTCGCGATCAACGTAAACGTGTTCTTCGCGGAGTCGCACGTCCTCCTGGACCGGAGTCTCAGTGACCCGGCGGAAGACCCGCACGCCTCCGCGCTCCTTGGCGCGCTTGCCAACCTTCATCTGTTCTTCGACCACGGGGATCTTCTGCTCCCCGGCTTCTTCCGTTTGGCGGCCCCCGGCCCAGCCGGCTTTTCGCCACTGAGCTTCCTTCTCCGCCACATTGATCGGATTGTGCCTGCCGAGTATGTCCGCCGCGCGGTCGACGTCGCCCTCGGCGACGTTGATGCTCAGCAGGGCGTGCCCCCGGCGGGAGGCTTCCTCGTAGATGTCCTGCTCCCCCGGGTTGAAGAAGTCCTTGACCTTGTCCCAGAAGCTCTCCTCTCCGGTCTCGGCGGTGCGGGCGCCGGTGGCCTGCGGGTTGAGAGTGATCTGCGATTCGGAGAATCCTGACGAGAGAAGATCCTGGCGCGCGTCGTCGGCCTCGGCTTGCGTCTCATAGACGCCTACCAATGTGTGGTCGCTTCGTGTGTCCATGCTCGTGCTTCCTTCCTGTTCATGTGTTCTGCGAACGCGGTGTCGCTTTTCCGCCCGGAGGCCGCCGTTCAACCTGAACGTCCTCTGTGCGCAACGTAACCTCCTGGGGCTCCCGTATGTCGGTGCGTTCGCGGGTGATTCGAACTTCCTCCCGCAAGAGGAGCTTCTTCTCCACGACCAGTCGTTCCTCGTATAGGGGGATGATCGTCACGTCCCCTTCCTGTCGCACGGGTTCCGGCTGTGCCACGAACCGATTCACCGCCACGCGCTCCACCCTGACGGTCTCCTTTGCGAGTGGTTCATCCACCACTTCCTTGCGCTCGTGTACGGTCTTGGTGACAACAACCCGGGCCGTTTCGCGCTTCCGTTTCCCGACCCGCACCTCTTCCCGCGCAACGGGGATCGTCTTGTCTTCTTTGCTGTTTCTCTTGGTCACGGCGTAGCTCCACCCGCTTGTCAGGGGGCATATCGCTCTGGAGCCCGGAAGACTCCCGGTCGCGGTCGTACCCCATACCCCTTGTGGCCCGTCCCTCCCCGGGAGGGCCAGCATGCTCTTGTCGCCCCGTTACACGTGTCGCGTGATCGTGCAGTCAAAGCTTCGCCCCCGCGAAGCTGACAGCCTGCCCCACTGCCGGCTGGAACCCTTCAGCAGGTGTTCCATACATCCCATTATATATGTCCAGATCGTCTGGTGGACACTGCCTCGACCAAAGCACGGGTGGAATGAGGGGGCGGAAGAGAGGAGGGCAGGAACCGGTCTTCTGGACATCCCGGGTTGGGGAGTTCGGGGGGAGACCGTAGCTGGCTCTTCGGGGGAGTCGGGACGCCAGATGACTGCGGCCTTGGTCTGCGGGGAGTGACGAGGGGGGTGGGGGGCTCTCACAGAGCGGGGATTCGGTTTCGTAAAGCCTTGGTGGAGGCGGACGTAGGAAATCGTTGGGCGAAATTGCTTGGAGGGGCGGGGAGGCGTGGTGAAATGGGGGCGTCTTGCGCAGGGTCGCTGCCGGTGCGCGCCGAGTTGTCGGCGGTCCGCAGGTGCATGCGCATGCCGGTGCGCGGGTCGGCGGGGACGCTGGGCGAGGCCGCGGCGGCGGGAGAATCGGCGATGGGAGTGATGGGTAGGTTGGAGAATGGGAAAAACCGGATGTCTTGCCTAAGTTTGGCTTCGTTCCGCAGAAAACGCGTGCGCGGGCGCGCCGGGGGTGGCGGTTCGTTCCGAACGGTGGCATTGGCTTCGTTTCGCAAGGAGACGTTGGCTTCGTTCCGCAGGACTGCGTTGAGTTCGTTTTCGAGGGTCCGGACAGTTCCCCCGTCTTCGCGGCCCGCGCGGCCCCGAGCGGGGGCGAGACGCCCCTGCGACACACGGGCGAGACGCCCGTGCCACGGAAGACGGGGCTTTGCGATGCCCCTGGCAGGGCGACGGGTCGCGTTTACTTCGGTTGGCTGTGGGCGTATAGTGGACGCTTTGGCTTTCTGTGAGGTACCCATGGCTGCTGCAAAGCTTCAGGTTGCGTTGGATTTCATCGAGCTGCCCCGTGCCCTCGCCGTCGCCCAGGCGGCCGTGCTGGGCGGGGCCGACTACATCGAGGCCGGCACGCCCCTCATCAAGAGCGAGGGGCTCGACGCCGTGCGGGCCCTGCGCGAGCGGTTCCCCAACCGCACGATCATCGCCGACATGAAGACGATGGACGCCGGGCGGATCGAGACCGAGGCCGCCGCCAAGGCCGGGGCGAACGTCGTCACCGTCTGCGGGACGGCGTCGGAGCACACGATCCGCGAGTGCGTGGAGGCGGGGAGGCACTACAACTGCCGCGTCGCCGTCGACCTCATCGAGGTCCCCGACCCCGTGGCCTTCAGCGCCCGCCTCGCCGACTGGGGCGTCGCCTGGATCGACGTGCACTGCTCCATCGATCGCCAGATGCAGGGGCAGGACCCCTTCGCCCTGCTCAAGGAGATCCGCTCTGCCAGCGAACTCACCCTCGCCGTCGCCGGGGGCGTCACCTCCGAGACGGCCGCCCTGGCGCTGGCCGCCGGGGCCGACGTCGTCATCGTCGGGGGTGCCATCACCAAGGCCCTCGACCCCCAACACGCCACCGCCGACATCCGCCGCGCCCTGGACACCGGGCAGGGCGTGGCGTCCGACCTCTTCCGCCGCTCGACGGCCGACACCGTCCGGCAGATCCTCCAGACCGTCCGCACCGCCAACGTCTCCACCGGCTACCATAACCTGCCCTCGCTGGCGGGCCTGCGTCCCCTGTGGGACGGGGCCTTCGCCTGCGGGCCCGCCGTCACCGTCCGCACCGCCCCCGGGGACTGGTCCAAGCCCGTGCAGGCCATCGACGTCGCCCGCAGCGGGGACGTGATCGTCATCGACGCCGCCGGCCGCCCGCCCGCCATCTGGGGCGAA
>JAWLCQ010000255.1:0-5793 GCA_041687095.1 Phycisphaerae bacterium | reverse complement strand
CGGGACCTCGCCCGCGTGCTCGACCGTCCAGTAGCTCAGGCAGCGGCGGGCGTCGACGAGGGCGGTGTCGACGATCGCCCCCGCCGGACACGCCCGCACGCAGGCGTCGCACGCCCCGCACTGGGGCTCCAGGGGTGCGTCGGGCACGAGCGGCAGGTTGGAGAGGATCTCGCACAGCACGACGTACGACCCCAGCCCGGGCACGATGAGCAGCCCGTTGCGCCCAATCCACCCCACCCCCGCCATCGCCGCCAGCGTCCGCTCCATCACCGGAGCCGAGTCCACCAGCGCCCGCCCGGCGAACTCCGGGACGACCTCGCGAATGCGGTCCATGAGGGCGTGGGCCCGCTGCTTGAGGACCCTGTGGTAGTCCCGCCCGCGGGCGTAGCGGGCGACGAACGCCCGGTCGGGGGCGGTGGGCGGCTCGGACGCGGGGGCGTAGGGAACGGCGAGGCACAGGGCGCTGCGGGTTCCGGGCACGAGGGTGGACGGGTCGAGGCGCAGCTCCAGGTGCTTCGCCATCCACGCCATGTCCGCCTGCAGCCCCTCGCGCAGGAAGCGGCGGAGGTTCTCCGCATGCGCGTCGGGAATCGGCCCTGTCCGGGCGACACCGCACCGCGCAAAGCCCGCCTCCAGGGCCAGTCCCTTCACTCGCGCGGTCAGGATGTCCGGTGCGTCCATACCGCCAGTGTACCGCGCGCGGGCCGGTGGGCGATGGGTGTCCGGCGCGATCCGCAATTCCCCCGGCCCTTGTGCGTTTCCCGTCAAGCCGCTACCTTTAGCGGTCTATGATGATGGACCGGCCCCCGCCGCACCGGCCGCGGGGACCGCTCGCCCTACTACACAGGAGCCCAACATGCGTAAGGAATCCTTCGAGTTTCTGCAGAAGCTGCTCAGCACCCCCTCCCCCAGCGGCTATGAGGCCGAGAACCAGCGGATCTGGTGCGACTACGCCCGCCAGTACGCCGACGAAGTCCGCACGGACGCGTACGGCAACGCGGTGGCGGTCCTCAACCCCGGCGGGGACCCGAAGATCATGCTCGACGGGCACGTCGATGAGATCGGGCTGATGATCAAGCACATCGACGACAAGGGCTACCTCTACTTCCAGAAGATCGGCGGGGTGGACCCCGGGCTCATCCGCTCCAAGCGGGTCGACATCCACACCGAGAAGGGCGTCGTCCGCGGGGTCATCGGGGCGACGGCCATCCACCTCCACGACAAGGACAAGGAGCAGAAGGTCCCGAAGATGCACGAGCTGTTCATCGACATCGGGGCCGCCGACGGCAAGGACGCCAAGAAGCGCGTCGCCGTCGGGGACCCCATCACGTTCACCGACCAGTTCGAGATGCTCACCGACCACATCGCCGTCGCCCGCGCCTTCGACAACCGCGCCGGGTCCTGGGTCGCCATCGAGGCCCTCCGCCTCGCCAAATCCGCCAAGCCCAAGTGCGCCATCTACGCCTGCAGCTCCGTGCAGGAGGAGACCGGGCTCAACGGCGCCCAGATGCAGATCGCCAACGTCCAGCCCCACGCCGCCATCGCCGTCGACGTCACCCACGCCACCGATACGCCCGGGATCGACGTCAAGCAGCACGGAGAGGTCAAGATGGGCCAGGGCCCGACCGTCGCCCTGGGCCGCGAGAACCACCCCGCCCTCACCGACCGCCTCCGCAAGGTCGCCAAGGCCAAGAAGCTCGACATCCAGATCGAGACCTTCTCGACCACCGGGGGCACCGACGCCTACGCGTTCTGGACGAAGAACGGCGGGACGCCGTCGGCCATCGTGAGCATCCCCAACCGCTACATGCACTCGACGGTCGAGATGCTCGACCTCCGCGACCTCCAGCACACCGCCGAACTCCTCGCCGCCCTCTGCACCGACATCAAGAAGGGCGAACGCTTCACCGTCAAGGTCTGACGCACGCAGTGAGGCAGCGATCGGGAGAAACCGCGTCTCCCGATCGCTGCCTCATGCACACCACGGGGGAACCCGACTCACACCCGACGGGTTCTTCAGCACTCCAGATCCCTTGCGAACCCTCTCCCTAACAGCCTGTTTACAAAGTCACACCATGCTTCCTGATGGAGCAGTAGAACAGGAGAGCAGGAGATCGCAGGCGTGTAACACGTTGGCTATTCAGGAGTTCCATGGATGTCTTGAATCTACTGCTCACCTGTTCTCCTGCTCGCCTGCTCTAGCAGCCCGTTTCTAAACGGGCTGCTAGGCCTGCTCGGCCGCCTGACGCTCCTGGGGCTGCGGGGCGGGCTTCGGCGGGGGGGCGGGAGCGGCAGCGATGGGGGCCAGGACCATCGTCAGCTGGCGGCCCATGAAGTTGTAGTCCCGGTCGACCTTCGCCACGTCCGCGAGCTGCTGCTTGACGGAGTCGAAGATCTTCTTTCCCTCGTCGATGTGCGCCAGTTCGCGCCCGCGGAAGCGGAGCGAGAACTGCACCCGGTCGCCGCGCCCCAGGAAGTCCCGCGCGTGGGCCACCTTGATCCCCAGGTCGTGCTCCCCGATCTTGGGGGTGCGGATGCGGATCTCCTTGAGTTCCGTCTCGTGCCGGTGGGCCTTCGACTTCTGCTCCTTCTTCCGCTGCGCGTACTTCCACTTCCCGAAGTCCATGATGCGGCACACCGGGGGGCGGGCCAGCGGGGCCACCTCCACCAGGTCCAGGCCCGCCTCGCGAGCCCGCGTCATTGCCTCCCGGACATCCACGATCCCGATCTGCTGGTCGTCCTGATCAATCAGGCGCACCGGAGAGATCCGGATACGCTCGTTCACACGAAGGTTCTTCTCGATGGTTCGATCTCCTAACTGGGTCGTTATGCTCCGCGGGCGACGCCGCCCGCCGCTGGTCTGCTACTCCGCGGCCGCCGCCTGCAGGCGATGGCCGCCCTTGGTGGCGATCTCGTCCTGAAGCTCCGAAAGGAAGCGGTCCAGGGGCATGGCCCCCAGGTCGCCCTCGTTCAGGCGGCGGACCGAGACCGCTCCGGACTCCGCTTCCCGCTGCCCCACGATCACCATGTAGGGCACCTTTTGTAGTGTAGCGCGCCGGATCTTGGCGCCGATTTTCTCGGGGGACTGGTCCCACTCGCTGCGGATCCCCGCGGCCGCCAGGGCCTCGTGCACCCGTCCGGCGTAGGCGTCGAACTTCTCGCTGACGGGCAGGACGGCGACCTGGGAGGGGGAGAGCCACAGCGGGAACGCCCCGGCGAAGTGCTCGATGAGGATGCCGATGAACCGCTCGGGCGAGCCCAGCGGGGCGCGGTGGATCATCACCGGGCGGTGGGGGGCGTTGTCCGCCCCGATGTACTCCAGCCCGAACCGCTGCGGGAGGTTGTAGTCCACCTGCACCGTCCCGAGCTGCCACTCCCGCCCCAGGCAATCCTTGACGACGAAATCGATCTTGGGCCCGTAGAACGCCGCCTCCCCGCGCTCCTCGCTGCTGGGGAGCCCCACGCGGGACACCACGTGGCGGATGTTGTCCTCCGCGCGGTCCCACAGGGCGTCGTCGCCCACGTACTTGCTGCTGTCGGGGTCCCGCAGGCCGATCCGCACGCGGTAGTCGGTCATCCCCAGCGTCTCGAGCACCATCTTCGCCAACTCGACGCACGACTCGATCTCGTCCTCGAGCTGCTCGGGCGTGCAGAAGATGTGCGCGTCGTCCTGCGTGAACCCGCGGACGCGGGTGAGCCCGCTCAGCTCGCCCGACTGCTCGAAGCGGTACACGGTCCCGAACTCGCTCAGCCGCATCGGCAGGTCGCGGTAGCTGTGCTGCTGCGACTTGTAGATCTGGATGTGGAAGGGGCAGTTCATCGGCTTGAGCAGCAGCCCCTCCTCCCGCCCCGCCTCGGTGCGGGCGCGGGTGAGGTAGCGCGCCTTCGCCAGCCGCTCCCACGCCGCCGCCCCGAACGGATACCGCCCCTCCACGCCCAGGCGGCGGACGCGGTCGCGCTCGTCGGGCAGTTCCTCGGTGCTGTCCTCCCCGGCCCGGCCGACCAGGTCCGTCAGGCCATCCAGCAGCTCCTTGCCTTCGGTGGAGGCGGCGGGGAGCATGGTGGGGAACAGCCCGTGCTCGTAGTAGGGGTAGTGCCCGCTGGTCCGCCACAGGTCGAGTTTGCCGATGTGGGGGGTGATGACGAACTGGTAGTTCCGCTTGCGGAGTTCCTCGCGCAGCCAGCCCTCGAGTTCCATGCGGAGGATGGCGCCCTTGGGCTTCCACAGGGGCAGCCCGGGCCCGACGTCGTCGCTGAAGGTGAACAGGTCGAGCTGCCGCCCCAAAACGCGGTGGTCGCGCTTACGGGCCTCCTCGATCCGCACCAGGTGCTCCTCCAACTCCTTGTTGCTGAAGAAGGCGGTCCCGTAGATGCGGGTGAGCATCTTCCGCGTTTCGTCGCCCCGCCAGTACGCCCCCGCCGTGGTGACGAGCTTGAAGGCCTTGAGCCTCCCGGTGTCCGGCAGGTGCGGGCCGCGGCAGAGGTCGACGAAGTCGCCCTGGCGGTAGAGGCTGACGGTGTCGGCCTTCTCGTCGCGGACGAGGTCCTCGATGAGTTCGACCTTGTAGCCCTGATGCAGTTCGGCGAAGCGGGCCTTGGCGTCGGCGGGGGAGAGGACGGTCCGCTCGACGGGGAGCTTCTCCCCGATGATGCGGCGCATCTCCGCCTCGATCTTCGCCAGGTCCTCGGCCGAGATGCTCTGGGGCAGGTCGAAGTCGTAGTAGAAACCGTACTGGAAGTCGCCCATCAGGGCCGGTCCGATCGTGTACTGCACGCCGGGCCCGTAGAGGCGGGTGACGGCCTGGGCGAGGACGTGGGCGGCGGTGTGGCGGACGACCTCGAGGGCCTCGGGGTTGCGGTCGGTGAGGAGGCGGAGGGTGTGCGTCCCATCGGTGACGGTGGTGGACAGGTCCGTGAGGCGCCCGTCGATCTCGGCGGCGAGGGCGGCGTCGGCGAGGCGCGGGGAGATGTCGGCCGCGACGTGGGCGGCGGTGACGGGCCCGTCATACTCGCGGCGGGTGTTGTCCGGCAGTTGGATGGTGACGCTCATGGTGTCGGTCCTCTCCCCCGGGCGGCGGGGCTGGGGGCGTCGTCGTGGACCAGGAAAAAGAGAGCCGGTACGCGAGGGTCCACACAACTCACGACGCGCGCCCAGATCCGCGTTGTCCCCGGGCGTCGGTTCATATCGTCGTAGTGGTCGTCGTGTGGTTCATTCGCTTACCGGCTCGTAAGAACGGTGTCTACAGCACTCTATCCTACGCGGGCGCCCGGAGTTGTCAAAGCATTTTCGACGCGCGATTGCGGACGTGCGATCGCCCCGGGGGCCGGCAGGCCCCCGCCGCAGCCGCGGGGGGGGCGGGTCAGGAGGCCCGCCCCGCGGGAGGTGGCGCGGGCGACGCCTCCAACGCGGGCGACGCCTCCAACGCGGGCGACGCCTCCAGCGCGAGCGACGCCTCCAGCGCGGGCGTTGGGGGTCTCCTGACCCCCAACGTCTTGGAACGTGCGGAACGCTCCCGCGGCAGCGTGATGGCGGCGCTTCGATCGCGGCGGTCCCCGCCGCGATGGGGGCGCTCAAATGACGCTGCCGCGGAAACACCCCTCGCCCCTCCCGGACGCCGGGGGTCAGGAGACCCCCCGGCGCAAGAGGTGCGCGCAACGCCTCAAGCGCGAGCGTCTCCGCGTCTCCGCGGCCCATCCGCGTCCCGCCGCCACAATCCGCGCAATGTCGCCCCGTCTGGACAACGCCCCGCGCATGCACTAGACTTCCCTGCGCTCCGCATCGCGGAGCGAGGC
>JAWLCQ010000254.1:0-5823 GCA_041687095.1 Phycisphaerae bacterium | reverse complement strand
AAGCTACCCCGGCGACCCCCTGCCTCTTCCTGCTGTTTCTTCTTCTTCCCGCCCCCGTCCGCTTCATGCGGGCGGAGCGAAGGCCTATAAGCTTCCGGCCCGCCGGGGGGGGGCCCCGCCTGTAGCTTACAAGCCTTCGCTCCGCCGGGGCAAGCCCGACGGGGGCGAGAAGAAGAAGAAGAAGAAGAAGTGAGAGTGGAGCGTCGCCCGGTAGCTTACAGGCCTTCGCTCCGCCCGGACAAGCCGGACGGGGGCGGCAGAAGCAGAAAAAGCAGTAGGTAGGGCGCGCAAGCGGCGGAGCAAAGCGGAGACGCTTGCGCGCGGAAGGCTGCGTCCCGCGTGCAGAGGGCTGCGCTACGCTGCGCCCTCTGCACGCCCTACGCCTCTACCAGTAGGGTGCGGAACGCCCCTGGACCGCCTTGCTGACGATCGTGAGCACGTGGAAGTTGCCCGCCCCGTTCGCGATCGCGAGGAACGCGATCGTCAGCACAAACCAACCAACCCCGGAGAGCAGGCGCCTTTCCTGTCTGTGCCGCGAGAGCGCCCAAGCGGTCGCCACCGCTCCCGCGAGCTCGATACCAGCTACCACGATCGGGCCGGGCGGACCAAGCCATAGATAGGCCCAAAGGGGTAGAAGCAGTTGGAGATCAGCCACACTATACTCCGGAGATCTTCTCGGCCACGGCGGTCAGCACGTAGGGCGTGCAACCGGCGGAGGGAAGCGGAGACGCTTGCGCGCGGGATACCGCGTCCCGCGTGCAGAGGGCTTCGCTGCGCTACGCCCTCTGCACGCCCTACGGCTTCGGTCTATGTTAGAGAAACCCGGTAGCGTCCCTAGTGTCCGAGTGTCTCAGTTTCGCACACAACCCGGAATCCCACCCTATAGCTGCTGCTATCGAACACGGTGACGAACCATCTCCCTGCGCAGCGAATCCAGGGCTCCCCATCGCCCCATGATCCCCCTTTGAGAACGTACGCTTCGGCAACATCCGGTCCCAGGAGGTCTCGGCCGCCAGCCGGCGAGAGGGGTGAACCAAAGCCACCACTGCAAATCTCCCACACGTTCCCGAGCATGTCGTACAGCCCAAAGCGATTCGGCAGATAGCTCGCCGCCGGGGATGACACCACATGTCCATCGTCCCCGGCAAACGGGTCCACTGTCGCAAACACGCCACGCCCTCCCCTATCAGCCGTGTTGGCGTATCGGTGAGCAGCCTCCGCACCCCCCTCCCACCAAAACTGGCCGTCTGCCCCTGCACGGCAGGCGTACTCCCACTCTTCCTCACTTGGCAGGCGGTAGCGTCGTCCCGCCCGCCTCTCGGCCGGAAGCTCCGACAGCCAGCGGCAGAAGGCCTCAGCGTCCTCCGGTGTCACCCACGTCACCGGCTGTGGGTCTCCGTCAATGTCGTACCCCCTCAACGCATGGAGTGCCACGCCAGCAGTCTCCGGACACAGCATCATCCATGTCGTCTGCTCTGCCGGAAGTCGCGAACGGTGATCCGGCCGGAACCGCCGGTACATGGCGTTCGTGACCTCGGTAGAGAGCAGGAAGAACTTCTGGGGTATCACCACCTCACGCCGCGGTTCCCAGTCGTCCGGGACCGCGGGAAACAGATGGATGTCGCGGAAGTACCAGTCGTACCCTACCTTCCGGTACGGCTCATCCACGCAGGACCCAACCACCGTCCGGCCCGCCGGGACAGCAACAAAAACCATCCCCATGCTGTTCACGACGCGATCGCCACACCCGCAGCACGCGAGGAGGATGAACACGATGCAAGCTCGCACGCAGATACGTGCCCACGTGCCTCTTGTTCCCTCCCCACTTCCGCTTCGCGCTTGCGAGGGGTCGCCGACCGGGGAAAATGAGGGGAAGTTCCTCATTCCAGGGTCCCGATGCTCCGCAGGTACTGCACCGAATCCGCGACGTACTGCAGGCGGGCGGGCTCGTCGAGGTCCTGGCCTTTGACGCCTTCGAGTTCCATGGTGTAGGGGCCGGCGAAGCCCCGCTTGCCCAGGAGGCGGAAGACCTCGGGGAAGTCCACCACGCCCGTGCCCAGCGTGGGGAAGCACCAGCTCTGGTAGCCGCCGTCGGTGTCCTTGATGTGGACGGCGGCGATGAAGTCGAGGAGTTGGGGCAGTTCGCTGACGGCGGTGCGGCCCTCGTTGTAGAAGTAGACGTTGGCGGTGTCGAAGTTGACGCGGATGCGGGGGTGGTTGACGGCGTGCATGGTCTGGCGGCCGACGTCGCCGTTGGTGACGAGGTCGGGGTGGGTCTCGATGGCGAGGGTGACGTCGGCGGCGTCGGCGAGGTCGCCGACGGCGCGGAGGCAGGCCCAGGCGGTGTCGCGGTCCATGTCGCCGGCCTTGAGGGAGATGAACGCGATCCTGGCGCCGAACTCCGCGCACGCGTCGAACTGCGGGCGGAGGGTCTCGGCGATGTCGGGCTTCTGGAGGTCGGCGAAGCACTGGAAGCTCGACACGCGCAGGCCGCTATCGGCGAGGCGGCGGCGGAGGTCGGGCTTGTCGGCGGCCTGCGGGCAGGCGATCTCGATGTGGCGGATCCCGATGGACGGCAGGTGGTCCCACGCGCGGTGCTGGAACTTCCCGTAGCTGGCGATGCGGCAGGCGATGAGGTTGGGCATGAGGGGGGTCCTGGTTGATTGGTTGACTGGTTGATTGGTTGATTGGTTGACTGGTTGACTGGTTGACTGGTTGGTTGGTTGATTGGTTGACTCGTTGACTGGTTGACTGGTTGGTTGGTTGACTGGTGGATTGGTGGATTGGTTGCGGACTGTCGCGGTGCGGTCTGCCAATCCTGGCCGCGGCTGGCTCCCGGGCGCCCCCTCACCCCCCTCGCTGCGCTCGGGGACCTCTCCCCGAGGGGAGAGGGGTTGGGCCCTGCCCTTCGACTCGCTGCGCTCGCTCAGGGCTTCGGTTCCTGGCTCCTGATTCCTGGATCCCGGTTCCCGGTTCCTGGTTCCCGGTTCCTGGTTCCTGCTTCCTGGCTCCCGGTCCGTGTCGCACGTTCTTTCGCTTGCGGGGGTCGTAGTTTACAATAGCGCTTTCGGGAAAGGAACGGCCATGACGGCGGAAGAGATTCTTAAGGAAGCCCGATCGCGTCTGGAGGCGGTCTACGGCGAGCGGCTGCGGGGGGTCGTTCTGTATGGCTCCTTCGCCCGCGGGACGCAGGGCCCCGACAGCGACATTGATCTGCTGGTCCTGCTGACGGGGCCGGTGCGGCTGGCGGACGACATGCTGACCAGCATCAGGGCGTTGTACCCGCTCGGGGAGCATCTGGGGCGGCCCATCAGTCCCAAACCGATCGACATCGAGCAGTACGAGCACTCGGACTGCCCGCTCTTCCGCAACGCGAAACGCGAAGGGATCGCGGCATGAACGAGCTGGTCGCCGCCGCTCATCCCGCATTCGATCGGTAGGCGGGCGAAGGGGGAAAGGCCGCAGTGTCCTTCCCCTCATCCGCGTTCATCCGCGTTCATCCGCGTTCATCCCCGCTCCTCCCCTCGCGCCGCCGCCCATCGCCCGCACCGCGGCCAGGGCGGTCAGGACGTACAGGGGTCCGACGGCCACGAGGAGGCCCAGGGCGATGCTGCCGGTGGGACGGGCGAGGGCGGCGGCGAGGAGGCCCAGCAGCGGGCCCAGGGCGAACCCGCCCCCGATGAGCCCCTCGTGGGCGCCGCCGGCCTCGACGGCGGCGTTCTTGACCACCATCGCGTAGTACAGCGCCGCGTAGTAGATCATCCCCATCGACAGCCCGAACAGCACCTCCCCCAGCAGCACCAGGGGCACGGAGGCCCCGAACAGGATCAGCGCGAACCCCAGCGGCAGGGCGAGGGTGGCCGCCACGATCGGGCTCCGCCGCCGGTGCCATCCCGCCCACGCCCCCAGGACGGCGAAGGCGAGCACGCGCATCACGTCCAGCAGTCCCGACAGGCCCGTGGCCCACTCCACGTCCACCCCCAGCGACGCGAACACGGCCGGGACCAGCGGGGCCACGATGAACGCCATCGAGTAGCTGCACAGCAGCATCCACCGGCTGGAGGCGAGCAGCCCGCGGTAGAGGCGGAGCACCGCGTCCCGCGGGCGTTCGGGATGCTCGTCGGGCAGATGGGTGCAGCGGGCGGGCAGGGGCAGCAGGAGCAGCAGCGTGAGGACGTTGAGGGACCCGGCGAGGACGAACAGGGCGCTGGGGGCGTAGTCGATGGCCGGCCCGGCGGCGAGGAGCGACAGCGGCACGGCCGACGCCCACGCGAGGTTGAACCGCCCGACGGCGCGGGCGGCGGTGGTGGGGGTGTGCCCGGCGGCGACGTAGCTTTCGAGGACCGGCCACTTCAGGCCGTTGAACAGGCCCACCAGCGTGTTGCCCACCAGGACCGCCCACGGGACGGGGGCGAGGGCGAGCAGGGCGTGGGCGAGGAGCTGCCCCCCGACGGCGGCGAGGGCGACGCGCTTCTCCCCGAACCGCGCGCTGAGCCGGTGACTCACCAGCGCCCCCCCGACGTACAGGAGCCCGAACGCCAGGGCGAGGGCGAGGTTCATCGGCTCGCTGAACCCCAGCCGCTCGCTGCTGAAGAAGTAGATCCCCCGCTCCACCTGGATGGTCGCGAAGCTCTCGATGAAGACGATCAGCAGCAGCAGGGCGCGGGGCGTCATGGGGCGAGAGGATACGGAACCGCCCGCCCCAACGCCAGAGGCACGCTTTCGAGGCGCGCTTTTGCGCGGGCCGTTGGCCCCCCGGGCGGCCAGATCCTACGTTCCCCCTGACAGCGAAGACTAACGCACCCGTCCCCTTCCCGGGCCGGGGCGCCGGGCGCACCGGCTCTGCACCTTCGTTGCCGCCATACGCGAACCTTATGGTCATAGGAGACCGCACATGCACAACACGATTCTGCGCTACGTCCCTGTTCTCGCCGCGCTTGCGCTGCTGGTGGGCTCGTCCTGCGCCCTGGGCTCGGTGGTGACGTTCCACCAACTCGGAGCCAACGAGATCATGACGCTCCACGGCAGCGGGCTGCTCATGGACAACCTGCAGGCCCACGTGGGGGAGATGCTCGTGTCGTACAAGGGCGCGGTCCACTCGGCGTACTGCGTGGACCTGAACCACTACGCGGGCACGGTCGACGCGTACGAGCAGGACGTCCTGTCCCTGCACAACGGGGCCAAGATCGCGTACCTCTACGAGACGTACGCCCCCGGGGTCGCGAGCGGATACCAGGGCGCGGGCCTGGCGGCCGCGATCTGGGAACTGCTCTACGAGACGGGCCCGGTGTTCGACGTGACGGGCGGGGCGTTCTGGGTCGAGGGCACGGGGGCGGCGGAGGCGCACGCCAACATGATCCTGGCCTCGCTGCCCGGCGCCCACACCCCGGCCGACAGCACGCTCGTGCTCGCCAACACCGCGGGCAAGCAGGCGATGATCATCCCCGAGCCCGCGACGGTCGTCCTGCTGACCCTTGGCGGCGGAGCGTACCTGCTCCGTCGGCGGGGGAAGGCGGGGCGGGAATGATGGGGCGGGTCGAGGAGCGTCCACCGCGAGGCAGGGCGAGCGGGCCCTGCCTCGCGTCCGGGAGGGGCGAGGGGCGGCTCCGCGTCAGCGTCGTTGGAGCGTTCCCTTCGCGGCGGTCCCGATATCAGCGATCAGCTATCAGCCATCAGCGATCAGCCGACAGGCTCAGGACAGGTCCCCGCCGCGAGCCAAGCGCCGCCATGACGCTGTCGCGGAAGCGTTCGTAGTCCTTCCAGGACGTTGGGGGTCCGGAGACCCCCAACGCTCGCGCTGGAGGCGTCACACGCGCCCACCTC
>JAWLCQ010000253.1:0-5837 GCA_041687095.1 Phycisphaerae bacterium | reverse complement strand
GCCGACCGATCGATAGAATGTACCGTGGATCTGGAGCCCCGCCGCGCGGAGCGGCCGTCCGATCACACGGTTGTAATCGCCGACTTCGGCGAGTGAGAGGCCCTGCCGGAGCCTACCGCACAGAACGCGAAGGACGCAGAGAGGGATGACGGCCGCCTGGGCTTCGTCTTTCCGCTCTGCGACCTCTGCGGGCTCTGCGGTGGGAGAGCCTCCGGAATCGCCTCTCCACACCGAAGTCCGCCCGGAGGCAGTGATAGCCGATGACGCGCGCCCGCCAGCGGACCGCCAAATATCTCCTCGATCTGCAGGACCTCCTGCGGGACAAGTCCATGCTGCTCATCGTCCTGCAGGACAACCCCGACCCCGACGCGCTGGGGGCGGCGGCGGCGCTGCGGAAGATCGCCAACACGGGCGGGCTTCAGTGCTCCATCACCTGCGGGGGCACCGTCGGGCGGGCCGAGAACCGCGCCCTCATCCGCTACCTCGACCTCAACCTCCGCCCCCTCCGCGACATCGACTTTAAGCGCTTCGACCTCGTCGCCCTCGTCGATACCCAGCCCGGCACGGGGAACAACTCCCTCCCCGCGGGCGTGCGGGCGCACATCGTCTTCGATCACCACCCCGCTCGCCCCGAGACCCGCCTGGCGGAGTTCCACGACGTCCGCTCCCGCTACGGGGCCACCTGCACCCTCCTCACCGAGTACCTGCAGGAGGCGGGAATCGAGCCTGATGCGCCGCTGGCGACGGCGTTGCTGTACGGGATCCGCAGCGACACGCAGGACCTCGGCCGCAAGAGCACCCACGCCGACATGGCCGCCTACGAGTACCTCTACCCCAAGGCCAACCGCCGCATGCTGGGCAACATCCAGCGCGGGCAGGTGCCCACGGACTACTTCCGCCTGCTGTTCATCGCCCTGGACCGGGCGCGGCTGTGCGGGACGAGCATCCACTGCGACCTCGGGGCGGTCGACAACCCCGACATGATCGCCGAGGTCGCCGACCTGCTGCTGCGCCACGAGGAGGCGGCCTGGTCCCTGGTCTGGGGCTACCACGACACCCGCGTCCTGCTCAGCGTCCGCACCAGCGCCCCCGCCGGGGAGGCCGACGCCGTCGCCAAACGCATCGTCTCCGGCAAGGGGACGGGGGGCGGGCACCACTCGATGGCCGGGGGCCAGATCCCCCTCCCCGACGCCACCGCCGCCACCCGCCGCCACCTCGCCTCCCTCATCCGCAAACGCTACTTCGCGGCCACCGGGAACGACGGCACGGCGCAGCGGGCCCTGATCTGACAGGTAGGGCGTGCAGGCGGCGGAGCCCAGCGGAGCCGTCTGCACGCGGGATGGCGGCGGCGCGCCCCCCACACGCCCGTCCCGCGCGCAGAACCTGCCTGCGCTTCGCTCCGGCAGAACCTGCACGCCCTACGCGCGGATCCAGCGCACGCCTACAGCCCCAGCCCCCGCAGCGCCTGCAGGAACAGCGGCACGAGGTCCACGATGAACAGCAGGACGATCATCGCCTCCAGGATGATCATGATGAGGTTCGTGCGGTCCTGCTGCAGCAGGCCGTACAGCCCCGCGAGGGTCGTCACCTTATCGTCGATCGTCTGGTGCCACGCCCCCAGGTGGAACCGCTCGGAGAGGTTCTCGTGGATCTTCGCCAGGTGCCAGTCGCCGAAGAACTTGGTGATGTTCACCAGCTCGTCGCTGAGGCACGCGAGGTCCACGCGGATCTCGCGGAGCGAGCGGTGCTCCCGCCGGAGGGCGGCGAACCGCGACCGCGACATGTGCCGGTACGACGCCTCCAGCGCGCGGTCGAGGATCTGGTCGTAGGCGCCCAGTTCGACGAGCTGGACGTTGGCGAGTTCCATCACGTGCAGCACCTCGTCCAGGGCGGGCCCCATCCCGGCGACGAGGGCGGCGTCCCAGTCGACGACGGTGAGGTCGGAGTTGTAGTAGCTCAGGTAGCGGCCGGCGGACTCGTCGGCCTCCTGGTCGGAGAGTTCGTCGGGGTTCTCCTCCTGGGTGAGGAGGCCGGCGACGGTGCGGCGGTGGGTCTGGAACCAGTGTTCGGCGGTCTGATCGGGCGTGTCGGCGGCCGGGATGCGGTCGAGGCAGAAGACGGTGTACGCCTCGCCCTCGCGGACGCGGTCGACGGGGCGGATGCAGTACGGGGCGAGTTCCTCGCGGAGGCGTTCGGCGAGTTCGCGGGCGTGGGTCTCCAGCGGGGTCCCGGCGATCTCCAGGTCGTGGTAGGCCACCAGGTCGGTGAGGTCCCGGACCTCGAAGGGCACGCGGATCTGAAAGCTCAGGGCCCCGATGTTGAAGAGCTTCACCATCCGGCGGATGGGGACCTCCTGCTCCCCCACGCGGACGGTGTGGGGGGGCAGTTCCACGTAGCGGGGGCGGTAGAAGAACTGGTACTTGGGGCTCCGCTTGCTGGGGTAGATGACGTACTCCGTCGCCTCCTGCCCGAGCATGCCCGCCACGGGCTCGCGTTCCATGTCGTAGGCGAGGTCGTAGGCGAAGATGTACACCACTTCCCCGCGCAGGTTCTGTCCGGTCCCGATGTCGCTCATATGCTCACCCTGCCCGGATCGCCGTCCGGAGCGCTGGATCCCTTCCGGTTCATTCTACGCTGCGGTGTGCGGCCGTTACCGGGAGGGCGCCTCCAGAACCCGCATGGGCCCTGAGCGGACGCCCAATGGCAAGCCCGGTTCCGGACTCGCTCGCGGTCGGGAACCGGGCTTGGTATTGGGCGTCCGCGCGCCCCATGCCTGCCACTCATGGATGGACAGGCTATTCCAGCATCCACGCCAGTTGCGGCCACGTGCGGGGACCGGTGTTGGGCTGCGGGGTTCCGGGGGTGCTTCGGCCGTCGCGGACGTAGCGGGTCAGCAGCCTGGTGAGCGTCTCGACGATCTCGGGGTGGTCGGCGTGGAGGTTGCGGCGCTCCCCGACGTCGTCGGCGAGGTCGTAGAGCTGGATGGGCGGGAGCCCCGCGTCCTCCTTGCCCGGGCGGGGGTAGCTCCACCCGCCGGACCCCGGGCACAGTTCGAGCTTCCACCGCCCCTGGCGGATGGAGAACGACCCGTTGATGGAGTGGTGCACCGTCGCCTCGCGGACGGGCTCGGTGCTCCCGTCCCACAGGGGCAGGTTGCTCACGCTGTCCTCGGCGGCGGTGTCGGGGAGGGGCTGCCCGACGACGTCGGAGAGCGTGCGGAACAGGTCCGTCAGACAGACCGTCTGCTCGCAGGTGGCCCCGGCGGCGATGCGTTGCGGCCAGCGGACCAGCAGCGGGATGCGATGCCCGCCTTCGTAGATGTCGGCCTTGTGGCCGCGGAAGACGTAGCTCGGGTTGTGCCCGAGCTTGGCGAGTCCCGGGAAGTCGGCCGACGGGGAGCAGCCGTTATCGGTGGTGAAGATGAGGATGGTGTTGTCGGCCGCCCCGGTGCGTTCGAGGGCGGCCATGATCTGCCCGACGACGTCGTCGACCATGAGGCAGAAGTCCCCGTAGGCGTTCGTGCCCGACTTGCCCTGCCACTGGGGCAGCGGGAGGATGGGCGTGTGGGGGGCGGGGAGCGGGAAGTAGAGGAAGAACGGTTTCTCACTGCCCGCCTGGCGCTCGATGAAGGAGACGGAGCGCTGGGTGAGGGTGGGCAGGACGTCCTCGTGGCGGAAGTCCGGGGCGATGGGCCCCGGGCGCCAGAAGCGGAACCCCACGTCGCCCGCGGGACGATTCTGCGGGAGGTCGCATCCGGGGTCCTCGCGGTCGGGCAGCGCAGTGGCGCGGTCGTTCTGAACGTACACGTAGGGCGCCATGTCGAGCGACGCGCTGATGCCGAAGAACTCGTCGAACCCTGCGTCGCAGGGCCCGTGGGTGATGGGGGCGGCGTAGTCCACGTCGGTCTCCCCGGGGCCGGTCTTCGCCCAGTCCCAGCCCAGGTGCCACTTGCCCACGGCGGCCGTGCGGTAGCCCTGCTCCCGCAGGTACCCCGCCACCGTCATCCGCCGGTCCTCGATGAGGTGCGGGGCGTACCCCATGAGCACGCCCTGCTTGAGTTCCGACCGCCAGTTGTACCGCCCCGTGAGGATGCTGTACCGCGACGGGGTGCAGACCGCCGACGAGGCGTGCGCGTCGGTGAACCGCATCCCCCCCGCCCCCAGGCGGTCGAGGTGCGGGGTGCGGATCTTGGAGTCGGGGTTCAGGCACGACACATCGCCGTAGCCCATGTCATCGGCGAGGATGTAAACGACGTTCGGTTGCGACTGCATGGCGGTGGACCTCTCGGGGTTTGCGGGTGTGCGGGCACTTTACTCCGCACGCGGACCCGAGGCAACCGCCTGCCGGGACCGCCTGGAGGGAAAAGAAGCCGGGCCATCGCAAGGTCGCAGTCGCGGGTGCCACGGATCTCCTGCCGGGTGCCACGGCTGCGCTGTTTGCCGGGTGCCACGGCTGCGCTGTTTGCAGCCGTGCTCGCGCGAGCGCGGGGCGGAACACGGGTTCTCCGCACCTCCTGCGCTAGTGGCCCTGGCCATAAGTAATGCAACGAATTCATTCCGCGTGCTGGGCGAACCACCGGCGCATCCGCTGGTTGGTCCAGGTCCACTCGAACGGATGAGCGTACCGCTGGTTGTACTCCAGCGATGAGGCGTGAATATGCTCGGTGAACAACCCACGACGGGTCCAGGACTGACGGGTGAGGTAGCGATGATGGAACGCGCCTCCCAGCAGTTCGGCCTGGTCCAGCCACGAGGCGTGTACCGGCGTGAAGCGGGACCGCCACCACCCGTCGCTGCTCTCCAGGTATTGCTTGGTGGCCGCCGCGGTGTGGCTGGGGTCGCCGTCGTGGATCAGGAACACCCTCTTCAGCCAACGGTGCTGACGGCGGAACCGGCTCAGGGCGTCGATGTAGTGGGCGGCGTCCTTGCGATCCGGGCACGTGGCCACCATGTGTCCGCTGTGGACGATCAGGAACAGCAGCACGTTGACCGTCCCGTGCCGGACGTACTCGAACTCCTGGTGCTCGATGTACCCGGGGATCGCTCGGCGGATGGGCCGCCGCTCCAGCACCTGCAGGTTGGGCATCTCGTCGGCGCAGACGACCCAGATGCCCTGGGCCGCCAAACGCCCGGCATTGGCGTAGCACCAGAGGATCTGCTCGGCCCGTTGCTTGAACTGCGGGTCCAGGCGGGAAGTCTTCCAGTACCGGGTGCGGTGGGGCTGCAGGTCGACGTCATGGAGAATGCGGCGGACGGTCCGGGGGCTGATGGTTGGCACGATCCCGTCGGCCACGGCTTGGCGAGCCAGGTCCGCGCTGGACCAGTGCGTCACGTGCAGGCCGCGGGCGATGGGCTCCAGGCAGGCCAACTGCACGATCTGCGCCCGCTGGAGGGGGGGAAATCCGCGGCGGATGCCCGCTCCGCGCGGCTTCGGCCAACACGGATGCCAGCCCCTCGTGCAGATAGCAGCGACAGATGCGCCAGATGGTCGTTCGGTCGCACCCGATCTGGGCGGCCAGCGTGGTGGGCCGCTCGCCGTCGGCGATGGCCAGGATCACGCGGGCCCGTCGCACCTGGAACCACGGCAGCGAACGGCTGCGGGCGATGTGTTCGAGGATCGGGCGGTCCGCATCCGCGACCGCTATGCCGTCAGGCCTGCGCCCCCGCATGGCAAGTCTCCTACCCCACCAGGATGAGTCGGTCTCTTCCCCGGAATGGTAGGACGCGAATTCGTTGCATTACTTATGGCCAGGGCCACTAGGGGGTCTCCTGCCCCCTCTACCTCCTGCGCCGGCGGTTTCCTGCCCCCCCCCTCCTGCGACGGGGGGGGGCAGTACC
>JAWLCQ010000252.1:0-5863 GCA_041687095.1 Phycisphaerae bacterium | reverse complement strand
CGCCCCGCGGGCCCGCTGTCTTTCCCGCCCCCCCCCGCAGGGAGCCACCGCGACCTTCTCGGGCGTCGGGGACCTGCGGGTCCTCCCGCCCTCCCCCCAGGGAACCACCCCCTATGCCCACGGGACGCTGTCCGTCCCGTGGGACATCCTTAAATACCTATGGGGCAGGGAATTGCAGTTGGTCCCTCCGCGAGCCATCCTCCGGGACCGACCGGTGATCCCACCCGCCCCCTGTGCACAGGCCGTCCCACGGGGCTGAACAGCGCCCCGTGGGCATTGCTCGTCCGCAACGCGATATGATGAAAGAGCTTATGTCCGTTCGAGTCGATTCGCGGGCGGGTGCCTTGGTCTGCGGAGCGACTTGTCCCGTTGGGAAGCGGAGCAACCACGCCCAACGGACGCTGCCCGAGAACCGCCTGGGATGCGTCCTATGCCCGGTCCGCGCGCCACTCCTCGCGCACCTGCTCGCGGAAGGTCGCATCGGTGACGAACCGTGCCCCCACGCGGGCGAGGGCGCGGGCGGCGAGGAGCATGTTGTCCAGCGCGTAGTCCGTTCCGGCGGCCTGGGCGAACTGGGGGGAGTGCGAGGGGAGGGGCGCGGGCCGGTGCATCCCCCGGCCCTTCGCGTCCCCGCTGTCCGAACCGTGCTCGCCCCGGGCATTGGGCTCCTCGGATGCGGGCGGGGGAACGATCCCGAAGTAGTAGTGCGCCCCGGGGACGCGTAGCGACACGTCGCCGAAGTCGCTGCTCCCGCGGCCGGGCTTGCCGGTTCGCTGGGGCGCCATGGCCAGGGCGTCGGCGACGGCGAGGTAGGCCTCGTTCAGCACGGCGCTGACGCGCCCGGCGGCGTAGGGGAGGTCTCCGCCGGTGGCGAGTTCCGCCCGGGTGGCGGTCATCAGGGCCGCGCCTTCGGCGATGCGGGCGAACCGTTCGGCCATCGCCGCCAGCGTGGCCTCATCGGGGGCGCGGAGGTAGAAGCGGGCGCCGGCGCGGTCGGGCACGACGTTGGGCGCCTCGCCTCCGTCGGTGACGATCCCATGCACGCGGCAGGGCTCGGGCAGATGCTGCCGCCAGGCGTTGATCCCCGCGTACAGCAGCATCACCCCATCGAGGGCGTTGCGGCCGAGTTCGGGGTAGACAGCCGCGTGGGCGGATTGCCCGTGGAAGGTCACGTCGTACCGCATGATGGCCAGCCGTCCGCGGTCGGAGGTGGCGCGGTCGCGCGGATGGGCCATCAGCGCCAGGTCCACCGCGTCGAACGCCCCGGTTTTGGCGAGGAGGACCTTCCCGCCCTTGCCCTCCTCCCCGGGCGTGCCCATGACCTGCACGGTCCCGGGCAGACCGGCGGACTGCAGCGCGTCGGCGAGCCCCGCCCCCGCCGCGATGGCCGCCGGGGCGATGAGGTTGTGCCCGCACCCGTGCCCGATCCCGGGCAGGGCGTCGTACTCGGCGAGAAAGCACACCACCGGCGCCCCCTCGCCCCGCACCGCCAGGTACGCCGTATCGAGGCCGCCGAACGGAACCGTCACGCGAAAGCCCAGTTGCCCCAGCAACTCGGCCTGCCAGGCAACGGCCTGGTGCTCGACCATCCCGAGTTCGGGATTGGCGTGGAGCTGGCGGGCGAGGGTTTTCAGACGGTCCGCATGTCGGGCGACGGTCGTGTCGATCACTGCGTCGGAATCGGTTGGCATTTCGTCAGGTCTCCAGTGCGAAGGAACCCCCCGGACGCAGTCCGGGGGCGTTGGGATGTTTCGAGGAATCCCACCGACGCAGTCGGTGGGCTTGGCGTCTGCTGCGGAACCGCATTGCACCGTGGGGATCGCTGAGAGTAGAGCGGGAGGTTCTCCCCGTCCCATCTCCCTGTCCGCGCCCTCTGCGGTCTGCGCGTTGATTCAAAGGTCTCCAGTGCCCGTTCCCCATCCGTTTGCCACCGCGTCCATCCACTCGCGCATCTTCCGCGATCCGGGGGCGGAGTTGGCGTGCGATGTTCCCGCGCCCGGGCAGAACCACTTGCGGTCCGCCGGCAGGGCGGTCAGGCGCTTGTACATCGCCAGCCCACCGCCAATGTGCACCGTCGTGTCGCCCACGTTGTGCCCGATCACCGTCGGGCAGCGGACGGAGGGGCAGTGGTTCACCGGATCGAAGTAACTCAGCATCCGTTCCAGGTCCGCGGGGGCCATGCCCTCGGGGACGCGGCTGCGGTAGGAGCGGGTCAGCGGGCCGGGGCGCAGCGCGCGGGCCAACTCCCCGTGCGAGGGGCAGTCGGCGAGGCAGCAGCAGACGCGATCGTCCAAGGCCGCCGTCACCAGCGCCAGCGCCCCGCCCTGGCTGCCGCCCTTGGCGACGATGCGGCGGAGATCGATCTCGCCGCCCAACTCCGCCAGCGCGTCCACGCTGCGGGCCATGGTGCTGAACCAGTAGCGGCCCTCGTAGGTCTCGCGGTCGCCCAGCGGCCCCCACCAGGGGACGTTGAAGGGGACGAACTCGGCGTCGGGCCGATGGCCGCGGATGAGGGGCACGAACCACGCGAAGCGGCCGTCCCGCGTGACCTTCGACCCGTACACGCCGCCCTGCTCGCTCAGGCCCCAGCCCAGCGTGTTGGGGTGGGCGGTGATGACGACCGGCAGCGGCCGCGGGAGGTTGCGGGGGAGGAACAGCATCGCGTGCACCCGCCGCTCGCCCAGGACGTTGAAGGACAGCTCGACGAACTCCCACTGCTCGTTCCCGAACCGCCGCTCCTCCCGCAGGTCCAGCGAGCGGGAGCGCATCTCCTCCAGCGTGCGGGCCCAGAAGGCGTCGTGATCGTCGCGGCGGGTGTCCTCGGGTTCGTAGCCCTCGATGTCGTACACCATGCGGAAGCGGTCCGCCCACAGCAGGCGGCCGGCGGCGTCGAAGACGCGCCCCCACACGTCGCTGGGCCCCCCGAGGTGGAGGTCCGGGGCGAAGTCGAGGACGGTGGCGGGCGTGGCGGGGTCGAGGCGGACGGGTTGGCGGTGCAGCGCGTGCAACCGCCCGTCCATGTGGACGATCTCGATCTCGGCGGTCCCGTCGAACGCGGCCGGTCCCAGCCACTGGCCCCGCAGGCCCATGCGGACCGCATCGCCCGGGGCGTAGACGGGCATGCCCGCCCCGCCGGTGGGCTCGCGCTCGCCCTCGGGCAGCGGGGGCCCGCCCGTGACGTCGAACCGCACGCCCGCCAGCCAATGCCCCGCAAAGTCGCCCGCCCCGTAGGTGAACTCGAAGGTGTTGGCCGCGAAGCCCCGGCAGGGGAGCCCCACGCACCCCCGCCGCTCCCCGTCTGGCAGCGTCACCGTCCCCGTCCACAGCGGGCCGGTCACGCGCAGCCACGCCCCGCCCTCGTGCACCAGGATCGCCGCCTCGCCCTCGACGCGGGCGGCGTCCACGGAACCCGAAGGGGCCACCGCCCGCATCGCGGCCGCGTGGTCCTCCGCGGGTCCCACGCGGACGAGCCGCACCCCGTCGTTCAGGAGCAGCAGCAGGTCGTGGTCGCGGGCGTCGTTGAAGCCCACGTTCAGGCGGAGGCGCGGGGACGGGTCGAGGCAGTGGAACTGCTGGAGGTAGACCCCGTCGCGCACGTCGCCCACGCGCAGGACGTTGCGTTCGGTCACGGTGAGGCCCGCGTCGCTGAAGCGCGACACGAACGCCTCACCGCGGCGGAAGACCATCGCCGCCGAGCCCTGCGGGGCGCGCAGGAACTCCCGCCCGCCCACCGCCAGCCGCACCCAGCCAACGTCCGTCACCGCCTCCAGCTCGACGAGGTCGCCCCGGTACCTCAGGCGTCCGCCGTCCGCGCACCAGCCCAGTCGCATGTCGTTGCTGTCCATGATGCGGGCGATTGTACCGCCGCCACACGCCGAGGTGAACGCGGAGAAGGAACGCGTCCAGGTTAGAGGTTAGAGGTGAGAGGTTAGAGAAAGGCAATCCACGCGTCTCGCGAGACTCTGACACTACAACGAAAGATGTTAACTGGCTGACTGGTTAACTGGTGACTGGGACAGCAGTTTGCGTGGGCTGCCCGCCTGGGACTACCGGAGAGGCTCACCTGGTTGCAAGATATTGCCAATCAACCAGTTAACCAGTTAACCAGTCAACCCAACTTCGTTGTAGTGCTAACCTCTCACCTCTAACCCCTCACCTTTTCCGCCCCGTGTCCGGGCGTGAGGGAGTCGGGGCGCGGCTTGCCATTTGGCGTCCGCTGTTCCGCGCGATAGGCTTGCATGACGAACAGCCGCAGGACATGCTCTCCGCGACCTTGAGGAGAAACGATGAGCCCCATGAGACCTGATGACGCGTCCCCCCGCACCGAGACCGCCCTGGACGCCGCCTGGCGGTTCCACCTGGGCGAGCACGCCGACGCCCTCCGTCACGACCTCGACGACACGGACTGGCAGGACGTCCGCCTGCCCCACGACTGGGCCATCGACTGCCCGCTCGACCCCGACATGGAGCAGGGCAAGGCCCAGGGGTTCCAGCGAAGGGCGCACGTGGGCTGGTATCGGCGGCGCGTGCGGCTGGTCGCGCAGGCGGGGCGGCGGGTCTGGCTACGGATCGACGGGGCGTACCGCCACGCGCAGGTCTGGGTGAACGGGTGCGACCTGGGCGTCCGCCCCAGCGGGTACGCCACGCGGATCCACGACGTCACCGACTGCCTCCGCGACGACGGCGATCAGCTCCTCGTCGTCCGCTGCGACAACACCGCCCACGACGGGGACCGCTGGTACAGCGGGGCGGGCCTCTACCGCCGCGTGTGGCTCACCACCACGGGGGACGTCGCCCTGGAACCGTGGTCCGTCGTCGTCACCACGCCCGAGGTTTCCGACCGCAGCGCGAGCGTGACCGTCACCGCCACCGTCCGCAACCATCGCGCGGCGGGGGGGAGCGTCACCGTCGCGGTGGAACTGGTGGGCCCGGAGGGGAAGACGGCGACGGTCGCCGAGAGCGACGTCTTCGATCTGCCCGCCGGGGAGGCAAAGGCCATTGAGCTGCAGGCCCAGTTGCCTCGCCCATCGCTGTGGTCGCCCGAGTCCCCCGCCCTGTACACCGCCCGCGTCCGCGTCATCGCCGACGCCACCGCCACCGACGCCCTCGACCAGCCCTTCGGGATCCGCTCGATCTCCTTCACCGCGGAGAAGGGCTTCGAACTCAACGGCCGGGCGCGGAAGATGAGGGGCATCTGCATCCATCACGACCTGGGGGCCCTGGGCGTAGCGTCCTTCGCGGCCGGTTGGGAGCGGCGGCTGCGGACGTTCAAGGCCCTCGGGGGCGACTCCGTCCGCACCAGCCACAACCCGCCCGACCCGGCCTTCCTGGACCTGTGCGACCGCCTGGGCGTGCTGGTCATGGACGAGGCCTTCGACAAGTGGCGGGAGGGCAACAGCGGGAAGCACTGGGAGTCGTGGTGGAAGGAGGACCTGGAGATGCTGGTCCGCCGCGACCGCAACCACCCGTGCGTCGTCGCGTGGTCCATCGGAAACGAGGTCGAGCGCCAGGGCGAGAGCGATATGTTCGAACTCGCCGGGAAGCTCGCGGAACACGTCCGCTCCCTCGACCCCACCCGCCCGGTGACGATGGGCCTCGAACCGCACTGCCGCGGGGACCAGTGGTCGCTGTCCGTCACCGCCAAGGTCGCCCGCGTCCAGCCGCTCGCGAAGCACCTGGACCTCATCGGGCTCAACTACCACGCCCAGTGGTACGACGCCTACCACCTCGCCATGCCCGACACCCCCCTGGTCGCCACCGAGGACTTCCACTTCTACTCCCACCGCGACAACGGCTCGTGGGCAATGCACGCCCGCAACCCCTGGTTGGACGTGGAGGAGCGGCCGTACGTCGTCGGGCAGTT
>JAWLCQ010000251.1:0-5864 GCA_041687095.1 Phycisphaerae bacterium | reverse complement strand
TTCTCGATCCGCCGCAACTGCAGGCGGATGATCTGCCGCAGCATCATGTCGCTGATGGGGAAGTACGGGATGACCGCCAACCGCCCGAGGAAGGCGGCGGGGAAGGCCTTGAGGAGCGGCTCGCGGAGGGCCTTGACGATGCCCTCCGGCTCGGGCAGCAGCTCGGGGTCCTTGCACAGGTTCAGGATCAGTTCGGACCCGACGTTGGTGGTCAGGAGGATGATCGTGTTCTTGAAGTCGATCTCGCGCCCCTCCCCGTCCTCCATCACGCCCTTGTCGAAGACCTGGAAGAAGATCTCGTGCACGTCGTGATGGGCCTTCTCGACCTCGTCGAGCAGGACGATGGAGTACGGCCGCCGCCGCACCGCCTCGGTGAGCACCCCGCCCTCCCCGTAGCCCACGTATCCCGGAGGGGCGCCCTTGAGCGTGCTGACGGTGTGGGCCTCCTGGAACTCGCTCATGTTGATGGTGATGACGTTCTGCTCCCCGCCGTACATCGCCTCGGCCAGGGCGAGGGCGGTTTCGGTCTTGCCCACCCCGCTGGGTCCGGCGAGCATGAACACCCCGATGGGCTTGCGCGGATCGACGAGCCCCGCCCGCGAGGTCTGCAGGCGGCGGGCGATGGCCTCCAGGGCGTGATCCTGCCCCACGACCCGCCCCTTGAGCGTCTCGTCCAGTTGGAGCACCGCCTGGATCTGGTTGCGGACCATGCGCCCGACGGGGATGCCGGTCCAGTCGGCGACGACGGAGGCGACGGCCTGGGCGTCGACGGCCGGGAGGATCAGCGGGCTGTCCCCCTGCAGCGTGGCGAGTTGCACCTGGCGGTCGTGGAGTTCGGCGAGCAGGGCATCCCGCTGCTCTTCGGTCAGCGTTCCGGCCGGCGGGGAGGCGGGGGCTGCGGTCTCCGTCGCGGTGGCGACGGCGCCCTGCGCGTCGGCGGCGGCGGCTTCCTGCTTGGCCATGGCGTCGGCGGCGGCTTCCAGGGCCGTCCCCGACCCCTCGACGCTGGCCCCGGCGGCGCGGAGTTGGGCGCGGCGGGCGAGGATCTCGTCGACGAGCTTCTTCTCCTGCTGCCAGTGGTCGCGCAGCTCGGCGAGCCGGGTGCGGTCCGCCTCCAGGGCCTCGCGGATCTCCTGCGCCCGCGAGCGATGCTCGACCCCGACGGCGGATTCGCGCTCGACGATGTCCAGCTCGCGCTCGAGGTGCTCGATCCGCCGGCGGGTGTCCTCGACCTGGGGGGGTTCGGCGGTGTGGCTGATGGCGACGCGGGCGCAGGCGGTGTCCAGCAGCGAGACGGACTTGTCCGGGAGCTGCCGCGCGGGGATGTAGCGGTGGGAGAGCTGCACGGAGGCCTCGAGGGCCTCGTCGAGGACCTGGACCTTGTGGTGCCCCTCGAGCTTGGAGGCGATGCCCCGCATCATCAGCAGGGCCTTCTCCTCCGAGGGCTCCTCGACCTTGACGACCTGGAACCGCCGCGTGAGGGCGGGGTCCTTCTCGATGTGCTTCTTGTACTCCGCCCAGGTGGTGGCGGCGATGGTGCGGAGGGTCCCGCGGGCGAGGGCGGGCTTGAGGAGGTTGGCCGCGTCCCCGGTCCCCGCCGCCCCGCCCGCCCCGATGAGCGTGTGGGCCTCGTCGATGAACATGATCGTGGGCTTGGGCGAGGACTGGACCTCCTCGATGACCTGGCGGAGGCGGTTCTCGAACTCGCCCTTCATGCTCGCCCCCGCCTGCAGGAGCCCGATGTCCAGCGTCATCAGCCGCACGTCCTTCAGGGGGGGCGGGACGTCGCCGGCCGCCAGCCGCTGGGCGAAGCCCTCGACGACGGCCGTCTTGCCCACCCCCGCCTCGCCCGTGAGGATGGGGTTGTTCTGGCGGCGGCGCATGAGGATGTCGATGATCTGGCGGATCTCCTCGTCGCGCCCGACGATGGGGTCCTGCTTGCCGCTGCGGGCGTCGTCGGTGAGGTCGCGGGCGAAGCGCTTCAGCGCCTCCTCCTTGCCCATCTGCGCCGGGGCGACCGATCCGGACGCCTCCCCCGGGGCCGCGCCCCCGCCCACCGTAAACCCGTCCCGCGCCGCCAGCAGCTCCTCGGGCGACCCGGCGACGACCTTGGCAAAGTTGTCCGACAGGTCGTCGGCCTTGATCTTCTCGAACTCGCCCGAGATCCCCAGCAGGAGGTTGCGGAGGCTCTTGGTCTTGAGCCCGGCGACGACGAGGTGGCCCGTGCGGACCTGCGACTCCCCGAACAGCAGCGTCGCATACGTCCACGCCCGCTCGGTGATCTCCTCCAGGTGCGACGCCAGGTCCGAGATGCTGCTCGCCCCGCGCGGGAGCTTGTCCAGCGCGGCGGTGATGTCGGCGGCGAAGCGCGAGGGGTTCACCTCGTAGTGCTTCACGATCCGGTGCAGGTCCGTGTCGGCGTTCTGCAGGATCTGGTGGATCCAGTGGACCAGCTCGACGTAGGGGTTCCCACGGAGCTTGCAGAACACGGTGGCCCCCTCGATGGCCTTGTAGCCCACCGAGTTGAGCTTCCCGAACAGCGCTACGCGTCCGATCTCTGCCATGAACGTGTCTCCCTGTGGATGATCAGGCGGCGGGGGGGCGGAGGACCAGGTCGTCCGCGTCCCGCGAAAAGGGTTGGCTCTGCAGCCACGTGGTCCAGCCCAGTTGGCCCAGGCGGCCGAGTTGCACCGGCGGCACCTCGTCCTTGCGGAGCACGAGCTGGACCTCCCAGGTCAGCTCGTCCCCGATGTAGTTGCGGATCCAGTCGATGAGGCGGCGGAAGGAGGGCCCGCGGGGCAGCATGCGCGTGTAGGCCGCCAGGCCCATCGCACCCAGGCGGAGGCGGAAGGTCTGCTGGCAGTCCCAGACGCGGGACCCGACGATGGCCGTCTGCCCCAGCAGGCCGGTGGCCCGCGACGCCCCCAGCCGGCAGCGGTACTCCGCGGGCAGCTCCATCCAGTGCCCCACGAACTCGCGGATCTCCGCGGGCATCCCGAAGTAGTCGCCCACGATCCCCGCCAGCCCCTCGGGGTGCTTGGGGCCCGAGGCGAGGCGCCCGGCGTAGTGGAGCTTGGCGAGGTCGGGGACGGCGTCGCGGTCGCGGAGGGAGGGCGCGCCCAGCCCGAAGAGCGACCCGACGAACCCCCCCCAGCGGTCGTCGTCGCGGCGGTCGTGGCTGACGGCGATGCGGGAGGCGGCCCAGGAGCGGTAGAAGAAGCTGGTCATGCGGTGGTGGAACACGTCCAGAAACCGCGCCAGCGTGGGGTCCGACGCGTTGCGCTCCCGCCCCCGCACGTACTCGGTGAGGAACAGCGGCATGGGCCCGTTGGGCCCCAGCAGACCGAAGAAGTTCACCAGCATCCGCGGGACGCCCGTCCCGGGGCCCCACTCCACGCCCCCCACCGTGCTGGGCGCGAAGGCGAGCGAGGGCTCCTGCCCGAAGCGGACGGGGTCCTGCGCGGCGCGGATGGAGCGGCCGAGGCGGGGCAGGTCGAGGTGCGCGCATTCGATCCGCCGCACCGCGGCGAAGAAGTCGTAGCGATACGGCGCATCGGCGATGCGCCGCATCACAGGATCGTTCTGCGGCCCACTCTCGCCGGCCATCGCATGATCTCCCCGCGGTCCTCCGTGCGGACCAGGGTCTCGGTGAACGAGTTGAGCGACACGTACTTCGCGAAGAACTTCTCGAGGATCGACCCCAGCAGGAACACGCCCGTGCCCTCGAAGGCGGCCTCGTCGAGGGTGACGGCGACCTCCAGCCCGCGGGCGAAGGCGATGGGCCCCCCGGTGGTGACGCGGCGGGTGAGGCAGCGGGTCTGCACCGTCTTGACGCCCTCGATCTGCTTGCGGACGTGCGGGACGGCCAATTCGCCGTAGAGCTTCAGGATGTCCCGCAGGGCGCTGGCCCCCTCCTGCTCGCTGCTGTTCGCCAGCGACAGGTAGTTCAGCGACAGGTGGCTGATCAGCCGCCACGCCGTCTCCCCCTCCGCGTGCGAGGGGCGCGGCGGGGTGGGCCCGGTGATGCACCGGACCGATTCGATGGGGGCGCTGATCTCCATCGTGAAGTCCGTCCGCCCTCGCCCCACGGGCATGCCCAGCGGCAGGTCGCGGTTGGTGCACAGCGCCTCGACCCCCAACTGCCGCAGGTCCTCCCCGTACGGGGCCGCCGCCGCGTCCACCAGCGTCAGGAACACCTCCCCGCCCGAGTAGTCGTGCCTCCGCCCGCGCAGCCGCTCGTTGTGCGACAGCACGCGCGGGGCGCGGTGGACGGCGTAGAAGGCCCCGTCGTCAGTGGCGGCGTCGACGTCCTGGGCGGAGTAGAACGCGCGGAACTCCCGCTCCCCCCTCCCCGGGTCCCCGTACCCCGTCACCCGCTGCACCTCGTACACCTCGAAGTCCCGCGGGCGGGTCCGGTCGGGCACGACGTGGAACTCGCTGAAGCGGTCCGTCACGTGGATGCGGTCGCACCGCTTGGGGAACAGGTTGATCGCCGGGGCGCAGAACAGGCGGAAGCACGACGCGTCGACGCGGTTCTCCAGGTCCAGGTCGGCCGCGTCGAGCAGCAGGAGGATGTCGGCCTCGGTGTCGCTGCAGCGGGAGAAGGCGTCGCGGAGGTTGGTGAGCGTGACGAACATGAACCGTTCGGGGATGGTGAAGTACTCGTGCAGGAGGCGGTAGCCCTGGAACGACCGCGGGCCGTAGGGCAGCAGGGCCTCCTCGTCGGAGAACCCGCACTCGCGGACGGCCTCGCGCGGCAGCTCGCACCGCCACCGCGGGGGCCGGGTGGGCGGCTGGACCACCACGCCGATGCAGTGCCCGATCACCTGCTCGTAGATCCGCATCGCCTGCTCCCCCGCGCCCCCGAGGTACAGGGGCAGGCGGTCGAGGGCGAGTTCCCGCAGCGTCTTGCCCGCCGTCGCCTGCACGCGAAGGCGGATCCCGGCGGCGGGGCGCACGCGCGAGGGCAGGTCGAGGGCGGACAGGTCGCGGGTGTAGTACTGGGCCTGGGTGATCTGCAGGGGCAGCAGCGAGACGCTGTGGGCGGTGCGGTACTCGCAGGCGGTCTGCTCGCCCTTGCCCAGGATGCTCCGCAGGACGGCCCCGCGGGGCACCTCGAACCCCTCGGCGAGGTCGCCCATGGTGAGGTCGGGGCGGAACTGCACCACCGCCATCGACGGGGTCGGGGCGAGGTAGTGCGGGTAGACCGTGTCGAGCATCGACTGGGTGAAGCGGGGGAACTCCGCGTCGAGCTTCACGTGCACGCGGGCGGCGAGGAAGGCGAAGCCCTCCAGCAGCCGCTCGACGTACGGGTCGAGGCACTCCTGCTCGGTGAGGGCGAGGCGGCCGGCGATCTTGGGGAACTGGCGCGCGAACTCCCCGCCCACCCCGCGGAGGTGGTCGAGTTCCCGCTTGTAGTGCACCAGCAGCCGCCTATCCATGCTGCGTGTCCTTCAGGTCGCACTGGCCGGTCTCGAGGTCGATCTCGGTCGTGAGGAACAGGTGGTCGGAGATGGGCTCGGCCCACAGCTCGCCCTCGACCTCGAAGGTGACGGCGTTGTGGGCCATGACGGCGTCGTTGACGACGGCGCGGACGCGGAGCGAGCGGGGCAGGAGGCGCGGCTCGAAGGCCTCGATGGCCTTGGCGAGTTCGCGGCTGACCTGCTCGGGGGCGACGCTCGACGCGGCCATGCCCGTCAGATCCGGAATGCCGAAGTTGACCACCGTCCCCCCCAGGTCCTGGACCTCGTCGAGGTCGCCCAGGGCGCTGCGGTTGGGCGTGTTCAGCAGCCACCCCAGGTCGCGCAGGACGCCCTGGCGATGGCGGCGGAGGGAGACGATGCGCTTCTCGCGGCTTTCCTGCG
>JAWLCQ010000250.1:0-5921 GCA_041687095.1 Phycisphaerae bacterium | reverse complement strand
CGCGGTTGAGGCGGCCCGCCCCCCCGCCTCCTGCGCCGGGGGTCTCCTGCCCCCCGGCGTCCGGGAGGGGCGAGGGACGGCGCCGCGTCAGCGTCGTTGGAGCGATCCCTTCGCGGCGGGGGCCTGGCCCTGAGCTTGTCGAAGGGCTGGTTCTGAGCCCGTCGAAGGGCCGCCGCGACCGAAGCGCCGCCATAACGCTGCCGCGGAAGCGCTCGTTGACCTTCCAGGACGTTGGGGGTCAGGAGACCCCCAACGCTCGCGCTTGAGGCGTCGCTCGCGCTTGAGGCGTCGCTCGCGCTTGAGGCGTCCCCCGGACGCCTTGGGCTCAGGCGGCCTCGAACGTGAGGCACTCGACGCCCCACTCGTACCCGATCTCGATCCCGCCCGCCGCGCACCGCTCCCCGTCCCAGTGCACGCACTGGGTCATGCGGCAGGCGGTCACGCGGGACGGCGGATCGTGGGCGCTCTGGGCGTCGCCCGACCGGAAGGTGTCGCAGTAGGGGCCCCGGTCGTCGCCGATCGACACCGTGCCCGCACGGCATTCGCCGTCGTGATTGTACGCGCACTCCGCGGCGCGGCAGGAGGTGACGAGGGGGCCCCGGGCTCCGCTGTCGACGCTGCTACGAAGTTGCGGGTTGGTATCCGTGGACATCTGGTACATCCTTTCGAGAGCGAAACGGCACCGCCCGGCCGCCGGTTCGCGCAGTTATCGGTCTATCGTTACACATTCTCGCGTCGCCCGCGGCGAACGCAATCGAGGGGCCGCCCGTTTCCCCTGTGAGGAATTCCCCCATGGCAGGGTTCTATAATCCCGCAGGGTCTGTCTGCAGGCAACTGATGGAGGTTCCTTCATGTACTCCGCAATCCTTCTCACGCTCCTGGCGATCTCGGCCGCCCTGGTGGCGTTTGGCGTCCGCCGCCGCCGCTACGCCCTCGCGGGGGCGGGCGTGGTCCTCGTCCTGCTCACGGGGGCGTTCTTCGGCCTGCTGTCGTTCTGGGGCGAGATGCTCTGGTTCGACGCCCTGGACTTCCAGGGCCGCTTCTGGACCCTCGTCTGGGTCCGCCTCGCCGCCGCCGCCGTCGCCGCCGCTCTCGGGGCGCTCATCCTCGCCGTGCTCACCCCCGTCCCCCGCCCGTGGCGGATCGGCCGCGCGGGGTTCGCCGTCCTGGGCGGGCTGATCGGGCTGACGTGGGGGCTCAACTCCTGGGAGACCATATTCCTCTTCGTCCATCGCGTCTCCGTCGGAATCGCCGACCCCATCTTCGGGCGGGACGTCGGGTTCTACCTCTTCACCCTCCCGTTCCTCGACGCCGTCTACTCCCTCCTGATCCTGCTGGCCGTCCTCGCCCTGGGCGGGGGGGGAGCGCTGTACGCGCTGCAGGCCTTCTCCGTCGCCACCGGCATGCGCCTCGAACCGTCGTCCCAGGACCGCGACCGGGCGTTCCGGGGCCTGTGCCTCGCCGCCGCCGTGGTGCTGTTCGTCCTGGCCGGGGGCTGGTTCCTCGACCGCTACCACCTGCTGTACTCGCGGAATGGGACGGTGACGGGGGCGGGGTGGACGGACGTGAAGGTCCGCCTGCCCGCCCTGTGGACCGTCGCGGTGGCCAGCCTGCTCCTGGGGGCGGTGCTGGCGGCGATTCCGCGGGTGGGCGCCCTCCGCCGCTTCGCCGACCGCACGCTCCGCGTCAACCGCCTCGAACCCCGCTTCGCCCTCCTCGCCCCGCCCCTCGGAGCGTTCGTGCTGCTGGGGCTCCTGTGGTTCGTCGCCCTGGGCCTCCTGCCGGGCCTGCTGCAGTGGCTCCGCGTGCAGCCCAACGAGCTGGACCTGGAGAGGCCCTACATCGTCAACAACATCGCCTTCACCCGCCTGGCGTTCGGGCTCGACGGCGTCGAGGATCGCGAGTACCCCGTCGTCGAAACCTTCTCCCCCCAGGCCGTCGCCGCCAACCCCGCCATCTTCGACAACATCCGCCTCTGGGACTACCGCGCCCTCGCCGACGTCTACTCCCAGTTCCAGGAGATCCGCCTCTACTACGAGTTCGCCGACGTCGACGTCGACCGCTACACCATCAACGGGCAGTACCGCCAGGTCATGGTCTCCGCCCGCGAACTCGAGCAGGCCAACCTGCCCCCACGCTCGCAGACGTTCGTCAACCGCCACTTCAAGTACACGCACGGGTACGGGATCACGCTGGCGACGGTCCGCGACTTCACGCCCGAGGGCCTCCCCAACCTGCTCGTCAAGGACATCCCCCCGCAGAGCGCCTACCCCTCGCTCGAGGTCCAGGTCCCGCAGATCTACTACGGGGAGCTGACCCGCGACTACGTCGTCGGCAATACCGCGTCGCCCGAGTTCGACTACCCCCGCCGCGACGACAACGTCTACATCCACTACCCCGGAACCGGCGGGGTCCGCATGGACACCCTGTGGCGCCGCTTCGTCTACGGGTGGATGCTGGGCGGGACGCGACTGCTGCTCAGCGAGGCCCCCCGCGAGGGCAGCCGCATCCTCTTCCGCCGCCAGATCCGCCAACGGGCGCAGGCCCTCGCGCCCTTCCTCGCCTTCGACGACGACCCCTACGTCGTCCTCTCCCAGGGCCGCCTCTTCTGGATCCTCGACGCCTACACCACCAGCTCCCGCTTCCCCTACAGCGAACCGTTCCTCCGCGAGGGGGAGGGCGAGTACCCCCCGGGCCGCGGCTGGGGCTTCGCCGACGGGCCCGAGGACCTGCGGGGGGTCAACTACGTCCGCAACTCCGTCAAGGTCGTCATCGACGCCTTCAACGGCGATGTCGCCTTCTACCTCGTGGACCCGGAGGACCCCATCGTCCGCGCCTGGGCCCAGGGCCTCCCGGGCATGTTCCGCCCCCTGTCCGAGATGCCCCCCGACCTGCTCGCCCACATCCGCTACCCCGCCGACATGCTCCTCGTCCAGGGCCTCGTCTACGCCAAGTACCACATGACCGACCCCACCGTCTTCTACAACCAGGAGGACCTCTGGGTGCGGGCGACGGAGAAGTACTACCAGAACGTCCAGCCCGTCCAGCCGTACTACATCATCTGGGAACTCCCCGAGTCCAACGCCCCCGAGTTCGTCCTCATGCTGCCCTTCACGCCCAAGAACAAGCAGGTGCTCATCGGCTGGATCGCGGGCATGTGCGACGGGGCGAACTACGGGCGGCTGCTGGCGTACAAGTTCCCCAAGGACAAGCGCGTCGTGGGGCCCCAGCAGGTCGAGAGCAAGATCGACCAGGACCCCGAACTGTCCTCGCAGCTCACGCTGTGGGACCAGCGGGGCTCGAGCGTCCTGCGCGGGAACGTCCTCGCCATCCCCGTCGCCCAGACGATCTTCTACGTCGAGCCCATCTACCTCCGCGCCGAAACCGCCGCCTACCCCGAACTCCGCCTGGTGGTCGTCATGTACGACGACCGCCTCGCCTACGCCCCCACGCTCGAAGGGGCGCTGGATCGGCTGTTCGGACGCGAGCCCGACCGCCCGATCACCGAGCGCCCGCCCTTCGAGGGCGCCCCGCCCGACCGCGGCACGTCCGCCCTCATCCGCGCCGCCAACCAGGCCTTCGACCAGTATCTCCAGCAACTCGGCGACCGCCAGTACGAGCAGGCCGGCCGATCACTGCAGGAACTCGAGGACGCCCTGCGGCAGCTCTCGGAGCGGCAAGGAGGAGGCGGGCGTCCCACCACCGCCCCCGTCCGACAACCCGGGCAGCAGTAGCCCCAACCCCTCTCCCTCGAGGCGACCAAGAACCCCTCTCCCCCGACGAGAGTGACAACCCCTCTCCCCCGATGAGAGTGACAACCCCTCTCCCCCGGGGGAGAGGTGCCTGAGCGAAGCGAAGGCGGTGAGGGGGCGCCTCCTGACCAGCACGCGCATGAACTCGCCAAGGCCGTCCCACGGGGCGAACAGCGCCCCGTGGGCATTGCCCTCTCCGAGTTCCTGTCCCTGTGGTCTGCGAGGCCCCCCTCATCTGTCGCTGCGCGACATCTTCTCCCCCCGGGGAGAAGGGTTGGAGGCCCCCTCATCTGTCCCTCGACTTCGCTCGGGACATCTTCTCCCCCGGCGAAGAGAAGGGCCGGGACGCCAATACCATTCCAGGGACAGGCCACAACCGAGTCCACGAAAGGAACCCACCATGAAAGCTCTGATCATGACGGCCGACGGGGCGGAAGACACCGAACTGCTCGTTCCCTACTACCGCCTGAAGGAGGAGGGCGTCGAGGTCGACGTCGCCGCCCCCGAACGGGGCGAGGTCACGGGGAAGCACGGGTACAGCCTGGAGGCCAATCGCACGCTCTCGGAGGTCAAGGCGGGCAACTACGACCTGCTGTTCCTCCCGGGGGGCAAGGCGCCCGAGACGGTTCGCATGAACCCCAACGCCGTCGCCGTCGCCCTCGAAATGCTCGAGGACGGCAAACCCGTCGCCGCCATCTGCCACGGGGCGCAGGTCCTCATCTCCGGCGGGGCCCTCCGCGGCCGCCATGCCACCTGCTGGCCCGCCATCCAGGACGACCTGCTCGCCGCCGGGGCGGACTTCCGCGACGAGGAGGTCGTCGTCGACCGCAACCTCATCACCTCCCGCTGCCCCGGAGACCTGCCCGCGTTCTGCCGCGAACTCGTCAGGGCGGTGCGGGCGGCGTAGCCCCCGGCCGCGCCAAGCCACCAGGCCCGGAACCCCCGCGGCTGGGTCGCCATCCACGACCGGGGCGACGGGGCGGAAGCACAGCGCGGGCTGCGCCCGCTCTCAATTTCGTAACCGTTCACGCCTGTGCACGCGGCGACAGGAGCCTGAAGAAATAGCCGGAGAGAAGGGATTACCCAGATTTCCGGATTACGCAGAAGAGAGAGAAGAGGGGCCTGTCGTCGCCTAGGCGGATGCCCTGTTCCCACTCCCCACCGACCCCGCGTCGGTGGAAGGCGGCTATCAACTACAGCGGCGGTCCCCTCCCCTTCTTCCTCCTGCTCCCCACCGACCCCGCGTCGGTGGTAAGCCGGCTTCCTCACTACGGGATGACCCACGGGCGCGGACGATCCACGGGCATTGCGCACCGGCCGTAGTCGGGAGCCGTTTGAACCACCGACGCGGGGTCGGTGGGGAAAAGAAGAAGCAAGAGATCCGTGGGGTCCGCGAGTAGTCGATAGCCGCCTTCCACCGACGCGGGGTCGGTGGGGAGGTTCGGATGGCGGCCGTCTTTCTCAGACCCTGGGGGCGCCGCGTGAACGATTACCGACTTTCGATTTCCGATTGGGCTGCCGCCCTTACCACGGCCGCAAGCGAAGTGAGCGCCGTTTGAGGATCGGGAAACATCGTCGGAAAAGCGAGGATCTTGCGCGTTTGCAGTGCGGGAGGGACGCGGGAGAATCGCGGACGCTCCGCGACCGGGTTCCCGCGCGCCGCGGGGGCATCGGGGGGGGAGCGGAACGCTCGAGGGCAAGCGGGCGGTTCGCGGGCGGGAGCGGGAATCCCGCCACTGCCACGCCGCCTGAGCGGGCGCCCGTGGGGTCTGCGACCGAGGCCCCCCCGGAGGGAGGACGGAGGGGCCGTAGAGGCAGATATGGAGATCCAAAAATATCTAGAGAAATCCATTGAAAAGGAACGGATCCCCCGCAAACCCCGTTAGAATGATCATAGCGAGCCAGGCTGGTTTACCCTCCTTTTCCAGCCGAGACCGACCCGCGGCAGAGAGGTTTCTCCCTCCTTTCCCTCTCTGCCGCCTCTTTTTTGCGCCGAAGGCCCCCCCGGTACACATATGTAGAAAAATCCATGGGACAAGGAACCTTCCCGCCCCTCGCGGCGTTAATAACAACAGCGAGCCAGGCTGGTTTTCCCTCCTTTTCCAGCCAAGACCGACCCGCGGCAGAGTGGTTTCTCCCTCCTTTCCCACTCTGCCGCCTCTTTTTTGC
>JAWLCQ010000249.1:0-6002 GCA_041687095.1 Phycisphaerae bacterium | reverse complement strand
TTACGGCGGCGCCCCCTTCGCGGTGGACACCGCCGCGAAGGGGGCGCTCCCATAACGCTGTCGCGGAGGCGGGTCTGGGCGTTCCCGGACGTTGGGGGGCCGGAGACCCCCAACGCACGCGCTTGGGGCGTCGCAGGCGATTGGGCCCGTCACCGCACGGCCGCTCCCGCGTAGGTTTCGACGGGGACGGTGGGGATGGCGGTGCGGACGCGGGCGGCGATGGCGTGGAGTTCGTCGGGGCTCAGGGGCTCGACGGTCGCCGACGCGGGCCTCCGCGCGATCGTGTGGATCTGCACCAGGCGGATCTGGGCCCCATCGGCGAGCAGGCGGTGGAGGAGTTGGGCGTAGGCGTCGATCTCGGTGTCGGGCGGCAGTGCGCCGTCGAGGCGGCAGAAGAGGGTCTGGATCACCACCGGGTGCCGCAATCCCTCGCGGAGGATGTTCCGCACCACCCCGTCGAGCTTCACGCTGGGGTGGGGGCGGTTGACGGTGCGGAAGTAGGCTTCGGTGCCGGCGTCGAGCTTGGCCCAGACCTCCCCGCCGACGTCGTGGAGGGCGCGGCGGGCGTCGTGGGCGTGCTCGTCATCGAGCGTGGCGGCGTTGGTGAACAGGATGATCTGGACATCGCGGAGGCCCAGGGCGTCGCGGACGGCGGCGGCGGTGACGATGGCGGGGCCGAGGTCGGGGACGCAGGTCGGCTCCCCGTCGCCGCTGAAGGCGATGTCGCGCAGAGCCCGCAGGGCCTGCGGCGTGTCGCCGAAGCGCGGATCCTCCCAGATCGCCCCCGACGCCGCCTCGCGGAGCATCTGCTCCAGTTCCTCTCGCAGGACGTCGAGGTCGATGGCCTCGTGCGGCAGCCCGGGGGCGCGATCCACCTGGCAGTAGAGGCACCCGAAGCTGCACCGCTGGTCGCGGTTGACGTTCACCCCGATCGACAGGCCCTTGCTCCGCCGCGACACGACGGGGTACACGTAGCGGAAATCCCGCCACTGGCGGCGATGGTCCTGTACGGAGCGCGGAAGTTGGTTATCATGTGCGTCGTTCATGGTTCTTCTACAGCATAGCACGCCCACTCGGTGATGCCTATCGGAGAGCGAGGAGTAGCATGCGTTCAATTCTCGGGCTGCGGTTCCTGGTGGGGATGGTGGGGGGACTGATGGCATGTGGGGCGGTGATGGCCGCGGCTCCGCAGATCGCCCAGGTGTACCCGGACTTCCACATCAACCTGCACGGGGCCCCGCGGATCCTCACCGGGGAGGGGTTCGACTCGGGGGGCGTGGAGTTCTGGGTCTGGTCGCCCGCCAATGATGCCAACGTCCAGCGGGAGTCCGCGGAGACGCTCGCGTCGGGCTCCGCCCCCGTGCCCGCCACCCCGCCCCAAGGCGCCCGCCGCATCGGGATGATGGACGTCGAGCCCTCCGTCGCCGTCGGGGAGGTCTCGGGCACGGTCCTGTGGGCGAAGAACGCCGACGGGTGGTCCAAGCCCTACGTCCTCGACGTCGCCCGCCCGTACTGGATCAACCAGGACCAGGCGAGGGCGGGCGAGCAGTTGTTCCTGTATGGGTTCGGGTTGCGGCCGGAGCATAGCGGACCGCCGCAGTACGCCCGCAAGCCCGGGCCCCTGCTGGCGATGGTGGGGGAGGGCAAGGTGCTGCGGATGAGCCCCGTGCTGGAGCGCCGCTCCACGGGCTGGATCACGGACCCGCGGCTGATGTACTTCCGCGTCCCCGCCAACGCCGCCCCCGGCCGCTACGCCCTCTATGTGCACAACGGGTTCGGCGGCGAGTTGGGCTGGGCGAAGGCGGGCGAACTGGAGGTCGTCGCCCCGGCCGATGGTGAGCGCCCGATCGTGAACGTCCGCGACCACGGGGCCACGGGCGACGGGCTGGCCAACGACTCCCCGGCGTTGGCGAAGGCGATGGAGGAGGCGGCGAAGACCGGCGCCATCGTCTTCCTCCCCCCCGGCACGTACCGGGTGGACGAGACGGTCGTCGTACCCTCGGGGGTCGAGCTGCTGGGGGCGGGGCGCGAGAACACCATCCTCGAGGGCAGCGGGGCGGAGGCGACCTGGCCGAAGGTCTCGCCCCTGGTGCAGCTCCGCGACCGCACGGGCCTCCGCAAGCTCACGCTTGCGGGCGGGGTCGGCAGGGGGCCCGAGGGCGACATGATGGTCCTGCTCCGCAATGACGACAAGGACGACGTCGTCGACGCCACGAGCATCACCGACTGCCGCCTCCGCGCCACGACCGAGCATCCGAAGGTGAAGGACGCGCTGTACCGCTCGGCGATCTCGACCAGCCGGTGCCGCCGCTTCACGCTGGCGGACAACGAGATCCACGGGGCGCTGTTCTTCTGGTGGGGCGAGCGGATGGACATCGTCCGCAACACCTGGCGCGACACGGCCAACGTGTGCGTCATCGCCATCCACGGGTGGGCGGTGGACTCGCTGCTGGACTCCAACCTCTTCACGGACACGCCCGGGCGCGTCTGCTTCTACCCCGTGCGCCATTGCCACATCCGCTTCAACGAGATCCACCAGGCGTTCAAGGGCACGTGGACCAACGCGGAGGAGGTCTACCTGGTGCACGGGACGTACCAGGCGCACCGCAAAACGCGGGGGACGGCGGAGGGGTCCACGGAGGCCACGCTCCGCGACCCCGCCGCCCCCTGGGAACCGGGCAAGCAGGCCGACTCGGTCGTGATGATCCTCTCGGGCAGGGGCATGGGGCAGTACCGCCGCGTCGTGTCCAACACGGCCGACACGCTCACGCTCGACCGTCCCTGGCAGGTCGTGCCCGACGGGACGAGCACGTACTTCACCTCGCTGCTGTTCATGGAGAACTCGTTCTACGCGAACCTGAACAACACGCCCGGTCGGATGTCGCTGTGGCTGGACTGCATCGCCAACGTGGTGGAGCGGCACCGCGACGACCACAGCAAGGGCATCGACGTGTGGGGGAGCGACAACTCCGGGCCGGTCACCGACAAGCGGCCCCACCCGGTCCGCGAGTTCCTGCCCTCGTGGTACAACATCATCACCAACGGCTGGATGGACGGGGCGTACGCGCACCTGCTGGGCGGGTCGAAGCCCGAGAGCCTCTTCGACGCCCCCGCGCTGTTCGGGAACTACGTCATCGCCAACAAGCTCCGCTCCCCGCACGAGCGGCGGACGGGGTTCGACCACCAGGCGGTCGCGGATGGGGGGATCGTGGTCGGGCACTCGCCCGCCAAGCGGAGCGAGGGGCCGGGCACGCGGGTCGGGCTGAGCCACAACATCATCGCCAACAACCTGCTGGCGTTCACGAACCTGGGGATCGTGATCGGGGAGCAGGCCCGCAAGACGTTCGTGCTGAACAACACCTTCCAGGCCGTCGAGATCCCGATGGCGGACCACGGCATGCGGACGGTGATGCGCGGGAACAAGGTCGTGGGGGTGGACGCGGAGGGCAAGCGCACGGAGGGGCTCCCCGACGCCATCGGGGAGCGGGAGGTGGAGGAGCCCCAGGCCCCCGACGTCCCCTGACGGGCCTATAATTCCTTCAGAAGACATCATCAGAGCCGCACAGGGGGTGGATCATGAGGAACCGTCGAAACCGACACGGGATGGTTCTGGTCTGGGTGGCGCTCGTGCTGCTGGTGATCGTCGGCATGATGGGGCTGGCCCTGGACGCCGCGAACATCGTGCTGACCGGGCAGCAGTTGCAGAACGGGGCGGACGCGGCCGCGTTGGCGGGGGCGCAGCGGTTGCGCCCGGTGAACGTTCCGGAGTCGCGGGCGTTGGCGCGGGACATCGGCCTGCACAACAGTGCCGCCCAAGCCCCCGTGGACCTGCAGCTCAACGAGGGCAACGCCGCCGAGGGGGACATCGTGGTGGGGCGGTGGCACAATAATCCGGGGGTGTTCATCCCGGCGACGCAGGGGATCAACGCCATCCGCACCGTCGCCCGCCGCCCCGATTCGCGGACCGAGGCGCTGCCGCTGCTGTTCGGGCCCGTCTTCGGGGTGGACAATGCCGCAGTGCTGCGCGACGCGGTGGCGCTGACCGTGGGGGGGCAGGGGGCGGCCATCCTGTGCCTGGAACCCTCCGAGCCGGCGGTGTACGCGATGAACGGGACGCCGCTGCTGAACCTGGAGAATGGGTCCATCCAGGTGAACTCCACGCACCCCAACGCCCTGAACACCGTGGGCGTTCCCATCATCCACGCCACCGACCTGAACGTCTGCAGCGAGACGGCCTCGCTGGGCGGGGGGACGACCTTCGAGTACGAAGGGCTTCCCGGGAACCTCAACAACGGTGTGCCCCCGATGGACGACCCGCTGGCGCATCTATCGCCTCCCCCCCCGGGGGAACCCCTCGAAGTCCCCAAGGGCAAGGACATCACGCTCTCGCCCGGGTACTATCCGGAGGGCGTGAAGTGGACCTCCGGCACGCTGACGTTGCTGCCGGGCGTGTACCGCTTCGAGGGCGGGGGCTTCGAGGTGACGGGCGGGGACCTGTACGCGCACGGCGTGCTCCTGTACGTTGCCGAGGGCGACGTGAAGCTGACGGGCAACGGGGTCATGGAGGTCAGCCCCATGGAGACGGGGCCCTACGCGGGCGTGAGCCTCTGGCAGGACGAGTCCAACACCAACGAGGCCAACATCATCGGCACCAATCAGTCGCACGTGGCGGGGACGCTGTACTTCCCGGGGGCCAGGCTCGACTGCTCGGGGACGGGGGACGGGTTCGGCAACCAGATCATCTGCAAGAGCCTGGAGCTGTCGGGCAACGGGACGATCAACATCGACTTCAAGGACATCAGCAACGCCCGCGGGGCGGTGGCACTGGTGGAGTAGCACTACAACGAGACTTGGTTAACTGGTTAACTGGTTAACTGGTTAACTGGTGTATTGGCAATGGCTTGCAACCAGGTGAACCTCTCCGGTATTCCCAGGCGGGCAGCCCACGCAAACTGCTGTCCCAGTCACCAGTCAACCAGTTGACATCTTTCGTTGCAGTGGTAGGGCACAACCGTTCTCGTCCGGACGAGCCTGCCCTGCCGGGGCGGTCCTGCGAGCACGCCCTGCCAAGCCTGGCCGGCGAGCCCGCCTTTCTGGGCGGCCTTGGCCGGGGGGATGCCCTCGCTCACTACGGGCCGGGGCGGGCATCGCGTCGCCAGGCGGCCCGCCTCGTCTCGGCGTCAACCCGCGCGGACCCTGCGCGCAAAAGGACGGCCCGGCGTTCCCGCCGGGCCGTCGCCGAATACCCCCAAGGGGAATCGAACCCCTGTCTCCAGGATGAGAACCTGATATCCTAGGCCGCTAGACGATGGGGGCGTCCGGTACTCTCTCTCAACCGTTACCGGCTGCAATCTCTGCCTAGCCCGCGGCAACAGCGGGTTGCCTGGAGTCCCGGAATCCTATCCCACCGCCGCGCCTCGGGTCAAGGGCAAATCGACACGGCGGCCGTACTTTTTTTGACGCCCACGGGGCCGTGAGCGAGAGAAAGCAGAGAGCCGAAAGGAGAAGATGCCGCCACGCCGCCCCAAGCGAACCGCCAGGGCCATCGCATCTCCGTGGCACGGGCGTCTCGCCCGTGTGTCGCTGGGGCGCGAGCGCCCCTGCGGAGAGGTGAGAACGGCCTCGCTGCGAACCCAACCGGCCCCAACTCGCGGAGGCTTCTCCGCCCAACGCCTCGGGCAAGATGTCCATGGTGTCCATGGGCGAGACGCCCGTGGGACCCATGGGCGCGACGCCCACGCCACGGAAACGCTGAGGTGCGACGGCCCCGGGCCGGTCGTCAGGGTAATCGCAAAGTCATCGGCGTGTGCCGGAAACGCGGTGGAGCGGCCTTTGGAGCGCGGCGGCTGCGACGCCGCTTTGGCCCATTCTCGCCAATTCGAGCCAAAGCGGTGTCTTCGCCACCGCACTCCAAAGAGCCTGTGAATTTTTCGCCAATTTCTGCTCCAGGGACAGGGAAGGGGTAGGCGCGGGGGCGGGAATATGCTATAGAGTCAAGTATC
>JAWLCQ010000248.1:0-6026 GCA_041687095.1 Phycisphaerae bacterium | reverse complement strand
CGCCCGGAGGGCTGCGACGGTTGGGAAGCCTGCCGGTCCTCGCCAGATGGAGCGGAGTCACCCGTGCCCCCCGCCTGTTGGTCCTCCAGGCGCCCCCTCGTCTGTCGCTGCGCGACATCTTCTCCCCCAGGGGAGAAGGGTTCCGACCCCTCTCCCCTCGGGGCGAGGTCCGACCCCTCTCCCCTCGGGGCGAGGTCCGACCCCTCTCCCCTCGGGGAGAGGTCCCCGAGCGCAGCGAGGGGGGTGAGGGGGCGCCCGGAGGGCTGCGACGGTTGGGAAGCCTGCCGGTCCTCGCCAGATGGAGCGGAGTCACCCGTGCCCCCCGCCTGTTGGTCCTCCAGGCGCCCCCTCATCTGTCGCTGCGCGACATCTTCTCCCCCTGGGGAGAAGGGTTCGGACCTCTCTCCCACAGGGGAGAAGGGTTCGGACCTCTCTCCCTCAGGGGAGAAGGGTTCGGACGCGCGCAGGTCCGACTTGCCCGCCAGCAGCAGGAGGGGCGCGGCGGGGTTGAGGGCCTGGACCTCGGCGAGCAGGTCGTTCTGCGCGCGGTCTTGGGCGTCGGCGGGGGCGGCGAGTGCGGCGGGGTCGAGGAGGAAGAGGATGGCGTCGGCGGAGCGGACGGTGAGGCGGGCGGCGGCGTGGGCGGCGGCGTCGAGGGGATCGAGGGCCGCGGGGGCGAGGCCCGCGACATCCTGCAGAAGGAGGCTGCCCCCCTCGGGGAACTCCAGCGTCGCCGACAGCACGTCGCGCGTCGTGCCCGCCATGGCGGACACGATGGCCCGATCCGTGCCGGTGAGGGCGTTGAGGAGCGAACTCTTGCCCGCGTTGGGCGGACCGGCGAGGACGACGCGGGGCAGGTCGGTGCGTTCGGGGATGTCGGCGGCGCGGTCGGCGGTGGAGCGGAGGCGGGCGGCGAGGGCGGCGAGGCGGGCGGAGACGTCCTGGGGGGGATCGAGCGGGAGGTCCTCGTCGGGCAGGTCCACGGAGGCTTCGACGGCGGCGAGGGCGTCGAGCGTGTCGGAGGCGGCGGCGTCGCAGAGGCGGTGCAGCCACCCGCCCACCGCCGACACGGCCGAGCGGAGCTGCGCGTCGTCGGCGGCGGCGATGACGTCGGCGACGGCCTGGGCTTGGGAGAGGTCGAGCCGCCCGGAGAGGAAGGCGCGGGCGGTGAACTCGCCCGGGGCGGCCGCTCGGGCCCCGGCGGCGAGGAGGGCCTCCAGCGTCGCCGTCGCCACGGCGGGCGGTCCGGGCACGTGGAGTTCGATCACGTCCTGCCGCGTGTAGCTGCGGGGGGCGCGGAAGACGTAGGCGCGGGCGGGAAGCTCGATGGCGGGAGCGGCCAGGTGCAGCAGACCGTCGACGCAGCGGAAGCCCTGCAGGTGCTCGAGCGAATCCTCCCCCCGCCCGTCTTCGCCTCCCTCCCTTGCGGCAGGCAGCGGGGGGGCTTGAGGCGTAGAGACCGCCTCAAGAACCCAGTTCCACCGCAAAGAACGCGAAGATCGCAAAGGACATTGGGCGTGAACCGAGGCGATTCCACTCCCTCTCCGCGGTCTTTGCGACCTCTGCGGTGAATCCAGAACCCGTCTTCTGTCGGAGGGATTCGGCCGGGTCGCGGAGGGGATCGCGGTTGGAGTGAAGACCGCCGAAGCGAGGCGCAGCGCGTCGGGCCCGCTCAGTCGCACGATCGCGCGGGCCGCCGCGCCGGCGGCGGTGGAGACGGCGGCGATGGTATCGGACGCCGAGGCCAGGGCGGGGAGGGTCACCCCTGCTCGCCCTCCGCCTCGCCCACGGGGACCGCGAACGCCTCGCGCTCCATCTCCATCTGGGCGGGTTCGGGCCGGCGGGGCGTTTTGCGGCCGCCGTCGTAGAACCCGCGCACGGCCGTCAGCAGCAGGATGCGGAGGTCAAAGCCCAGCGACCAGCGGTGGATGTAGTCCAGGTCGTACTGGATGCGTTTGCGGAGCGACGTTCGCCCGCGGTAGCCGTTCACCTGCGCCCACCCGGTGAGCCCGGCCTTGACGTGGTGGCGAAGGGCGTAGCGGGGCACCTGGCGGCTGAAGCGGCGGATGAACTGGGGCAGCTCGGGGCGCGGGCCCACGAGCGACATGTCCCCGCGGAGCACGTTGATCAGTTGGGGCAGCTCGTCGAGGCTGAGGCGGCGGATGACGCGCCCGACGGGCGTGATCCGCGGATCGGCGGGGTCGGTGCTCCACTCGTGCCCGTTGTGCCGGTCGGCGTGGTGGACCATGGAGCGGAACTTGATGAGGTCGAACTCCCGCCCCCCGAGGGAGGCCCGGCGCTGGCGGTAGAAGAGGGGCCCGGGCGAGGTGAGCTTGACGGCGAGGGCGACGGCGAGCAGGAGGGGCGAGGCGAGGAGGAGGACGGCGGCGGCCCCGACGAGGTCCAGGGCCCGCTTGAGCAGCCCGCGCACGCCGCGCTGCGGGCTGTCGGTGAGGTTCACCAGGGGCAGCTCCCCGATCTGCAGCACGCGGTGGTTGAGGAACTGGTAGCTCAGCAGGTCGGGCACGACGTTGACGTCGACGGGCTCGGTTGCGAGCTTGCCGAGGACCTCGGCGATCTGCGGGGCGCGGGTCTGCGGCAGGGCCACGAAGACGCAGTCGACGGGGTACTGGTCCACGAGGCGGTCGATGTCCTCGATGGGCCCGCGGACGGGCACCCCCAGGAACTGCTCCCCGATCCGGTGGTCCTCGACGAGGTACAGCACGCGGTAGCCGGTCCACCGCTCCCCGCGGAGGGCGTGGAGGAGCCTTTGGCCCAGGCGGCCCGTGCCGATGATGGCGGCGGAGCGCTGGTTGTACCCCCGGGAGCGCGACCAGTGCAGCAGCCCCCGCAGCGTGCCCCGCCAGACGACCAGCAGCAGCGGCCAGACCCCCAGGTACACCAGTTGCAGCCCGATGGAGATCCGCGGAGCGGGCGGGCGGTACAGGAAATGGCTCAGGGCAACCTCGACCAGCCAGACCAGGGCGCAGGCGCGGAGGATGTCCCACAGCTCCGCCCCGAACGTCTGCATCCGCCGCGGCCGATACATGCCCAGCCAACTGAACACCAGCAGCGCCAGCAGCAGCGTCAGCACCAGCGTGCTGTCGAGGTAGGCGAGGTGCTGGGGGGGGTTGTGGTAGACCGGCAGGAGGCCCCAGTGGAAGCGCAGATGAAAGCTCACGATCCACGCCCCCGCGGTGACCGCGAGGTCGATGATCCCCATGAGGGCGACCCCGAACTGGCTGTGCTCCTTGACCATGCGTCCTTTCCGCGCCCCGCCCCGAGGGGGACGGGGACGCGGACTATTCTACGGGACGCGACCCGCCGGCGTCGCGGGGAGAAGCAGAATTCTTACGGCCGCCGCTATCGCCTGCGCCGCCGCAGGCACACGCACAGGCCGGCCGCAAACAGTCCCATCGTCGCCGGCTCGGGGACGGGCTCGGAGTTGAAGTAGAAGTCGTCCCACATGACGTTGGCCCACGCGCTCCCGCTGCCTTCGAGGCGGAACAGGACGTCCACGTACTCGCGGTCGCCCGTGTTGAACGACGTGCCGAGGTGGTAGTAGGTGTTCTTCGCACTCACATTGATCGTCGGGCCCGGGAAGAGGACCCGCTCCCCGTCGACGTAGATCTGCGTGTAGCGGGGGCTCTCGTTCCCATACGTCACTCCGAACCCGGTTCCGTCCTCCCCTCGCCCAACCCAGAACCCCACGTCCACGTTCTGGTTTGGCAGCACGGGCACCCGCTGAGAAATGAAGACGGAGTTCCCGTACCTCACGTGCCCGATCATCGCGTACGTGCCCGTGCGGATGTGCGTCGTGTAGCCCGTGTCGGCCGTCACGTTCGGAATGACCACGTACCCACGCTCGCCGTAGTACGTGCTGTCCGGGGCGGTAGGGCCCTCATGCACCGTCCAGCCCGTGAAGTCGCCCGTCTCGAACCCAGGGTTCGCCAACAGGTTCACCGGGGCCGCCGAAACGCTCCCCGCCAGGACCCCAACGACCAGTAGAGATAACAAGACCATCGGCGCAGAAGTGCGTGCGCGCATCTCTCCATCCTCCTTCGTTTCACATCACCCCGTGCGAGGCGACGCGATTGGGTGTGCCTTTGGCATCCCGTCGGGGGGGCCAAGGCCTCCGGTTCTCCGCGGCTGGCAGGCTCATGCCGGACCGCACAAGCAACCAGAGTAGGGGCGTTTTTCGCGTGCGCCAACCCACAATCCATTTTTCACAGTTGTTACCTATCTGCAGATCTCCCCAAGATCCGCCGGGGCAAGAGGCTGTTTCACAGCGGCGCGGGCGACACCCGCCCCAGCCGCCCGCGCGGCCCTCACCGGAACGTGTGTCCTCCGAGGTAACAGCTCGCCGCCTCCACGGTATAATGCCCCGCATGGATCTGTTCAAAGCCTCCGAATCCGCCGCCATCGCCGCCAACGCCCCCCTGCCCGTCCGCATGCGCCCTCGGACCATCGACGAGATCCTCGGGCAGGACGAGTTCCTGGGCCCGGGCAAGATGCTCCGCCGCATGCTCGAGGCCGGGCGCCTGAGTTCGCTGGTGTTCTACGGCCCCCCGGGGGCGGGCAAGACCACGCTCGCGCACGTGATCGCGGGGCACGTGGCGGGCGACTTCCACATGCTCAACGCCGCCTCCGCCTCCGTCAAGGACGTCCGCGAGATCCTCGACCGGGCCCGGGCGGCGCTGGCGGGGAGCGGGCGGCGGACGGTCCTGTTCATCGACGAACTCCACCGCTTCAACCGCGCCCAGCAGGACGTGCTGCTCAACGACGTCGAGAACGGGGTCATCATCCTCATCGGGGCGACCACCGAGAACCCCTTCTTCGCCATCAACTCCCCCCTGCTGTCGCGGTCCACGATCTTCCGCTTCAGTCCGCTCACGGAATCCGACGTCATCGCCCTGCTCCGCCGCGCCCTCACCGACCCCGAGCGCGGGCTGGGGAAGTACACCGTCCAGGCGACGGACGAGGCCCTGGCGCATCTCGCCCGCGTGTCCGACGGGGACGCCAGGCGGGCCCTGACCGCCCTGGAGGTGGGCGTGATGTCGCAGGCCGCCTCCGCCCCGAACCCCGACGCGTCCCTCCGCTTCGACCTCGACGTCGCCGTCGAGTCCATCCAGCAGAAGGCCCTCCAGTACGACGCCACCGGCGACGACCACTACGACGCCGCCAGCGCCTTCATCAAGTCCATGCGGGGCAGCGACCCCGACGCGGCCGTCTACTGGCTCGCCCGCATGCTGACGGCGGGGGAGGACCCGCGGTTCGTCGCCCGCCGCATCGCCATCCTCGCCAGCGAGGACATCGGCAACGCGGACCCGCGGGCGATCTCCGTCGCGGCGGCGGCGTTCGAGATCACCGATCGCGTCGGGATGCCCGAGTGCCAGCTCACCCTCGCGCAGGCCGCCATCTACATGGCCTGCGCCCCCAAGAGCAACGCGTCGGCGATGGCGGTGTGGACGGCGATGACGGACGTGAAGGAGCAGCGGACGGTCCCCGTGCCCCGCTCGCTGCGGGACACGCACTACGGGGGCTCCAAGCAGTTCGGGCACGGGGAGGGCTACCAGTACTCCCACGACCACGAGGGCGGGGTGAGCCCCGACCAGGACTACCTGGGCGTGGACAAGACGTACTACGCCCCGACGGACCGCGGCTATGAAAAGCACATCGCCGCCTACCTCGCCTGGGTGCAGCAGATGCGCGAGCGGAGCAAGCAGGGGTAGTCGAAAAAGGGGACTGGCTCCGCAGCGGCATGCTTCTTGCCGCGCAGGTGCCTGTCCCCTTTTTCGAGGCGGTGCGGGACTCACCGCCCGCACTCCCGTGAACGGTAACCATTCCAGGCACTTCGCAGGCAGTGTCGGTTGGGCGTGGTTGATCCCGGCTCCGCCAAGGCTACGCCGGGGCAAGCCGCTGCGCTCCGTAGAGTAGGGGAGAGGCGCGCCGATGGGTAGGCCAGCAGCTTCCATTGTGTCCGCCCTTTCGGGCTTCGTGGCAAATGGCCGCCAGGCCGTGTATCG
>JAWLCQ010000247.1:0-6107 GCA_041687095.1 Phycisphaerae bacterium | reverse complement strand
CGGCGACGCGCTGCCGGGGCACGGCAGCTCCGCGTGCCGTCGGCGGCGGGCGGAGTCGATGGCGCGGCGGGTCGAGGAACTGCAGCGCGAGGACCCGCAGTTCCCCCCGCTGGCGGCGACGGCGGCGGCGGCGGCCGCGGAGGCGGAGGGCGAGAGCGACTGCACGATGGACGACGAGGCCGAGGCCGCGCCGGCGGGCGAGGCGACGAGGGAGGAGCCACAGGACGCGACCGGGGCGCAGACGAATCCGGGCGCAGGCGAAATCGGAATAGTCTGCGGTGGGTTCGTTTTCGAGGGAGACGGCGTGGGGTCGGCTCCGGGCGGCGCGGGGGCCGCGCCCGGCCGTGCGGACGAGGCGCATGAGGCCCCGGCGGGCGAGGCGACGAGGGAGGAGCCACAGGACACGGCCGGGGCGCAGACGAGTCCGGGCGCGGGCGAAATCGGAATAATCTGTGGTGGGTTCGTTTTCGAGGGAGACGGCGCGGGGTCCAATGCGGGCGGTGCGGTCGCTCCCGGCGGTGCGGGGGCGCACGATGCGCCGGCGGGGGACGTGGTTGCTGCGCTGCGCTCCGCAGGCCACGGCACCCAGCAGACCAAGGCTTCGCCGTGACAAGCAGCTGCGCTCCGCAGGCTGCGGCGTCGGGGCATGTTGCCGCCAACCGCGCGCGACGCCTCCAGCGCGGGCGACGCCCCCCGCGCGCGCGCCGGGGGTCTCCTGACCCCGGCGTCCGGGAGGGGCGGGGGACGCCTCCGCGGCAGCGCCGTTGGAGCGGCCCTTTGCGGCGGCGGCCTGGTCCTGAGCCTGTCGAGGGGCCGCCGCGACCGGAGCGCCGCCATAACGCTATCGCGGAGGCATTCGTTGGCCCTCCCGGACGTTGGGGGTCAGGAGACCCCCAACGCACGCGATGGAGGCGTCGCACGCAATGGAGGCGTCGCAGGCGATGGAGGCGACGCACGCAATGGAGGCGTCGCAGGCGCTTCGAGGCGTCGGAGGCACGGGAGCGTGGGGCCGCGGAGGCACTGGGGGCGGCGCGGGCGCGTGGGGCGGGGCAGGCGATGCGCGGGGCCTCCGCAGTGGCCCTACGCCGAGCGCGGCACGGAGGCGAGGACCTGCTCGAGGATCTCCTCCGGGGCGACCCCGTCGGCGAGGGCCTCGAAGGACAGCAGGATGCGGTGGCGGAGTGCGGGGACGGTGACGGCCGCGACGTCATCGAAGGCGACGTTCGCCCGCCCGTCGCGCAGGGCCAGGACCTTCGCCCCCAGCAGCAGCGCCTGCGCCCCCCGGGGGGAGGGCCCGTACCGCACGTACCGCCGCACCGCCTCGGGACCCTCGGGGGTCTCGGGATGCATCGCCAGGACCAGCCGGGCGATGTACTCCTTCACGTGCTCCGCCGCCGTCACCGCCCGGACCGTCTCCCGCATCGCCAGGATGCGCGCACCGTCGGCGACGCGCGAAACGCGGGGCGTTTCCGCGCCGGTCGTGCGGTCGAGGATGGCGACGAGTTCGGGGGCGGAGGAGATCTCCAGGCGGACCTTGAACAGGAAGCGGTCGAGCTGCGCCTCGGGCAGCGGGTACGTCCCCTCCATCTCGATGGGGTTCTGGGTGGCGAGGACCAGGAACGGGGCGGGCAGCGGGCGGGTCTCGCGCCCCGTCGAGACGGTCCGCTCCTGCATGGCCTCCAGGACCGCCGACTGGGTCTTGGGGGTGGCGCGGTTGATCTCGTCGGCGAGGACGAGGTGGGCGAAGATGGGCCCGGGCTCGAAGCGGAAGCTCTTGCCCCCGGTGTCGTCGGTGACGACGACGTTGGTCCCGGTGATGTCGGCGGGCATGAGGTCGGGGGTGAACTGGATCCGCTGGAACGACAGGTCCAGGACCTCCGCGAGGGTGCGGACCAGGAGCGTCTTGCCCAAGCCCGGGACGCCCTCCAGCAGCACGTGCCCGCCCCCGAACAGGCACGTCAGGACGTCGTCGATCACCCGCTCATGCCCGACGATGACCCGGCGGATCTCGGAGGCGATCCGGTCGTAGTCGGCGGCGAAGGCTTGGATCCGGTCTGCTCCGTGGGTATCGGTTTCGTTGGGCATGGCCGCCATTGTCCTCTCGCGCCCCGCGGCTCTCAACCGCAAAGTAGTCCGAAGAACCGTTCGGCGTTGGCGGTGGTGCGGGCGGCGAGGTCGTCGGGGTCGGTCCGGCGGAGGGCGGCGAGGAACCGCGCGGTGTGGGCGACGTTGGCGGGTTCGTTGGTCTTCATCTTCCGCACGGGCTCGGGCGAGAGGTACGGGGCGTCGGTCTCCACGAGCAGGCGGTCGTCGGGCGTCAGAACCGCCGTTGCCTGCACGTCGCTCGCCCGGGCGAAGGTGACGATCCCGCTCATGCCGATCATCGCCCCGAAGTCCAGCACCGTCCGCCCCGCGTCGGGCCCCTCGGTGAACGAGTGGAACTCCACCCGCGATCCGTCCACGCCCGAGTCGCGGAGGATGGCCATGGTGTCGTCGAAGGCCTCGCGGGTGTGCACGACGACGGGCTTGCCCAGGCGGACGGCGAGGGCGAGTTGGGCGGCGAAGGCGTTGCGCTGCTGCTCGCGGGGGGAGAAGTCGTAGTGGTAGTCGAGCCCGATCTCCCCGATGGCGACGTTCTCGCTCGCCCTCGCCAGGTCCTCCAGGGTCTGCAGCGCGCCCGGGGAGAAGTCCTTCGCCTCGTGCGGGTGCACCCCGGCCATGCAGGACAGGCTCGCATGGTCGCGGCACAGGCCGAGGGCGGCCTTGGCCTCGTGGATGTCGGCGGCGGCGACGAGGATCCGTTGCACTCCGGCGGCGGCGGCGCGGGCGATGGCGGCGGGGGCGTCGGGGCGGAGGCGGCCGTGGGCGAGGTGGCAGTGGGTGTCGATGAGGTTCACTGGAACGCTCCGGGGAGGTAGTCGATGCGGGGCTCCCCGTCGGGGGGGGCGACGATGGAGACGATGTCGAAGCGGAGGGCGTAGCGGCGGGCGGCGGGGCGGGCGGCGAGGTAGTGGGCGGCGATGCGGCGGAGGTGGCGTCGCTTGGCGGTATCGACGGCGGAGGCGGGGGCCACGTGGGCGTCGGAGGCGCGGGTTTTGACCTCGACGAAGGCGAGGGTTTCCGCCCCGAGTTCGGCGCGTGTGGCGGGGTCGAGGACGATGAGGTCGGCCTCCCCGGCGGGGCAGCGGTAATTGCGTGCCAGCACCCGCATGCCCCGGCGGCGGAGGAAGCGTCGGGCGATGTCCTCGCCGCGCCGTCCCAATGGCACGGGCCTCCGCCGCCAGCCGAACACGGAGGGTTACTCCTGGGCGGCGGCCTCGGTCACCTGCGCGCCGCGCTTCTTGGGCTTGATGGAGCGGGTCTCCTCGCGGAGGCGAGTGGCCTTGCCCGTGCGCTCACGGAGGTAGTAGAGCTTGGCGCGGCGGGACTTGCCGCTGCGGACAACCTCGACGTCGGCGATCTTCGGGCTGTGGAGCGGGAAGATGCGCTCCACGCCCTCGTTGTTCACGATGCGGCGGACGGTGAAGGTCTCCGCCACCCCGCCGCCCCGCCGACCGATCACGGTCCCGGCGAAGATCTGGATGCGCTCCTTGTCGCCCTCCACGATCCGCACCGACACGCGAATGGAGTCCCCGATCTCGAAGCTGGGGACGGTGGTCTTCAGGTTGGGCTGGGCCGCCTTGTGCAGCAGTTCCTGGCTCACGATTCTACTCCTGTCTCGCCCTCATCGCTCGTCGCGGCCGACTCAGCGGTCCGCGCGGGGGGCGGCGTAGTCCTGGTTGTTTCTGGGGCGGCCCGGCGGGTGTACTGCTCCCACAGGTCCGGCCGCCGCTCGCGAGTCCGCCGTTCGGCCTGCTCGCGGCGCCATCGTTCAATCCGCTCGTGGTGCCCGCTCACGAGCACCTCCGGGACCTCCAGGTCCCGGAACACCCGCGGGCGGGTGTACTGCGGATACTCCAGCAATCCATCGGAGAAGGATTCGTCGTGCACCGACTCGTCCTTTCCGAGCGCTCCGGGCTGCAGGCGGACGACCGCGTCGATCAACGCCATCGCCGCCACCTCGCCCCCCGACAGCACGAAGTCGCCCAAGCTGACTTCCACGTCGGGGATCGCCTCGCGGATCCGCTCGTCGAACCCTTCGTAGTGCCCGGCGACCAGGATCAGCCGCTCCCGCGTCGCCCGGCCCGCGACCAGTTCCGGTGTGGCGGGCCGGCCCTGCGGGGTGAGCAGCACGGTCGTGCCCGGGCAGGCGCCCTGCGAGCGGAGGAACGCGACGGCGTCGAAGACGGGCTGGCACATCAGCACCATCCCGACCCCGCCCCCGAACGGGGCGTCGTCCACGGTTCCGTACCGATCGCGGGCGAAGTCACGCAGGTTCGTGCGATGGATCTCCACCAGGCCGCGGCGTACCGCCCGGCCCACGATGCTCCAGCCGCAGAACCCGTCGAACAGCTCCGGGAAGAGCGTGAGGATGTCGATGCGCAATCCCATGCCGCTTCGCCGCCGCGCCCGTCGGGGGCGCCGCCTGCGCAGGGCGACCGGAGGCATCGCCCATCGCCTTCCCGCCCTTACAGGATCCCGTTCTTCTTGAGCAGGGTCCGCACCGTATCGGACGGCTGGGCGCCGACGCTCAACCAGTGCTGGATCCGCTCCCGCTTGAACGACATCTTCTGCTCGGGTTCCACACCGGCCGGATCGTACCAGCCGAGTTCCTCGATGACCTTCCCGTCGCGCGCCGTGCGGACGTCCATCGCGTTCAACCGGAAGAACGCCCGGTTGCGCCGGCCGAATCTCTTCAATCTAAGTCGTACCGCCACGCAATCTCTCCACTCTTCGCCCCGAAGATGTTCCGGGGGTTACAGTTCGTGCCTACGTACCCGCGTGTAGAATCGCCCATTCTACCAGTGATCGCCTACCTTTCAAGCCCTTTTTCCCGTTCTTCCCTCTTCCTCCCGCCGGCCAAGACGCTATGCTCTGGATCGTCCGCATCCGCACGGCCCGCGCACCGCAGGGAGTCCCCCCGAATGGAACTGTCGTCTGAGCTGTTCGTGCCCCTGTCCGCCGCGGCGGGGGCGAGCTTTGCCCTGATCGGCATTGCCTACCGCATGGGCACCGACCGGGGCATCACCCCGCTGCACATCATCCTCGTCTGCTCCGCCGTCGGGGCCGCCTACTTCACCTGGGCGGACTGGCCCCTGCCCCTCACCGCCCCGGGGCGCGTCTGGGCGTGGGGCATCGCCACGGGCGTCACGCAGTACCTCGCCATCGTCTGCGTCGGAATCGCCCTGCAGCGGGGGCCCCTCTCCCCCACCTGGTGCGCCGTCAGCCTCTCGTTCCTGCCCGAGACGTTCTACGCCGCCCTCCTGCTGGGCGAGGGGTTGCGGGCGTTCCACTGGGCGGCGATGGGCGTCGGGGTCGTCTGCGTCGTCGTCGCCTCCTTCGAGGCCGGCGCCCCGGGCGGCGGCGATACCCCCCGCCCCCGATGCTGGGGCGATCAGCTCCGGTTCGGGGCGGCCCTGCTGGGCATCCTGCTGTTCAACAGCGTGGTGGGGATGGCGATGAAGGACCTCAACGCCCCGCACGGGGCGGGCGGGGAGCGGCTGATGGACGGGTACGGGGGGCTCTACCGCGTGCTGCTGTACGTCTCGTTGGGCGGAACGATCGCGGCGGCGTTCGCGGTGAGGCGGCGGTTCGGGGGGCAGGTGCGGACGGTGGTGGCGCTGGGGCTGCTGGCGGCGGTGGGGTCGATCGTGGGCGTCGGGCTCATCAGCTTCACCGCGCGCGGACCGGCCGCTCTGGTCTTCACCGTCCGCAGCGTGGCGTCCATCCTGGTGGCGGCGCTGCTGTCGGTGGCGCTGTTCCGCGAGCGGATCAGCCGCGCGTGGGTGGCCACGGTCCTGCTGGCCGTCGCGACGGTGGTGCTGGCGAACCTGCCGGCCGTGGGCGCGATCCTGGGCGTGGCGGGCCCGTAGCCCACAGACGCCGGGGCCGCGGGATCGGACCTCCGCGCTGTTGTGTCTCAATAGAAATGACACCCCCTTATCTCAATAGAAGTGTCACCCCTGGGCCTGGAGGGCGATTCCAGGTAGATGGAGACGACACTTCGG
>JAWLCQ010000246.1:0-6121 GCA_041687095.1 Phycisphaerae bacterium | reverse complement strand
CGCGTCGATCGGGACGGGACTGGGCATGCGCCACGTCCTGCCCCCCGAGCAGGCCCGCAAGGTCGTGAGCGTGATCGGGGACAGCACGTTCGTGCACAGTGGCATCACGGGGCTGGTGGAGATGGCCTACAACCGCCCCGCCACGGGGCACGTGGTGGTGATCCTCGACAACGGGACCACCGCCATGACCGGCCTGCAGGAGCACCCGGGCACCGGGCGGAAGCTGGACCACAGCCCCGCCCCGCAACTGTCGCTGGAGAAGCTCGGCAAGGCGGTGGGGATGGACCGCGTGGTGCTCTTCGACCCGCTCAAGCAGAAGGGCGAGTTCCGCCCGCTGATGGAGCAGGCCCTGGAGAGCGGGGAACTAGTCCTGATCATCGTCCGCCAGCCGTGCATCCTGGCATTCAAGAAGATCAAGGAACACCAGGCGGCCGCCCCGGTCTGAGAACGTCCCGGGAACCAGGAACCGGGAACCGGGAGCCAGAAACCGGGAACCGGGAGCCAGGGAAACGGGCTTGCCGCGTCGTAGCCGCAGGCGAAGACGGGAACCCCTCTCCCCTGGGGGAGAGGTGCCGAGCGCAGCGAGGCGGTGAGGGGGCGCCCGGAGGACGAGAACGGTCAGGACCCCAGAAACCGGAAGCCGGGAAAAGGGGACTGGCTCCGGAGCGGCATGCTTCTCGCCGCGCAGGTGCCTGTCCCCTTTTCCCGCCGCCCGGGACTGCGACAGGACGTTTGGAGCATTTGGATTTGCCGTTTCGGATTTGTTTCGGATTTCGTACTTCGGATTTCGGATTTGGATTGGCAAGAATCGTCCGCTCCCAAGTGGATCCATGAAGGGTGCAAACGGATGAAGAAAGTTATGAACGTAGTGGTCGCCGGCCTGGGCGGACAGGGCGTGCTGAAGGCGTCGGACATCCTCGCCGACGCCGCCTTCCGCGCCGGGCATGACGTGAAGAAGAGCGAACTGCACGGGATGAGCCAGCGCGGCGGGTCGGTGAGCAGCGACGTGCGGTTCGGAGACGAGGTGCTGAGCCCCATGGTCCCCGCCGGGGCCGCCGACATCCTCGTGGTCCTCGCCCCCGACCAGGTCGAGCCCAACGCCCACGTCCTCCGCGAGGGCGGGACGCTCATCCCCTGCGACGTGATCGACGAGTCCCGCCTGCCCAACCGCAAGGCCCTCAACGTCGCCCTGCTGGGCGCCCTGAGCACGCACCTGGACATCGCCCCCGAGCACTGGCTCGCCGCCCTCCACGCCCACCTCCCCGAGAAGCTCCACGAGGTCAACGAGGAAGCCTTCCGCCTCGGGCGCGGCGAATGACAGGACAATTCCGATTGCTGAATTTCGATTTTCGATTTCACGCGGACGGGCTCGGGGCGACAATCCAGGCCCGTAACGCGAGCCCCAATCGAAATTCGAGAATCGAAATTCGAAAATGAGGAGCCCCGTATGAGCACGTCGATCAAGAGCAAGGCCCCGGCCTTCCAGGCCGTCTCCGCCCCCGACTACCTCCCCGTCCCGCAGTTGCGGCAGTTGCAGCTCGAGCGCCTGCAGCGGATGGTGCACCTGGCGCACTCGCGGGTGGAACTCTACCGCACGCGGATGGACGAGGCGGGCGTGAAGCCCGAGGACATCCGCTCGCTGGACGACCTCGCCCGCCTGCCCTTCACCGTCAAGACCGACCTGCGGGACGCGTACCCCTTCGGCCTCTTCGCCGTGCCCATGGACGAGGTCGTCCGCCTGCACGCCTCCAGCGGGACCACGGGCAAGCCCACCGTCGTCGCCTACACCCAGCAGGACGTGGCCGTCTGGGCCCAGGTCATGGTCCGCACCTTCGCCGCCTGCGGGTGCTCCCGCGGGGACATCATCCAGAACGCCTACGGGTACGGCCTGTTCACCGGCGGGCTGGGGGCGCACTACGGGGCGGAGGCCCTGGGCGCCACCGTCATCCCCATCTCGGGCGGGAACACCGACCGCCAGATCATGGTGATGAAGGACTTCGGGGTGACGGCGATCTGCTGCACCCCGAGCTACTTCCTGCACCTGCTGGAGCGGGCGGGCGAGCTGGGCGTGAACCTCAAGGACCTGCCCCTGCGGGCCGGGATCTTCGGGGCCGAGCCCTGGTCCGAGGCCATGCGCACCTGGATCGAGGCCCAGAGCGGGGTCAAGGCGTACGACATCTACGGGCTCAGCGAGATCATCGGCCCCGGGGTCGCCAGCGAGTGCTGTGAGCAGCAGGGCCTGCACGTCTTCGAGGACTACTTCTACCCCGAGATCATCGACCCCCAGACGCTCCAGCCCGTCCCCGACGGGGAGGAGGGCGAGCTGGTCCTCACCACGCTCTCCAAGCACGCCATGCCCATGATCCGCTACCGCACGCGGGACATCACCAACATCATCGCCGAGCCCTGCCCCTGCGGGCGGTCGGTGCGGCGGGTGCGGCGGATCGGGCGGCGGAGCGATGACATGTTCATCATCCGCGGGGTCAACGTCTTCCCCTCCCAGGTCGAGGCCGCCCTCCTCCAGGTCGACAAGACCCTCCCGCACTACCAGATCGTCCTCACCCGCACCCGCGGGCTGGACCAGATGGCCGTCCAGATCGAGGTCACCGCCGACGTCTTCAGCGACAAGGTGGGGACCCTGGAGGAGCTGCAGCGCACGCTCGCCCACGCGATCGAGAACACCATCGGCATCCGCTGCGCCATCACCCTCGTCGAGCCCCATACCATCGAGCGCTCCCAGGGCAAGGCCAAGCGGGTCATCGACCGCCGCGACCCGGACAAGCCGGCGTAGGCCCGGACGCAAGCGGGACCCAGTGAAATTGCACCGCGGAGAACGCAGAGAACGCAGAGAGGAGAGGCGCCAGGTACCAGGCAACAGATGCCGGGGCCCAGCGGAAGGAAACGCAGGCCGCGTGCGGCGCGGTTCGTTTCGTTCCTCGTGCCGGGTCCCTGATCCCTGGTCCCTTCTCTCCTCTGCGGTCTCCGCGATCTCCGCGGTGAAGACCAGCCGTGAGATCGGCCGAAAGCGAAGGAACAGGACCGAAAGGGCCAACGACATGAAGATCAACCAGCTCTCGCTCTTCCTGGAGAACAAGCCCGGACACCTCAGCGGGGCCTGCCAAACCCTCGCCGGGGCCGGGATCAACATCACCACCCTCTCGCTCGCCGATACGGCGCAGTTCGGCATTCTGCGGCTGATCGTCCGCGAGTGGGAGCGGGCCCGCGACGTGCTGAAGGAGGCGGGCTACGTCGTCAAGACCACCGAGGTTGTCGCCACCGAAGTCGCCGACCAGCCCGGGGGCCTCGCCAACATCCTCACCACCATCGAATCCGCCAACATCAACATCGAGTACATGTACGCCTTCACCTTCCGCCGCGGCGACAAGGCCGTCCTCATCTTCCGCTTCGACGACCCCGACACCGCCATCCGCGTCCTCGGCGAGAACGGGATCAACGTCATCGGCGAAGTCGAGTTGTTCCGGCGAATGCAGGAGTAGGGTCGGTTCCGAATCCGAAAAGGGACCGCCGCCCGGCTGGTCTGTGAGAAAGGCTCGCGCATGAAGGTCGTCATCGCTCCCGACACGTTCAAGGAATCCCTCCCCGCCCCGGAAGTGGCGGCGGCGATGGCGGCCGGGATCGTCGACGCCGTCCCCCACGCCGTCGTGGACCTCTGTCCCATGGCCGACGGGGGCGAGGGGATCGTCGCGGCGATGGTGGCGGCCACCAACGGCCGCTTCGCCTACGCCGACGTCTACGGCCCCCTCGGGGCGCAGGTCCGCGCGCGGTACGGGCTGCTGGGGACGCGTCCGGCCGCCGCCCTGCCGGGGGAGGTCGGCATGCTCGGGGCCATCGGTGAGGTCGCCTCCACCTACGACGCCGACCCCTGCGACTGCGACGCCTGCACCGCCGTCATCGAGATGGCCGCCGCCAGCGGCCTGCACCTCGTGCCCGAGAACCTGCGGGACCCGCTGCGCTCGACCACCTTCGGGACCGGGCAGCTCATCCTGGCGGCCCTGGACGCGGGGGCGCGGGAGATCATCCTGGGCATCGGCGGCTCGGCCACCGTGGACGGCGGGGCGGGCTGCGGGCAGGCGCTGGGCGTGCTGTTCCGCGACGCCGCCGGGCAGGGCCTCATCTGCGGGCTCGGCGGCGGAGGGCTCGGCGCCGTCGAGCACATCGACCTGTCCGACATCGACCCCCGGCTGGCGCAGACGCGCATCCGCATCGCCTGCGACGTGACGAACCCCCTGCTCGGGGACGGGGGTGCCGCCCGTGTCTATGGGCCCCAGAAAGGCGCCGACAGCGAAACCGTCGAGCGCCTGGAGGCCAACCTCGCCCACTTCGCCGACGTCATCCGCCGCGAACTCGGCGTGGACGTGAGCGACCTGTCGGGTTCCGGGGCGGCCGGGGGGCTCGGGGCCGGCCTCGTCGCCTTCGCCGGGGCAACACTGGAACGCGGCGTGTCCGTCGTCGCCGACGCCGTCTCCCTCCGCCGCCGCCTGCACGGGGCGGACCTGTGCCTCACCGGCGAGGGGCGCCTGGACGCCCAGACCGCCAGCGGCAAGACCGCCGCCGGGGTCGCCGGCGTGGCCCGCCAGCTCGGCGTGCCCGTGATCTGCATCCCCGGGGCGGTGACGGACGACGCCCCGCGCGACCTGTTCGCCGCCGTCCACCCCCTGGTCGCCGACGGCGTCACCCCCCGCGCCGCCCTCGCCAACGCCGCCCCCCTCATCCGCCAACGCACCGCCGCCGCCCTCCGCGAGTTCCTCCGCGGCACGTGACGGCAAGGCGCGATGGAAAATAGTAACCGTCCCTATTTATACCAGCGGATCTGGAAGAACGAGGCGTTCTATAACGCTGAGAGCTATAGCGCGGCTAACGTGGCGAGAATGAGGCAAGGGCTTGCGCCACAACAGATCAACAGGTTTGGGCGCTTGGAGAGCATGGAGTTCCATCACTGGCCCCCGCAACGTCAGGGCGGGCTCTTCGACGTCACGCCGATGTGGCCGAGCGATCATGCGGCCATTGATCCGTTCCGCAGGATTGGAGGTTAGGAATGCCCGAGTTTGAGAGCATGTTCATCAGGTCGAAGGGACAGCCCATACAGTGGGAAGGCAGGACGTTGCATCTGCATGACTACTTCCCAACCGGAGGCGCGAAGAGGTATAGGCTGACACTCGAATCGTCCAATAGCAAGTGGCGGCAGGGATTGGTGATGGCATTGGTGCATCAGGATAAGAAGGCCGGGTGGCAGCCAGGCGCGGCAGAGGGGGTGTCCGGTCAATTCATCATCAACGGGAAGAACGTTGATGGAAGCAACGGGGTCGCGATCTGGCACGACGAAGCGCCTTCGGTGGTTGAGTTCGAGGTCGCTGGCGGCCCCTCCACGATCTGCGTTTACAATGCATGGCAATCCACAACGCGAGTCGCGATTCCGGGCACGACAGGGCGCCCTATTGTCGATTCCGGCCATAACGGCGCAGCGATGATTGTGGAGGAACTCAGCAAGGGTCGAAGGTATCGCTGCAATGACGGCAAGCCGGACGATGACTTCGACGACATCGTCTTCCGGCTGGAACGAGTGGAATAGATGGCTTTAGCGCCCGGCACTCTGGCCCAACTGCTCCGCCTTCCAGACGTCCGGCAGGAACTGGTCGAGCTGCGTGATGGGCGTCTGGGCGATGTGGGCGTGTCCGTTCCGCGAACCGCATCTTCAATCCGCTGGCGGGGCAGGTCAAGATCGGGCCAGCGCAAGGAGACAGCGGATGGCCAAAGGGCAGCGGCGGGATCCCACGCTGGAAGCGTACTGGCGCGGGGTGATGGACAGGTCCAGCCGAAGCGGGGGGGGGCATTCGGGCGTTCTGCCGGCGGGAGAGGATCTCCGAGCCGGGTTCGATGCGTGGCGGGATAAATAGGGACGGGGATAAATAGGGACGGTTACTATTTACTGAGACTTCCTCTTGCTCCCGTCCGGGGGCGGACGTAGGATGCCGTCATGCCGCGAGCCGCACGAACCGTCATTCCCGGTGTGCCGCATCACGTGACGCAGCGGGGGAACAACCGCCAGCCCGTCTTCTTCGTCGACGACGACTACCGGGCGTACCTCGACATCCTCCGCGAG
>JAWLCQ010000245.1:0-6139 GCA_041687095.1 Phycisphaerae bacterium | reverse complement strand
GGCGGACCCAGGGCGGCGGCCTGCGGCCAGGCCCTGGGCTACGGCTCTGGAGGCCCTTCGGGCTGCGAATCCCCCGCCCCACCCGCATCCACCGCGCCGGGCGAATCCACCGCGCCGCGCGCAACCACCGCCCCGCGATGGCCTGCGTGCCCATGCCTTATCTTCATGCCCTTCGGCAAGACGCCCGCGGGGCGCATAGGCAAGACGCCCATGGCGCGCATGCCACGAAAACGCCACGATGCAACTGGCCCTGCCGCCGCGCATCCAAGGGCCTTGTAGAAGGGGCGGAAACCGCCGTCCACAGACAGGAACGCCGTTCTTGCAACGCTCTGCGACAGAAGGTGTTACGTCTAGTCTCTCGGAAATTTCTTGGCGGCCGCGAACGTTGGGGTATGCTCCCTTTGCCGACAGACGCCCAACGCGCTCGGCCGTGGCGTACGAGGACTGCGACGGCAGTGCGCGCAGGGGGCGGCACGGAGCGCCGGCGGTGCGCGCTGTCCCTCCCCTCTGCACTGCAAACGCGCAAGATCTAGCTCTTTCGGGGATGTTCTCCGGTCGTAAAACGGCGCTCACTTCGATTGGGGCCGTGGCAGGGGCGTCAGCCCAATCGGAAATCGCAAATCGGAAATCGAAATTGGGAGCGGGCGAAGCCCGCGCTGCGTCTCCGCGCCTCTGCGGCGCATTCTTTCGCGGCCTCGATCCAAGGAAATCCGGGACTTCCGGCAGGGCGGGGAACCCTGGGGAGTGGGGGGGACGTTTATACATAAGCGTGGGGCCTTGGGCCTCGGCCCGTGGGTGATTCGGCCCGCGGGGGAGATTTCGCGTTCGCGGAAAACCCTCGAATTCCTTGGGTTTTCGCGGATCGGGAAGAAAAGTTCGCGAAATGTCGGAAAAGCCTTCGGCAGGGTGTTGACGACCGGTTGGGGCTCTGCTAAGGTACTGAGATGCGCGGGACGGCGGACGACGCCGACCCGGATCGCTTCGGCGATCGGCGGCGAATGAGGCTGCCGGCAGCCCTCCGGGGGCAAGCAAAAAAGTTTTCGGAAACTCGAAAATGATGCTTGACGCGGAGCGGCGAAAAAGAGAAGATTGAAAGTCTCGATTGAGGACGGCGATGAGGCCGACCTCGACGGCAGATTGAAAAGTGAACAGTGTAATCGTCACGAGGATGTGACCTGTCCGGGGCGCGTTTCACGCGTTGCTCCGGATGGGAAGATCCAAGAAAAGGCCGTCGCATCTTGCGACGCGGCGGCCGGCTCGAAATCCTCGTGATGTGCTAAGTGCTACAAATGTAAGCCTTTAGCAAGGATTTTGAGTTGTTAGCCGGTCGGGGACCCCTTAAACCCCGGCCAAACAGAGTCAAATCCAATCGATCATTACCCTGCTTCGGCAGGGTGGAACGATAATCAACTGAAGGGTTTGATCCTGGCTCAGAACGAACGCTGGCGGCATGGCTAAAACATGCAAGTCGAACGCGAAAGTTCCCTTCGGGGAGCGAGTAGAGTGGCGAAAGGGCGAGTAACGCATGGGTAACGTACCCTGAACATGAGGATAGCCCCGGGAAACTGGGAGTAATACTCAATGAGACCACGACGTCGCATGGCGATGTGGTCAAAGGGTGGGGATCTTCGGACCTGCCGGTTCAGGAGCGGCCCATGTCCTATCAGCTTGTTGGTGAGGTAACGGCTCACCAAGGCTACGACGGGTAGCGGGACTGAGAGGTCGGCCCGCCGCACTGGGACTGAGACACTGCCCAGACTCCTACGGGAGGCTGCAGTAACGAATATTGGGCTAATGCGCGAAAGCGTGACCCAGCAATGCCGCGTGCGGGATGAAGTCCTTCGGGATGTAAACCGCTGTCAGGGGCTACCAAGCGACCCGGGTGAATAGTCCGGGAAGTTGAGGAGCCCCAGAGGAAGCCACGGCTAACTTCGTGCCAGCAGCCGCGGTAAGACGAAGGTGGCGAGCGTTGTTCGGAATCACTGGGCTTAAAGAGCACGTAGGCGGGCCGCAAAGCGCTTTGTGAAATCCCTCGGCTTAACCGAGGAACTGCTTGGCGAACTGGCGGTCTTGAGGCAGGTAGGGGCGTGTGGAACTCTTGGTGGAGCGGTGGAATGCGTAGATATCAAGAGGAACGCCGGAGGCGAAAGCGACGCGCTGGGCCTGTCCTGACGCTGAGGTGCGAAAGCCAGGGGAGCGAACGGGATTAGATACCCCGGTAGTCCTGGCCCTAAACGATGTCCACTAGGTCGATGAATCTCTGACGGTTTGTCGGCCGCAAGAAAACCGATAAGTGGACCGCCTGGGGAGTACGGTCGCAAGGCTAAAACTCAAAGGAATTGACGGGGGCTCACACAAGCGGTGGAGCATGTTGCTTAATTCGATGCAACGCGAAGAACCTTATCCTGGGCTTGACATACACGGATGCCTACCTGGAAACAGGGTCGGTTGCCCTTCGGGGTGAAACGTGAACAGGTGCTGCATGGCTGTCGTCAGCTCGTGTCGTGAGATGTTGGGTTAAGTCCCGTAACGAGCGAAACCCTTGTCGCTAGTTGCCAGCGGGTAATGCCGGGGACTCTAGCGAGACTGCCGGTGTCAAACCGGAGGAAGGTGGGGATGACGTCAAGTCCTCATGGCCTTTATGCCCAGGGCTGCAAACGTGCTACAATGGCAGGTACAGACCGACGCAAGACCGCGAGGTGGAGCAAATCGGTAAAAGCCTGCCCCAGTTCGGATTGGAGTCTGCAACTCGACTCCATGAAGTTGGAATCGCTAGTAATCGCGTATCAGCGTGACGCGGTGAATGTGTTCCTGAGCCTTGTACACACCGCCCGTCAAGTCATGGGAGCTGGAAGCACCCGAAGTCGCCCCGATTCAGGGGTGCCGAAGGTGAGTTCGGTGACTGGGACTAAGTCGTAACAAGGTAGCCGTAGGGGAACCTGCGGCTGGATCACCTCCTTTCTAGAGGATCATCTAGACTTCGATGCAGAGCGATCTGCTCGAAGATTAGGTCAGCACACCCTCGTTCCTCCAATGCCCTCGGGCGGCGGTGGAGCAGGTACATGGTGACGTGTGCCAATGACGATTACACTGTTTACGATATAGGGAAGCTCCGGACTCTCGGGTCCGGAGCTTCTTTTTTTTGTGGTTCGGATGTGGTTCGGATGCCGGCTCGGGCGGCCGTGCGCCTGTACCGGAAGTCTCCGCCCGCGATGGGGTGCCACAAGAAAACCGTCCCCCCCGTTTCCCCAGGCGCCCAACAACAGAACCGGGGGTCGGCAGCAGATCCGCGGAACGCTCTCGCCGTCTGAGGCTACAAAAATCACCTTGGAAGCCGCGCATTCCCTCGGGACGCCGCGTCTACGCCTGCGACGACCGCTCCGCCGCGATGATCTTCTGCACGTGCTCCAGCCGCTCGATCCTCAACTGCAGATCGTCCCGGAATCCGGGATTCCGCGACCGCCGCATCTCCGCGTGCCAGTCCGGCAGCTCGTTCTGCAGCATTCGGTCGAGTTCGTCCAGTTCCTCGTCCGAAAGCATGATTTGGTGTTGCATCACAATTCCCTCCTGCCGTTGCAGGTTCCTACATCATTCTAGCGCCGCCCGCGTCGCCATCTCGGCCGCCGCGACGGCCAAGGCGAGGGCCTCGTAGCCGGCCTGCTCCGTGATCCGGCGCGGAAGGGCGGGGTTGCGGATGTAGGCGATCTGGTCCGACAGCAGGGCCCGCAGGGAATCCGAGTACACCTCCTCCTTGTTCTCCTTGGGCGTCCAGGTGAAAAGGAGCCGCTTGGTCACGTTCCGCATCACCCCCCGCCCCCGCAGGTGGCCGCTCGTGCCCGGGAACGTCTGGAGCGTCTCGATCGTCGCCTCGGGGAGGGCTTCCCGGAGGCAATCCGCGCCCTCGTCGTCCACGGCCACGTCGAGGAGGAGGGACAGGGGGATCCAGCCGTAGACGGCAATATCGCCCATTTCGCAGACGAGGCGGTGGTCGGCGCGGTCCATGGGGATGATCTGGTCGAACCCATGGTAGTGCGAGACGAGGGCGCCGGCGTCGTGGCGGACGACGGAGAGGACGCGATCCTCCTGCTGCGTGCCCTCGCGAGTCTCGGCGTGGGCGGCGATGACGCGCCCGGGCCCGCACCAGTACGAGTACATGTCGTAGAAATGCACTCCGTGCTCAATAAATATTCCGCCGCAGATGGTCTTGTCCCAGAACCAGTGGTTGGGAGGCAGGGGGGTATCCTTGGCGCAATTCGTCAGCCGCCCCGCCAGCACCTTGCCCAGCGCCCCGGTCCGCAGCACGCGGTGGACGGCGTCGGTGACGGCGTTGTAGCGGAGGACAAAATTTACGGGGCAGATCAAATCCTCCTCGCGGGCGGCCGCGAGCATCTCGTCGGCCTGTTCCAGCGTCATGGCCAGCGGTTTCTCGCACAGCACGTGCCTCCCGTTCCGCAGGGCCGTCATCACCAGTTCATGGTGGCTGGAGGGCGGGGTGGCCACGTGGACCAGGTCCACCCCCGGATCCCCGGACAGATCGTCCATGCTGCGGTAGGCGGGACAGTCGAATTGCTTCGCCAGCCGCCGGGCCGCGTCGAAGTTTGCATCCGCGACGGCCGCGATGCGGACCTCGGGCAGCCGGTTGTACGCGTGCAGGCAGAACTCCCCGAACGCTCCGCACCCGATGAGCCCCAGGCCAATCGTTTCATTTTCCGTCATATCGCACCTCCCGGTTCATGGTAGGGGGCCCGGCGGCGGCGGGGGGCGGTGGTTTCAGAACCCGTTTCGGCGCGGAGATCGCGGGGCAGCACGGAGATGAGCGCTCGCTTCGGTCTCCGCGGCGACCCGAGCCGCCTCCGCTAGCCGGGCGGGCCGCCCGCGGCCATCCGGGCGGCCGCCTCGCCCAGCCGCAGCGCCTCGACCCCGTTGCTCTCCTCGACCCGACGGGCGTGGGAGCGGTCGGCGGCCCAGGCGAGCTGATCGGCGAGGAGGTCGCGGATGCACTGGGCGTAAAGGGTCTCCTTGTCGCGCGGGTCGCTCCAGCGGAGGCGGATGCGGCGGGTGACGAACCGTTCGACCCCCCGTCCCCTCATGCCGTCCACCCCCGGTGCAAAGGTTTCCACCGTCTCCACTTGCGCTCCGTCAAAGCCGGCGGCGAGGCGTGTGGCGCCCTCGTCGTTGACGGCCGCGTCGATGGTGACGGAGAGCGGCACCCAGCCGTCCACGCGGACGTCGCCCAGTTCGCAGACGATGCGGTGGTCCGTGCGGTCCAGGGCGGGGATCTGGTCGAATCCGTGATGCTGGGTGAGGAGCGTCCCGTCGTGCGCACGGGCGACCGCCCCGACGCGATCCTCCATCCCTCCGTTCTCGCGCCTCGCCGCCCACCCCGCGAGGACCTCCGCATCTCCGCACCACCAGCGGTACAGGTCGAAGAAATGCACCGAGTGCTCGATGAAGATCCCGCCCGAGAGGCTCTTGTCCCAGAACCAGTGGTCGGGGGCGAGCCCGCTGTCGGATCCCAGGTTGGTCAGGTGCACGGCGAGGGGGCGGCCGAGCGCCCCGGTCCGCAGCACCTGCCGCACGGCCGCGGCGGCGGGATTGTGGCGCATGATGAAGTTGGCCACGCAGAAGCGGTCGGCGGTTTGGGCGGCGGCGGCCATGCGGACGGCGTCGGAGGTGCGGAGGGCGAGGGGCTTCTCGCACAGGACGTGCTTTCCCGCCGCCAGGGCCGCGAGGACCAGCTCGGGGTGCGAGGAGGGGGGCGTGGCGACGTGGACGACGTCGACGTCGGGGTGCTCGATCACGTCGCGGTAGTCGTCGAGGACGGCGACGCCCATGTCCTCCAACGTCTTTCGTGCTTGGGGCTTGCGCGCACGGGCGGCGGCGACGGGTGTGACGTTCTTCAGCGAGGCGAAGGCCTTCAGGCAGTAGATCCCGAACGCCCCCGCCCCGACGAGGCCCAGACCGAATTCCTTATCCATGGCGAGCTTCTCCTGGGGCATTGTATGGGGGGGCTGGCGCCTCTGGGGAATCCGGTTCTGGAAGCGGGGATGAACGCGGATGAACACAGCGCTGCCTTCGGCCGCAACCAAAGGGGCCGCAGGCCCTTGCGATACGTTCGGCGGTTGCCGGGGCCCCTTGG
>JAWLCQ010000244.1:0-6282 GCA_041687095.1 Phycisphaerae bacterium | reverse complement strand
ACCAACGAGTACGATGCGGGCCCGATCATCGCCCAGCGCTGCGTGCCCGTGCTCGAGGGCGACGCCCCCGACGACCTCGCGGAGCGCGTGTTCCAGCAAGAATGCCTCGCCTACCCGGAGGCGATCCGCCTCTTCGCGGAGAAGCGGCTGCGGATCGAGGGGAACGTGGTGCGGGTGCGGGGGTAGGCGCTCACGGCTCCGCCCGTGCGTGTGCGTGCGATGCGCCTGCGTTGGGGGTCTCCTGACCCCCAACGTCCGGGAACGCGCAGAACGCTTCCGCGACAGCGTTATGGCGGCGCTTCGGTCGCGGCGGTCCCCGCCGCGAAGGGGGTGCTCCAATGGCGCTGGCGCGGAGGCGTCCCTTGCCCCTCCCGGACGCCGGGGCTCAGGAGAGCCCCGGCGCAAGCGTGTGAGGCGGGTCAGGAGAGCCCCGTCGCAAGAGGTCACGCCCCGGGCACGAGGCCGCGGCCGCCCGCCTACTTCCCGCACTGCCGGAGATGCTCGGTGAGGGCCTTGACGGCGACCGTCGCGAAGCCTGTCCGCGAGTCGCTCATCGCGTAGGGGATGATGAGTTGTCCGGCGTGGATCATGGAGCCGCAGGTGTAGACCACATTGGGCACGTAGCCCTCCCGCTCCTCGGGGGTGGGGCTCATCAGGGGCGTGCGCATCCTGCCGATCACCTTCGACGGGTCGTGCAGGTCCAGCAGCATCGCCCCGATGCTGTACTCCCGCACCGCCCCCACCCCGTGCGTCAGCAGGATCCATCCGTCCTCGGTCTCCAGCGGGGACCCGCAGTTGCCCACCTGCACCAGTTCCCACGGCTCACGGGGGGTGTGGAGTTTCTGCGAGACGTTCCAGATGTAGAGGTTCGACGATCGCAGCAGGTACAGGCTCTCCCCGTCCCAGCGGGCGACCATCAGGTACTGCCCGTCGACCTTCCGCGGGAACAGGGCGAGGCCCTTGTTCTTCGCGTACCGCCCGGTGAGCGTGCTGACGTGGAAGGTGTTGAAATCGGGCGTCTCCAGGAGCATCGGATGGATCGTCCGCCCATCGAAGGCGGTGTACGTCCCATAGTACATGGTGCTCCCGTCGTCGTCCGTGAACTGCACGAGGCGGAGGTCCTCCATCCCGTTCTGCTCGAACTCCGTCGCCGGGAAGATCACCGTCTCCGACGGCAGGCAGTCGGGCGGGTACTGGAGGGTGTAGTTGGCCCGGGCGATCCAGTCCATTTCCCGTGCGACGGCGGCGAAGGCGGCGGGGTCCTCCATCTCCTTCCCGATCCGCTCCAGCACCCCCCGCATCTGCGAGCGGGTGAAGGTGTCGCTCAGGCGGTCGAAGACGGCCATGACGGCCGCGTCCGACTCGCCCATCTCGCGGAGCTTGCGGAGGAAGCGATTCTTCTGGAACGTCGGGTCGGGGGCGGGCTTGGCGGTGCAGGCGTAGCGCGGGGGGACGTCAAAGCTCATGCGGCCCCCGTCGTGGATGACCCCGCGGCGGAAGACGATGGACGACACGTGGCCCTCGCCCGTCGCCCGCAGGCTCATCAGGAACCGGTGGTCGCGCTCCTCGAGCTTCGACTGGTCGGGGTGCGACACGATCGACGGATTGAACAGCGCCGCCGACTCGATGGAGTACTCCAGCGTGAAGTACGCCCCGATGAGCAGCCGGCGGTTCTCGGAGAGCTTCGGCAGCGCCCGCACGTGCTTCGCCGCCTGCTCGAAGGAGGACCCGAAGGCCTGGTGTACGTCGCGGTGGCGGCCGGCGAAGTCCCGGAGCACCTCGTCGAGCATGCCCGGCACCTGGCGTTCGGGCACCTTCAGCAGCCGCCGGAAGATCCCGCGGATCCGCGGGCCGTGCCCGAAGTCCAGGTATCGCGGGATCACCCGCTTGTCGTCCGACAGGAACGTCTCCGAACGCCTCGTCACCCGAAGCGGCCGCGTCTGCTGAATCATGGCGCCTCCCGGCCCAGCCCGATCCGTGTTGCGAACATCCCGATCCCCGCCCACGAACCCACGGCCCCCGTATGGACCGGCGCTCGCCCGCGAGGGATCCCCCGGACGGCGATGGGCGGACACTCACCATGCCTCACTGTCGAGTCTAGCGATTCGACGGAGGGCGACTCAACGCCATCGCACCGAATTCTAGGGAATACGCTGGAAAAGTTCTCAGGGTTCGCCCGATAGCGCGGTGGGGACAGGCAAATCCGAAACGGCAGTTGCGTGCCTCCGTTCTTCGGCAGTGGCGAGGCCGCGTTGCCCGGCCCACAGGGCATCGCGGCGGGCCGGATCCGGCCCAAGCCGCCCCCCCCCATCCCCCGCCGTCCTGCGGGGTTCCGGCATTCGCGCCTTCCCGTCCCCCCCGGGCGACGGTAGAATCCCGCCGCATCGGCCCCCTTCGTGCGGGGCCGGGCAATCCAACGCGAGCAGCGAGGAGGCGGCACATGGCCCAGAGCGGGAACTTCGAGCAGGACTACCTGGATCGTTCGGCGGCGACGCGGGACAAGCGGATGAAGTGGTGGCGGGAGGCCCGCTTCGGGATGTTCATCCACTGGGGCCTGTACTCGCAGCTCGCAAGGCACGAGTGGGTGATGCACAAGGAACGCATCCCCATCCCCGAGTACGAGCAGCTCGCCAAGACCTGGAAGCCCACCCCCGACGCGCCCCGCGAGTGGGCCCGCCTCGCCCGCAAGGCCGGGATGAAGTACATGGTGCTCACCACCAAGCACCACGAGGGGTACCTCCTGTGGGACTCCAAGATGTCCGACTACAACGCGGTGAAGACCGCGCCCGGGCGCGACCTCGTCGCCGAGTACGTCGACGCCTGCCGCGCCGAGGGGCTCAAGGTCGGGTTCTACTACTCGCTCATGGACTGGCACCATCCCGACGGGATGCGCTGCGCGGGCGACGAGGCCGCCCGCCGACGCTTCGTGGACTACACGTACGGCTGCGTCGAGGAACTCATGAGCAACTACGGGAAGGTCGACATCCTCTGGTACGACGTCTCCCGCCCGCTCAACAGCGCCCACGCGTGGGAGAGCTACCGCATCAACGACATGGCCCGCCGCCGCCAGCCCCACCTGCTCATCAACAACCGCGCGATGATCGACGAGGACTTCGGGACGCCCGAGGAGCACGTCACGCCCGAGAAGCTCGGCCGCGACTGGGAGGCGTGCATGACCTTCAACGGGTCCTGGGGCTGGCAGCCCTGCCCGCAGGAGGACTGGCTGAGCGTCCGAGACGTCCTCAAGATGCTCCGCACCTGCACCGCCGGGGCGGGCAACCTGCTGCTCAACATCGGGCCCAAGCCCGACGGGTCCGTCCCCCCCGAAGCCGTCGACCGCCTCACCGCCGTGGGCAAGTGGCTGGACAAGTACGGGCCCGCGGTCTACGGGAAGGTGGATCGCGTCATCAGCCTGCAGAACCTGCCCACGGGGTCCTGGACCCGCAAGGGCAACAAGTACTACTACTGGATCACCCGCCATCCGGGCAAGGAACTCGCCATCGGGGGGCTCACCAGCAGCCTCACCAGCGCCAGGCTCTTCGGGGCCGGCGAGAAGCTGCCCTTCGAGCAGGTCAAGGACCGCCTGATCCTCCGCGGGCTGCCCAAGGCCTCGCCCGACAGGATCGCCCAGGTCGCCCTGCTGGAGCTGCAGTTCCGCTCCATGCCCTCCATGGACTCGGGGTGGGGGCAGGCGACGACGATCTCGCCCTACGAGCAGTTCATGACCCGCTGGCACAGCCCGTTCGTCAAGAAGTGGCAGCTCTCCAGGCTCATGCCCAAGGACGGGGACGTGTCGAGCGCCAAACCGGTCTCCCTCTCCGACCCGCTGGACTGGCGGCCGATCGTCGCCGACAACCAGCCCGAGGCGTTCATGAACGTCCACGCCGTCTACGGCGAGCAGGATGGGATCGCCTACCTCGCCAACCGCTTCGCCGTCGAGAAGGCCGGGACGTGGACCCTCCACCTCGGGCACGACGGGGGGGCGAAGGTCTTCGTGGACGGGCGCGACGTCCTCACCGTCCCCGAGCGCAGGAACCCCGCCGCCCCGGGCCGCTCGGCCGTCACCGTGGACCTCACCGAGGGCGAGCACGAGGTGGCCATCGCGTTCGACACGCACGGCGGATGGGGCTGGGGCGTGATCTTCGTCTGGGAGATGCCCAAGTCCGCCCGCCCCAAGGGCGCCCAGCCCTGGTTCCCCAAGGCAGTGAACGCGGCGGCGACGTAGCGGACCGCCAGCCCCGACCGGGCGAGCGTCGCACGGACTGCCTCTGCACTGCAAACGTGCAAGATCCTCGACTTTTCGAGGATGTGTAACCGTTCACGCCTTCGCAGACAGCAGCGAGGGCATGAAGAGAAGAAACAGCCCCGAAGAAAGGGATTTCGCAGATTATGAGATTGCGCAGATTACGGAGAAGGAGAACATCGCTCTTCTCTCTCTCTTCTGTGTAATCCTGAAATCTGTGTAATCCCCCTCTCTCCGGCTGTTTCTTCAGGCTCCTGTCGCCGCGTGCATAGGCGTGAACGGTTACGAGGATGTTGTCTGGTCCTCAAACGGCACTCACTTCGATTGGGGCCGTGGCAGGGGCGACAGCCCAATCGAAAATCGAAACTCGAACATCGAAATTGGGAGCGGGCGCAGCCCGCGCTGGGCAGCCCACGGATTGCCTCTCTGCACAGCCCGGCGGATGTTTTGCTATTGTCAGTTAGCGGGGACGGCCTGGAAGTTCTGGTCCACCTTGCCCTCGCGGTCGTAGCCGGCGGCGGGCTTCTCGAAGAGCCCGCTGTCCACGCTCTGGAGGAACCGCACGTCGAGGATCTTCACGATCAGGTAGGGCTCCCCGTTCTTCTTCAGCTCGAACCGCATGGGCAGCAGCATCCCCCCGGTTCGCCGGTAGTCGGAGTAGCTCGTCTCCATGGGCACGGGCGGTCCGGAGGGGTTCAGGGGGTCCGCCAGCATGCCCGTCACCTGGACGATGCGGTGCGTTTCCTTGTCCAGGTACACCGTCGATGCCAACCCGTCCCGCTCGGTGCGGAAGGCCTCGACCGCCCGCTCGCCGATCCGTGCCTCCGGCAGGGCGGTGATCTTCACGCCCGGGTCCCGCAGTTGGTGGAGGCTCTGCAGCAGCGCGTAGGGATACACGCCCCCGTCGATGCTCTTGCGCATCTCGAACTCCGTCAGGACCCGGTTCGCCAGGGCCCACGTGCGGAGCTGGTTGGACACGTACAGCATCTGGAGCGGCTCCCCGGCGGCCCGACCGTTCACCTCGCGGCGGAGGTAGCCCGGGAGGGCGAAGACGTCGGTGACGGAGAGCGTCGCGGGCGCCCCGTTGAGCGCAACGGTGAGGGTATAGGCCACGCGGCCGATGCGGGCCCGCTCCAGCGCCTCGGTCCCGCCATGCTCCTCGATGGCCGCCTCGATCGCCGGCCACCGCCGCTCGCCATCCGCCGCGGGCCCGTCGCTCCCGCTCCGCAGGTATCCCACCACGACGGCGGCGATCGTGACCGCGACCGCAAACGCCAGAACCGCCCACACACCTATCGATCGGGTCATGGATTCCCTTTCCTGCGTCTCCCACGCGCGGCGGAGAGGCTGCATCGTTATCGGCCAGTGTACCCGTTCACTTCAGGGCGAGACAACCGCAAGGGCACGGCGGGTGCACGACCGTATCTGCGCAGCAACCCCCGCCGTGGGGCCCGGCCAGAGGAAGGGGAGAGAAAGGGATTGCACAGATTCATGAGATTACACAGATGAGATCATGTCCATCGAACGCTGCACTGGCACGGAGGACGCGCGGGCTACTCCCAATCTGCGTAATCCCATCAATCTGCGTAATCCCCCTCTCTCCGGCCCCAATGGCCGGACCGTGCGTTGCATGCAGGAACGGTCGCGCCCCCGGGCACGGCCGGCGGCGGGGCGCGGGAGAAGCATGGGGCCTCCGCCGCGAGGCGGCGCCGGTCGCCCACCACGGCGCCCCCACCTGCCCAAGCCCAAAAATCCTTCCCTCGCCATTGCACTCCCGCCCGCCAGGCGGTTCCATACCGGCATCCAGCCAAGGAGAGCCAGCCAATGTCCGTCGATATTCCCTCATACGAAGACCGCATGCAGTGGTTCCACCAGGCCCGCTTCGGGATGTTCATCCACTGGGGCCTCTACTCCATTCCCGCCCGCGGGGAGTGGCTCATGTTCCGCGAGCGCATCCCCGCCGCCGAGTACGCCCGCCTCGCCGACCAGTTCCGCCCCCGCCGCTTCGACCCCCACGCCTGGGCCGACCTCGCCAGGGA
>JAWLCQ010000243.1:0-6285 GCA_041687095.1 Phycisphaerae bacterium | reverse complement strand
TCCCCCGGGACGAGCCCGGGTGGGGGCGGGCAACCGGCCCTCCCTCCCCTTATCGGATCGCGCGTCGATGCCTTCTCCCTATGCCAGTGCGGACCGGCCCGGTGTGGGGGCGGAGAGGCCGAGATGTGTGGAACCACGAGGTCTCCTGACCCCAACGTCCGGGAACGTCAACAAACGCTTCCGCGATAGCGTTATGGCGGCGCTTGGGTCGCGGCGGCATGTGGAGTGCGGCGGTTCACCGCCGCTTTTCCACGGACCTGCACCCGTCGCATGGGCTGGCCTTTGTCGAGCGGCCTGGAAGGGGTGGAGTCGGCTCGGGGTGTACTCGGGCACGGGATGATGGCCTGTGGAGGGAACCGTCCGTGGGAGGTTCCGGCATTGTGTGGAAAGCGGCGGTGAACCGCCGCACTCCAAAGCGCCGCCGCGAAGGGGGCGCTCCAACGACGCTGCCGCGGAGGCGTCCCTCGCCCCTCCCGGACGCCGGGGGTCAGGAGACCCCCGGCGCAGGAGGTAGGGTCAGGAGACCCCCGGCGCACGCGCTTGGGGCTGGGCCTGTGGCGTCGGGCGCTGTTCGTCCAGCAGGTCCAGGACCGCCGGGACCGCGTCGCTGTCCTTCCCGGAGATCACGCGCTCGTCCGTTTGCGTCGCGGGGGCGTCCGTCGGGCCCCCGCCGGTCTTGCCGTAGAACCAGCCCGCCGGGTCGCTCCCGCTGAACCGCTTGCCCGCAAACCGCTCGTCGGGCCCCAGCAGCAGCGAGTCGAACCCGAAGACCACCAGCGTGGCCCCCGCGTCGTAACGGGCGAGCAGCCAGGCCTTACGGGCCGCGTCGCTGTCGCGCTTGGCCCAGAAGTACCCGGGGGCGACGACGACGGCGGCGGGGGCGACGGAGGCGTCGGCATAGGTGGCCGTCGCCAGCACCGCCGTGCCGTTCACGCCTCGCACCCACCCCGCCTGCGGGGCGACGTACAGCACGTCCAGCCCGCGCTGCTTGAGGGCGGCGGCGAGGGCGGCGACGACGGCGTCATCGAATCCGGGGGTGACGGCGAGGGCGGCGGGCGCGGGGGCGGGGGCGGTCACTTCGGGCTCGCGTCCGACGGCGGCGGCGAGGGGGGCGACGGCGGCGACGGCGGAGGCGGGGTCGCCCTCGACCTGGCGGACCGTCTGGCCCTGGAGCTTGCGTTCGCCCAGCAGCAGGTAGGCCTCGCCCACGGCCGCCACGCGGGGGGCGTCGGTCCCGGCGTCGCGGAAGGCGGTGACGACGGCGGCGAAGCGGTCGTCCTTGCGGTAGCGGTCGTAGTCCTTCCCGTCGAGGACGACCAGCAGGTCGTAGTGGTCGGGGGTGAGCTTGTCGGCCTTGTCGAGCTGCCCGCAGCGGAAGGTGTCCACGGTGTGCCCCAGGGCTCGCAGGCCGTAGGTGAAGGCCCAGAGGGTCTGGCGGGAGGCGTCGGCGTGGACGAGGGCGACGCGGGCGGTTTGGGCGGGCAGGGCGAGCCCGCCGTGTTTGGACAGCGCCTGGAGGGTCGCCCGCGAGAACGGGTCGATGTCGGGCGGCCAGCGGGAGGTGACGAGGTTGCGGTCCACGACGACGGGGCGGTCGACGAAGGTCCCGAAGGCCTCGGAGGCCCAGAGGTCGGGGAGTTCGTCGGCGACCTGCCAGAGGCAGGTGAACACGCGGCCCTTGAGCACGCCGGCCTGGGCGAGGAGGCGTGGCCCGTGGCATATGCCGGCCGTCACCCGGTCGGCCGTCATGAACGCGCGGCAGATCTCCAGCGCCCGCGGGGACTGTTCGAGCTTCTGGGGGCTGAGCCCCCCGGGGATGACGAGCCCGACGTAGTTGCGGGGATCGACGTTGTCGAGGGTGAGGTTGGCGGTGGCGGCGTTGTCGTCGGAGTTGCCCGTGCGGACGGGGCCTTCGGCGAAGGAGGCGACGTCGACGGTGTACCCTCCGGCCCGCAGGGCGTAGTACGGGCCCCAGAACTCGGTGACCATGAAGTCGTCGGCGAGCACCATCAGGACGCGGTCGCGGAACAGGGGCGGGGTGTCGGCGGCCGGGAGGGGCGCGGCGACGGCGGCGAGGCAGACGAGAATCAGGATCGTTCGCGGTGTCATCGTGGACTCCTTTCTCCCACAGCATACACGAACGCCGGGCGGATGCGGAGGGATTCCGGCGCGGGAGGCTTTCCAATGCCCCTTTCCAACGCCCCTTGGAGGCGGGGGCGGGTGCTGATACACTGTCGCAGCCCCGCGGGGGCGCCGGGTAGGGTGTCCGAGTGGCCGATGGAGCCGGTCTTGAAAACCGGTGTGGGCGAAAGTCCACCGTGGGTTCGAATCCCACCCCTACCGTTCCTGGACTGCCTCGCAGGCAGTTGCACCGCGGAGGCCGCGGAGACCGCAGCGAGAAGGGAGCCGGCGGCGCACGACGTGCTGCTGTCCTGCTCTCCGCGTTCTCTGCGCCCTCCGCGGTGAATTCGACCCCGGGACTTGCCAAAAAGGAGCTGTTCATGGAATACCGTCAACTCGGAACGAGCGACGTGAAGGTCTCCGCCGTCACGCTGGGGACGTGGGCGATCGGGGGGTGGCTATGGGGCGGGCAGGATGACGCCGACGCCATCGCCGCCATCCAACGCGCCGTCGACGTGGGAATGACCAGCATCGACACCGCCCCCGTGTACGGGTTCGGGCACTCCGAGGAGATCGTCGGGCAGGCCGTCCAAGGCCGCCGCGACCAGGTGCAGCTCCTCACCAAGTACTCCCTCCGCTGGGACATCGAGGAGGGCCAGCCCCACTTCGAGACGCAGGACCAGGACGGGCAGACGCGGAGGGTCTACAAGAACGCCCGCAAGGACCGCATCGTCGAGGAGGTCGAGTGGTCCCTGAAGCGCCTGGGCACGGACTACATCGACCTCTACCAGTGCCACTGGCGGGACGCCACCACGCCCGTCGAGGAGACCATGGAGGCCATGAACCTCCTGCTGAAGCAGGGCAAGATCCGCGCCTGCGGAGTGAGCAACTTCAGCGTCGCCGAACTCGACGCCGCCCGCCAGGTCGCCCCCCTCGCCTCCGATCAGCCGCCCTACAGCATGGTCCGCCGCGACATCGAGAACGACGTCCTGCCCTTCTGCCGCGAGCACAACATCGGGGTGATCGTCTACTCGCCCCTGCAGCTCGGGCTGCTCACGGGCAAGCTCACAATGGACCGCCAGTTCCCCCAGGACGACCTGCGGGCCCACTCCCCGTACTTCACCCCGGAGAACCGCAAGCGGGTCATCGCGTTCACCGACCAGCTCCGCCCCATCGCCGACGCGCACAACGCCACCATCGCCCAGCTCGTCATCGGCTGGACCATCCACCGGCCCGGCATTACCAGTGCGCTGGTGGGCGCCCGCAACGCCCGGCAGGCCGAGGAGAACGCCGCGGCCGGGGCCCTCCAGCTCACCCCCGACGAGATGCGACAGATCACCGACCTGGTGGACGGGCTCACGCTGGAGATGCCCCCCGCCAACACGCCGCGCAAAGACGTCAAGCCGATGAAGTCCTGAAAAAGGGGGAACCGTTCACGGGAGTGCGGGCGATGAGCCCCGCACCGCCTCGAAAAGGGGGACAGGCACCTGCGCGGCAAGAAGCATGCCGCTGCGGAGCCAGTCCCCGTTTTCGAGGCTCCCTGCGCCTACCCCGCCTGCGCCTCCCGACGGGCCCTTTTCTTCACGCCTTCGCGGCTGTTTGCGAAGGCGTGAACGGTTACAAAAAGGGAAAGGGGCCGGAGTCGGCATGGCGTTGACTCCGGCCCCTGCTATCGGGTTCGTTTTCCTGGAACGCACCTCAGTCCAGGTCGTACAGGCTGTTGTCGTGGGAGAGGAAGCCCGTCCCCTCCTCGATGTTGCCCTCTTCCCCGGGGTCGGTCCGGGTGTGGCGGTCCTTGAGGGACACCCCGTGGCAGTCCACGAAGACCACGTTCGTCCGCCCCAGGTGCCGGAACCCCTGCGTCCCGGCGGAGCGGCCGGAGAAGCCCTCGTCCGACGGGCTGGGGAACGGGGACCGCATGAACTTGTTCGCGCCCCCCGAGAACTCCCCGTCCCCGAACATCGCCGTCTCGCCCGGGCACCGGATGTCATCGACGCGGGCGGGGTACTGGATGCTCTCCCCCGTCCCGCGCCCGATGTAGCTGGTGTTGTAGTTGTAGCCCGTCTTGGGATCGTCCATCCAGTTGGCGGCGCCCTGGAACGACGGGCACTGGTGGATGTCCTCGATGCTCACCCCCTGCCAGAGGATCCCCGGGGTGACCCGGGTCTTCGCCCCGTCGGGGCCCCACACGCGGACGGTGGTGAAGTCCCACGCCTGCGACCGCATCGCCCCCCCGGCGAAGCTGCTGGCGTACGCCAGGGGGAAGCGCCCGTCGTAGCTGTCCTTGTAGATCTGCGCGTGCCGCGAGAACTGCGAGAGGTTCGTCAGGCACTTCACCCGGCGAGCGCTCTCGCGGGCGTTGGCGAGCGTGGGCAGCAGCAGGCCCACCAGCATCGTCATGATGGCGATGACGACGAGCAGCTCGACGAGCGTGAACCCGCCCCGCGCAGGGACGCGGCCGCGGGGGGCGCCCGCACGAACCGCTCCGCGTCGGCCTGTCGTCTCGCCGTACTCTCGCATCGCCTCTCGCATCCGTTGCATGTAACCGTTCGCGGAACGGGGCCTTGGTGTGGGTGCCACCCTCAAGCCGCATGCTGTTCGCGGTTTGGGGGTGCTGCCCCGGGGGCCGCAGCACTCCGTGAACGATTACTGTCCCATTCGCTCCCCCCGCCACCGGGGGGCCCGGGGGTACCGAGGCCCCGCCCCGTTCGGCCTCCTGGCCCTACCGCCTCCGCCGCAGCAGCGGCAGCGCGCCCAGGCCCAACAGGCCCAGGGTCGCAGGCTCGGGCAGGGGCGTGGGGCCCGACGGCCTCCAGCCGTAGAACGTGCCCAGCGTCGTCAGGTCGTCCAGGTCCACGATCCCGTCGCCATTGAAGTCCCCCTCCCGCCACGAGTACGACCCGGGCTGGCCGTAGAACGTCCCGACGATCGTCAGGTCGTCCAGGTCCACCCTGCGGTTGAGGTCCGTATCGCCGAAGCGGGTCCCGAGGATCTCCTGGACCAGAACATCCACGTCGGCGGCGCTCGCCGCTCCGTCGCCGTTCAGGTCGTACCCCAGCCCGTAGGCCGCCTCGCCCACGTGGCGCTGCAGCAGGCCGATGTCCCACGCCCCGACCACGCCGTCCTTGTCCAGGTCGCCCCGGGGGACGAAGGCGGGGGCGACGTCGGCGACGGCGTCGACCTCGGTGGTCAGCGTTCCGCCCGCGGCGTCCTCGATCCGCACGTACTGAATCCAGTCCAGCCCCGCCACCCCCAGCCACGCCAGGTCAAAGGCCGTGCCCCCGGCGGATTGGCCGTAGTAGTCCGTGCAGATCTGCGCCAGGGTCTTGTACTGGAAGTCCGCGTACGACACCCCCGGGGTGAACGGGAGCGTCGGGTCCGTCGCTCCGCCCCACCACAGGTTGCCCGCGAAGGCCGCCGCGTCGTAGTTCGCCGGGTCGTACACCCGCCCCAGCGTCGGGGCGAACCCATCGGCGTACACCCCGCTGAACGTGTGCCACGTCACCCCGTCCTGCGAGACGGACACCGGCCCGTGCTCGTTGCTCCCCGTGCTGCCGTTGATCGTGAACGCCGCCGGGTCCGTGCTCCGCGTCCAGTAGCTCGCGTCCCCGCGGTTCATCAGCGAGTTCCCAAACACGATCAGGTCCATCCCGTAGGGGTTGTTCGGGTCGTTGCGGACGGGCTTCTCGAACTTCAGCACCAGCCGCCCCCCGTTGCCCACCGTCACCACCTCGGTGGGCCGCGAGGGCGGATACACCGGGATGACCGGGGCGGGCTCGTTGGGCGGACCGGCCGTCCCGTCCCCCACCGTGTCCACGGTCGGGCGGCCCAGGGCGGTGGCGGCGTTGTTGAAGGGCAGGCCCGTCAGCCAGTCGTTGAGGATGCCCGTCCCCGGGACGTACTCGTGGACTTCCGTCGCGAAGTCGCTGGGGTTGTAGACGTACTGCCCGCTCGCCATCCCCGGCAGCATCCCGCCCGCCAGCAGCACCAGGATCATCCATCGTCGCATCGTCATCGCATCGCTCCTTTGCTCGGGGACCGCCTCGTCGCGGCCCCCCACCGCCGCGGGCACTCGCCCGCGGCACGCCCGGAGGGGGCGGCGGCCCCTGGGCCCGCCGCCCCCCCCCCCGCTGCTATGCCGATCCCCGCCCGCGGCGGCGCCGC
>JAWLCQ010000242.1:0-6298 GCA_041687095.1 Phycisphaerae bacterium | reverse complement strand
CTGCTGGGCTATTCTCAATCCGTCCCTACCGGGACTCTCGGAGTCGCGTCCCTGTCGGGACGCCAAGATGTGTAGAACAACGAGGTCAGGAGACCCCCGTCGCAGGAGGTGCGCGGGTTGCCCCGCGCGTTGCGGATCGGGAGACCCGGAGCGCAGGCGCGTGCGGGATGCGTGGAACGGCGAGGCGCTCGCGCCCGTGCCACGACTGTGCGATGGTCCTGGATTTGGCGTTGGGGTATGGCGGTCCCGGGGATGGGGGGCTATCCTTCTGGTGGCGGGGCGAGCCATGAGAGACGAAAACGTTCAATTCCTGGATCCGGGCGAGCTGGTCGATGCCGACCTGCGGCTGGTCCTGCGCGAGAGGCGATCCGCGGACCCGGTTCGCGGCTACGTGCCGGCCTACCTCTTCGACATGGTCCGCGACGGGACGGGCCAGGTCATGGGGTACATCTCCCTCCGCATCGGCCACAGCGAGTACATCGAGCGCTACGCGGGGCACATCGGCTATCGGGTCGAGCCGCTCCATCGCGGGCGCCACTACGCGGAGCGGGCGACCCGCCTGCTGCTGCCGCTGGCGAAGGCGCACGGGCTGCGCCCGCTGTGGATCACCGTCACGCCCGACAACCTCCCCTCCCGCCGCACCTGCGAGCGCCTGGGATGCGAGATGGTCGAGATCGTCGACCTGCCCCCCGACACCGAGATGTACGCCATGGGCGAACGCCAGAAGTGCCGGTATCGGCTGGACCTCTGATTCACCCCGGAATGGGGCGGGGGTGAACGCAGAGGCGGGGCGAGCCCGGGTGCAGGACCAAGCTATCTACACAGGTCGGTTTCCCTTCCGGAGAAAGCAGGGATACAAGGGATGCACGGGATCGAAGCGAGTAGACTACCGTCCGCGGGGAATCGGCGGTAGCATCTTGCTGATCCCCAACCGACGGAGACGCCCATGAACATCATCCTGCTCCTGAGCGACACGTTCCGGTACGACAACCTGTTCGGCCGGGCGGCGATGCCCGTGCGCACGCCGAACCTCGACCGCTTCGCGCGCGAGCGGGCCGTCAGCGTCGAGCGGATGTACGCCTCCAGCTTCCCCACCATCCCCCACCGCACCGACCTCACGACCGGGCGGTTCAACTGGCCGTGGCACGACTGGCAGGACCGCCTCGCCAGCGGGCGCAACCACCTGCCCGAGCTGCTGGGCCCCGCGGGCGTGCCCTCGCAGTTGCTGTGCGACTGCCCGCACCTGTTCCGCCACCGCTTCCAGCACGGGTTCACCGCCGCCGACTGCCTCCGCGGGCACGAGGGCGACCTGTTCTTCCTGCGGCTCAACGAGCCCATCGCCCCCGTCGTCCCCCCGGACAAGACCCGCGGCGACCGCTTCCCGCTGGGCAAGGGCAAGGGAACCGTCGGGCTCGTGGACATCGCCCACTGGCAGAACCCCGCGTGGGAGGGCGAGACCGACCGCTTCACCCCCCGCCTCGCCGAGCAGACCGTCCGCTGGCTCGAGCACAACTACCAGTACGACCCCTTCCTCCTGTGGGTGGACTTCTTCGACCCCCACGAGCCCTGGGACCCGCCCGAGTACATGGTCCGCCGCTACGACCCCGACTACGACGGGACCCCCATGCTGCACCCCAACTACGGGCGCTCGGACGACTACACGCCCGCCGAACTCCGCAACCTCCGCGCCCACTACGCCGCCGAGGCCGAGATGCTCGACCGATGGATCGGCCGCGTCATGCAGAAGCTCGACGACCTGGACCTGTGGAAGAACTCCATCGTCGTGTTCACGACCGATCACGGGATCTGCCTGGGCGACCACGGGCGGACGGGCAAGACGAACATCAACGACCGCGACGACCGCCACTGGCCGCTGTACCCCGAGATCGCCCACCTCCCGTTCCTCATCGCCGCCCCCGGGCTCACCGGCGGGCGGAGCGTCGACGCCATCGCCCAGCCGCCCGACATCCTGCCCACGCTGCTGGACCTGGCGGGCATGACGGCGACCCCGCCCGACCCGCTGCACGGGGAGTCCTTCGCGCCCCTGCTGCGCGGACAGACGGACACGGGCGGCCGCGAGTTGGCCGTCTGCGCCCGCTACCTTCGCAAATGTCCCGACGGGACCATCCCCCCCTGCTCGACGACGCCCATGCTCTACACCCGCCAGTGGGCCTACGCCCCCATCGGGTCCGACGGAAGCCCCGAGCTGTACGACCTGCGCACGGACCCGCGCTGCGAGCGAAACGTCTGGGCAGCCCACCGTGATGCGGCGAAGGACCTGGACCGGGCTCTTGCCCAGTGGCTCAAGGACATCGACGCGCCCCCGGAGGCGGGGGCTCCGTTCGAGTGGGACTGAGCGATCGCGTTGGACAGCGTCCCTCATGCGACGTAGAATGCATGTGTAGCCGTTACACACGCGAGGTGCATCATGGCGACGAATCTGGCGATTGACGACGAGCTTCTCGAACAGGCCAAGCGAATCGGCGGGTTCCGCACGAAGCGGGAGACCGTGACGGTGGCGCTGCAGGAGATGATCCGGCGGCGGGAGCAGCGGAAGGTGCTGGATTTCGCCGGGACCGTCGATTTCCGCGAGGACTGGGACCACAAGCGAGACCGCCGTGCCCGCGATGATCGCCGTTGACACCTCGGTCTGGTCGCTGCTGCTGCGGCGAAAGCGCCCGGACGACGCGAGTCCCTGGGTGCGAACGCTTCGCCGTTGCGTGGAGGACGGGTGTGAACTGGTCCTGATCGGTCCGGTGCTGCAGGAGTTGCTCAACGGCTGCCGGTCGCCTTCGGCGGAGCGGAAGGTCCTGGAGGCTCTGAAGGACATCCCGCTGGCGCCGGCGCGGCGGGAGACCTTCATCTTCGCCGCCCAGATCCAGAACACGTGTCGGCGTCACGGGGTGCAGGCGGGAAGCGTGGATGCCTTCCTCGCGGCGGTGTGCATCGAGAACGAACTCCACCTCCTGACCGCGGACAGCGACTTCGATCCCATCGCCCGCTGGTGCGGCCTGTCGCTGGTGTCCCCGGAGGCCTGAGCACCAGGCGCAAAGAGGCCGCGGAGCGAAGCGGTTCACGCTTCCCTCCGCGGCCTTTGCGATCTCTGCGGTGAACTCGGGTTCTGGAAGACCCTTCCTATTCGTCCTGGGGGTCCGCCGGTCCTGCTTCGTCCTCGGCGGCGATGGGCTCCGCCTCGCCCTGCTCGAACGGGAGGGAGGCGGTGTCCTCGGCCTCCTCCACGTCCTTGTCCTCGGGGACGACGCGGGCGATGGCGACGAGGCTGTCGTCGGGCTTGAGGCCGATGACCTTCACGCCCTGGGTGGCGCGGCCGATGGTCCGCAACTGCTCCATGCCCGTGCGGACGATCTTCCCGCCGGCGGAGATGAGCATCAGCTCGTCGCTCTCGCGGATGGCCATGCAGCCCACGACGCGGCCGTTGCGGTCGGTGGTCTTGATGTTGATGATCCCGGACCCGCCGCGGCCCTGGAGGCGGTACTCGTCGAACTCCGTCCGCTTGCCGAACCCGTTCTCGCACACCGTCAGCAGTGCGGCCATCGGGTCCACGATGATCATCTCGACGACCGTATCGCCCTCCCGCAGGCGGATGCCGATCACGCCCTGGGCGGTGCGGCCCATGGAGCGGACGTCGGTTTCCTTGAAGCGGATGGCCTGCCCCTCGCTGGTGGCGAGGATGATCTCGTCGTTGCCGGTGGTGATGGCGACCCCGACGACCTCGTCGCCCTCGGCGAGCCCGACCGCCTGGATGCCGCCCTTGCGGGGGTTGGAGTACGCCCCGAGTTCGGTCTTCTTGACCTGCCCGAGGCGGGTGGCGGTGACGAGGAAGCGGTCGTCGAATTCGCGGACGGCGCAGACGGCGCAGATCTTTTCCTCGCTCGCCAGGTCGAGGATGTTGACGATGGCCCGCCCGCGGGAGGTGCGGGACATCGAGGGGATGTCGTAGACCTTCAGCCAGTGCATGCGGCCGAGGTTGGTGAACACGAGCATGTAGTCGTGGGTGGAGGCGATGAAGAGCTGCTCGATGAAGTCGCCCTCCTTCGCGTCGGACCCGATGATGCCCTGCCCGCCGCGGCCCTGCTTGCGGTAGGTGGTGGCGGGCATGCGTTTGATGTAGCCCTCGTGGGTGAGGGTGACGACGACGTCCTCCTCGGCGATGAGGTCCTCGATGGCGATGTCGGCGGCGTCGTCGACGATGTCGGTCCGGCGCGGCTCGCCGTACTTCTCCTTCATCTCGAAGATGTCCTCGCGGATGATGTCGAGGACGAGGCGGTCGTCGTGGAGGATGGCCTCGTAGCCCTCGATCTCCTCGACCAGGGCGGAGTACTCGTTGGCGAGGCGTTCGATCTCGAGCCCGGTGAGGCGTTGGAGCTGCATGCCCAGGATGGCGTCGGCCTGCACGCCGGTGAGGAACTGGTCGCTCTGGGAGCAGCGGTCGACGAACTTCTCGGGCAGGAGCTTGCGGATCGTCGCCGACTCCGTCAGCCCCAGCGGGTGGGCCATCAGGCGGCGGCGGGCCTCGGGGACGTCGGGGCTCTTCTTGATGATCTCGATGATGCGGTCGATGTCCGCCACCGCGAGGATGAGGCCCTCGCGGATGTGGGCTCGCTGGCGGGCGCGGCGGAGGAGGAACATGGTCCGCCGGCGGATGACCTCCATCCGGTGCTCGATGAAGAGCTGGAGCATCTCCTTGAGCGTCAGCGTCCGCGGGGCCTTGTTGACCAGCGCGATGTTGATGATGCTGAACGTCGACTGCAGCGGGGTGTACTGGTAGAGCTGGTTGATGACGACCTCGGGCTCGGCGCCCTTGCGGACGTCGACCACGATCCGCATGCCCGTGCGGTCCGAGTGATCCTGCACGTCGGTGATGTCCGCGATCCTGCCGTTTTTGACGGTGTCGGCGATCCGCTCGACGATCGTGGTCTTGAGCACCTGGTAGGGGATCTGGGTGATGATGATCTGCGTCTTGCCCCCGCGGGACTGCTCGGTGTGCATCCGCGCGCGGACGATGACGCGCCCCCGCCCGGTGCGGTACCCGTCGTAGATCCCCGCGCGCCCGCAGATCAGCGCGCCCGTCGGGAAGTCGGGGCCCTTGACGATCCCCATCAGCTCCTCGATCGTCGCCTCGGGGTGCTCGATCACGTACACCAGGGCGTCGCAGATCTCGCGGAGGTTGTGCGGGGGCAGGCTCGTCGCCATCCCCACCGCGATCCCCTGCGACCCGTTCACCAGCAGGTTGGGGAACTTGCCCGGGAGCACCGTGGGCTCGGTCCGGGTGTCGTCGTAGTTGGGGGCCATGTCCACCGTGTCGAGGTTGAGGTCCTCGAGCATGTCCACGGCCGGGGCGGTCATGCGGGCCTCGGTGTACCGCATGGCCGCGGGCGGGTCCCCGTCGATCGACCCGAAGTTGCCCTGCGGGTGGATGAGCGGGTGGCGCATGTTCCAGTCCTGGCCCATGCGGACCAGGGTGGGGTACACCACGCCCTCCCCGTGCGGGTGGTAGTTACCGGAGGTGTCACCGGCGATCTTGGCGCACTTACGATGCTTGGAGCGCGGGCCCAGGTTCAGGTCGTTCATGGCGACCAGAACGCGGCGCTGCGAGGGCTTGAGCCCGTCGCGGACGTCGGGCAGCGCCCGGTCCACGATGGTGCTCATGGCGTAGGTGAGGTAGCTCTCGCGCATCTCGCGCTCGATGGGCCACTCCTCCACCCGCTCGCCCCCGAACAGCACCTGCATGGGCATGGTGCCTGGGGCGGCCGGCGCGGCGGCCTTCGCCTCCCCGTCACCTTCGGTATTCTGCGTATCCTCTACGTATTCCTCTGCCACGATTGAACTCCGATTCCACTCGAATTCGGGAAACGTTTGAGCCCGAAGGGGCTCGAAAGACGGCCTCGCCCGGTCCGCCTGTTCCCTCAGCCGTCCGGGTCGTCTTGGAAGGCTGCATTATCGCATATTGCGGGGGGAAAGTACAGGGTTCGGAGGTCCTCGAACGGGCAAATCTGCGGGGGCGGGGGGCGGGGCTTGCCACGCCGCAGCACCCCGTGAGCGGTTACGCGGACTGAGGATTGCGGATCGTCGCCCGCGGGCGCCGTGGGCTTCCCCTGTGCCTCGCCCGCGGGAATCCGCAAGCGTAACCGTTCACGCCTTCGCAAACAGCAGCGAAGGCGTGAAGAAGAGGGTCCGCCGGGATCCGAAGGCGGGAGAGGCGAAGGCGGGATGGGCGCAGGGAGCCTCGAAAAAGGGGACTGGCTCCGCAGCGGCATGCTTCTTGCCGCGCAGGTGC
>JAWLCQ010000241.1:0-6314 GCA_041687095.1 Phycisphaerae bacterium | reverse complement strand
TCCCGAGCGAAGCGAGGGGGTGAGGGGGCCCTTCACAGACCAGCACGGTCCGGTTGCTCAGGCCGTCCCACGGGGCTGGACAGCGCCCCGTGGGCATTGTCCGCGGCGAGTTCGGAGGCGATCCGCTTGGGAAGGCCCCCCTCATCTGTCGCTGCGCGACATCTTCTCCCCCGGGGGAGAAGGGTTGGGGACGACGGCAGGCGGTTTGTTTTGCGCGGCGGGGCGAGTCGGAAGCAGAGTATTGAGCCCGAACGGTTCGGAGCCTATCATACTGGGGAGGTTGGGCTCGCGGCGGTGGGCGGTGATGACGGTTCCGACGGCGGGGCCGGACGCCACGGCCGCGGAAAGGAAAGGAGTACGGGCGCCTCGTGCGCCCGGTGTGGATATGGCAGCAACGCAGACGGTCAACAGCCGGCTCGCCGGCCGCAAGCTGTGGATTCCGCGGATGACGTACGTCGGGGCGCGCCTGGCGGCGGCGGTGTTGCGGTCGGTGGGCGTGGACGCCCAGGTGACCCCCCCGTCGGACGACCGCACGCTGGACCTGGGCGGGCTGTACACCAGCGGGGAGGAGTGCTACCCGGAGAAGGTCACCATCGGGGACTTTTTGCGGATCATTCACTCCGAGGGGTTCGACCCGGACAAGACGGCGTTCTTCATGCCCACGGCCGAGGGCCCCTGCCGCTTCGGGCAGTACGCCCCGTATTTGCGGCAGGTGCTGGACGAGATGGGCTACTCGCAGATCCCCATCGTCTCGCCCACGAGCAAGAACAGTTACGACGACGTTGCCGCCCACGGCCCCAGCGTCATGCGGGACACGTGGCGGGCGCTGGTGGCGGGGGACATCCTGCAGAAGCTGCTGCTCAAGACCCGCCCCTACGAGACGCAGGGGGGGGCGGCGGATGCGGCGTTCGAGGCCTCGATCGACCTGGTGGAGGCGGTCCTGGAGAGGCCCGACCTCAAGCCCGCGGGGCGGCTGGCGGAGATGGTGACGGCGTTGACGCGGGCGCGTGACCTCTTCCGCGCCGTGCCCGCCCGCTACACGCGGGACCGCCCGCTCATCGGGGTGGTGGGGGAGATCTTCTGCCGCCTGAACACCTTCAGCAACTACGACGCCATCCGCAAGATCGAGGCCCACGGGGGCGAGGCGTGGCTGAGCGACGTGACGGAGTGGGTGTGGTACACCAACTGGTCGCAGAAGCACCACCTCAAGCGCCGCGGGCGGCGGTTCTCGCTGACGATGCTGGCGGCGGTGCTGAAGAACCGCATTCAGCACAGCGACGAGGGGCGGCTCCTCGCGCCGTTCCGCGAGGAGTTCCTCGGGTACGAGGAGCCCCACGACGTCTACGCGGAGGTCCTGGACCCGGCGTGGCCGTACCTCCCCGCCGACGGGGCGCTGGGCGAGATGGTGCTGTCGGTGGGCAAGGGCATCTACCTGCACGCCCAGGGGGCCGACGGGATCATCGACATCAGCCCCTTCTCGTGCATGAACGGGATCGTCTCGGAGGCCGTCTACCACGACGTCTCCCGCGACCACGACGACATCCCGATCCGTAACTTCTACTTCGACTCCACCAGCTCGAACATGGAGCGCGACCTCGACATCTTCATGGAGCTGGCGGAAGGCTACCGGAAGCGCAAGCGCAGGCCGCGCCGCTACCCGGACTACTTCGGGGGCTGACCCCCGGCGGAGACCGGATGACTCAGCGTACCAGCAGTGATGGCGCCCCGCCCAGCGCGGGGCGGGACGGTGCGGCGCCCGACGCGATGGCCGCCTTCAAGCAGTCGGTGCGGCGGTTCGCGGACGCCGGGACCGCCCTGCCCCTGTCGACCTCCGCGACGTGCCCCGCGTGCCGCCGCGTGGTCCCCGCCACCTTCACCCGCCGGGGCGGGCAGGTGGTCCTCGAGTACGCCTGCGACCGCTGCGGGCCCCTCGCCGAGGCCCACCACGACCGCATCTGGTCCGACGTGGTCAGCGACGTCCCCGGGTCCGCCGAGCAGACGTTCCACGGCTCGCGGGTGCGGCCCGTCGTGCGGCGGCTGCCGCGGACGGTCGAGACGCTCTGCCCCGAGTGCGCCGCGGTCGTCGTGGGGCGGTACTTCGTCGAGGACGGGAGCGTCCACATCGAGAAGGCCTGCCCCGAGCACGGGCACGTCCGCGACTGCGTCAACCGCGACGCGCTGCTGTTCTCCAAGGCCGCCTGGTGGTCCTTCGAGGAGCACCCCGGGCAGCGCTACCCCGAGGTGACGGGCGGGAAGCACTGCCCCAGCGACTGCGGGCTGTGCAACCAGCACCTCTCGAGCCCCTGCCTCGCCCAGATCGACCTGACCAACCGCTGCAACATGCGCTGCCCCATCTGCTTCGCCAACGCGGGCGTGACGGGCTACCTCTACGAGCCCGACTTCGAGGAGGTCGTCCGCCAGCTCCAGGTCCTCCGCGACCTGCGGCCGACCCCGTGCACGGCCATCCAGTTCACCGGCGGGGAGCCCACGATCCACCCCGACTTCCTGCGGATCGTGGAGCGGGCGGCGGCGATGGGCTTCTCGCACATCCAGATCGCGACCAACGGGATCCGCATTGCGGACCCCGCCTTCGCGCGGGCGGCGGCCGCCGCGGGCCTGCACACGCTGTACCTGCAGTTCGACGGGGTGGGCGAGGACGCGTACCGCCACACGCGGAACCATCCGGGCATCTGGGAGAAGAAGCTCGCCGCCATCGCCAACTGCCGCGAGGTGGGCATGAAGGTCTGCCTCGTGCCCACGATCCTCCGCGGGATCAACGACGACCAGGTGGGCGAGATCTTCCGCTTCGCCGTCGAGCACATCGACGCCGTCTCCGCCATCAGCTACCAGCCCGTGTCCTTCACCGGGCGGATCAGCACGCAGCAGCGCGAGGAGCAGCGGTACACGCTGGGCGACCTCGCCCACGACATCGCCGCCGCCTCCGGGGCGAGCCCCCTGCGGGACATGTTCCCCCTGTCCATCGTCACGCCCCTGGGGCAGATCCTCCAGGCGCTGACGGGGGACCCGAAGATCCGCCCCAGCAGCCACCCCGACTGCGCGTTCGGGACGTACTTCCTGGTCTCGCCCGAGGGCCAGGCCTACCCGTTCCCGCAGGTGATCGACGTGGAGGGGATGTTCTCGGAGATGAACCGCCTGGCGCGGGAGATCGAGGCGAAGGGCCGCCCCGCGTCCTGGTGGGACAAGCTCCGCGTGTACCGCATGTTCAAGCGCTGCTTCCGCCCCGAGCAGGCGCCCCCGGGGCTCAACCTCCAGCGGTTCATCCGCTCGCTGCAGGGCCTCGTGGACAAGCACGTCGGGCGCGGGGAGGGCGAGAAGCAGACGTACAAGACCCTCCTGTGCGCCGGGATGCACTTCCAGGACCGCTACAACTTCGACTGCGAGCGGGCCAAGCGGTGCGTCATCCTCTACTCCACGCCCGGGGGGGTCTTCCCGTTCTGCACGTACAACTGCGGCCCCGAGTACCGCCGCATCGTCGAGGCGCGGTTCGCCCGCGCGCACCGTCCCCCTGCCCCGGCGCCGGAAGCCCCCGCGCCCCAGCCCGCTGCGGAGTTCACCCCATGAGAGATTTTGCCGCCTGCGTCTGCCTGCTCGTCGCGCTCCTGGTCCTGCCCGGCTGCCCGTCGGGGGATGGGAAGGGCAACGGACCGGCGAGCCGGCTTTACGAGGAGACCGTCGTCGACGGGCTGCGCATCACGCTCACCGTCCCCGACAGCGCCTTCGCCCCGGGCAGCGAGGTCCCCGTCACCTTCACCGTCACCAACACCACCGACGCGCCCCGGCGGATCGTGGCCCCCAGCGGGTCCCCGTACTTCCTCCGCCTGTGGCGGGAGGTGGCGACGGGGTGGGACACGATCCAGCGCTTCCCGCAGGCGGACATCCAGATCGTGACGCCCTGGACGCTGGAGGCGGGCGAGACCCGCACGTGGAGCCCGGCGCTCCGCGTCCGCTCCGACTGGCCCACCCACGAACCGCTCCGCCTCAGCGGGGAGGTCAACGGCCTGCGCGAGACCCGCGTGTTCGTCACCCTCCGCATCCTCCCCGAGGGAAGGACCGGCGGATGATCTCCCCCGCGAACCGCTCCGCGGGGGGCGGGGAGTCGTACACCGCACCGGCCGAGCACAGCACGGCCGCCCGGATCGGGAAGCGCTACGAGCACGACTTCGCCCTCTCCGACAACCCCGACAAGCGCTCCGACCGCCCCCACGACGGGTACGTGACGAGCGCGCAGTACCTCTGCGCCCCTGCCCGGGGGGACGAGGGGACGCACCGCGCCCTGCGGATCGACTTCCACCACCCGCTGGAGGACTGGCTGGGGCGGCGGGAGTTCCGCTGGCTGCTGGGGAAGCTCTCGGCGGTGGACGCGACGGGCACGACCGCGCTGGAGCGGATCCTGGCGACCTACGGGGACCCGAAGGCGCCCTGGGGGCAGCGGGCGAAGTACTGGCCCCTGCACCGGTTCATCGACCGCATGCGGGGCGGGACCGACGTGGCGACCTTCCGCCGGCGGCTGGTGGAGCACGCCCCCACGCTCCGCGGGCTGGTGATCGTCGCCCGCTCGATCGCGGAGTTCGGGCTCACCGTGCCCCAGCGGTTCAGCGCCCCGCTGTTCGCGGTGTGGAACTTCACCAACCGCTGCAACCTCGCCTGCCGCCACTGCTACCAGGACAGCGACCACCAGCGGCTGACCAACGAGCTGACGGTGGAGGAGAAGCTCGACCTGGTGGATCAGCTCGGCCGTCTGCACATGCCCATGCTCGCCCTGTCGGGGGGCGAACCGACGCTCTCGGGCGACCTGGTGCCGGTGCTGCAGCGGGCGAAGCGCTACGGGATGCACACGACGATCGCGACCAACGGGACGACGCTCACCCCCGAGCGCTGCCGCGAACTGCGGGCCGCGGGCCTGCGGTACGTGGAGATCTCGCTGGACTCGACGGACCCCGCTCGCCACGACGCGTTCCGCGGGGTCCCGGGCATGTGGGAGCGGTCGGTCCGGGGGGCACGCAACGTCGTCGCCACCGAGGGGTTGCGGCTGGGGATCGCCATGTGCGTGCACCGCGGAAACCTCCACGAGGTGGAGGCGATGATCGACTTCGCCGAGTCGCTCGGGGCGGGGTGCTTCGCGCACTTCAACTTCATCCCCGTGGGGCGCGGGCTGGCGATGGTCGAGGGCGACATCACCCCGCGGGAGCGCGAGGAGCTGCTGGCGCTGCTGAACCGCCGCATGCAGGCGGGGGGGATGGGCGTGATCTCGACGGCCCCGCAGTTGGGGCGGGTGTGCCTGGCGGGGGCGGCGGTGGACGAGGGGCGGGTCGCCTGCTCGCACGCGGGGTCGGGCTCGGGGGTGAAGGCCCGCGTGGTGGCGAAGTACCTGGGCGGCTGCGGGGCGGGGCGGACGTACGTCTGCATCGAGCCCAACGGGGACGTGACGCCCTGCGTGTACATGCCCCAGCGCGTGATGGGCAACGTGCGGCACAAGCCCTTCGAGCGGATCTTCCGCGAGAGCGTCTTCTGGGAGGTCCTCAACGACCGCACGCGGCGGACGCACCACTGCGAGGTCTGCACGCTGCGGTCCTACTGCGGCGGCTGCCGGGCGCGGGCGGACGCGTACTTCGGGCAGCTCCACGCGGGCGACCCGGGCTGCCTGTTCAACGAGAAGCACTGGGACGCCCTCGTCGCCGCCGGAATCGCCGTCGTCCCCGACGCCGTCCAACCCCCCGCCGACACCCGCCTCACCCCCACCCGCCACGGGCCGGGATAGGGCGGAAAGAACCCCTCTCCCCTCGGGGAGAGGTCCCCGAGCGCAGCGAGGGGGGTGAGGGGGCCCTCCACACGCCACTTGCGCCTGATCGCGCACTGGACAATGCCCACGGGACGCCGTCTGTCCCGTGGGGCGGCCTTGGACAACCGAGCGGTTCTCGTTCGGTGATACGACCCATGATCCACAGCGGACTCCCCGAAGGGGAGGATCAGAAGGTCTGGACCCGTCACTGGACGGGACGGTCTGGAGCGACCAGGAGGGACCGGTTCCTCACGGTACGGGACCGACAGGGGATCCAGTTCGGGTTCCCGGTGTGCAGGGCCTTGCGCGCACTCCCAGGCGATTCGGTCGCTGGGGCCGTCCCACGGGACAGACAGCGTCCCGTGGGCATTTCTATCCGCTTCCTCCGCGAGATCGGGGGCCTGCGGGTGTGCGGAGGCCCCCCTCATCTGTCGCTGCGCGACATCTTCTCCCCCAGGGGAGAAGGGTGTCGTCCCCCCGGGGGAGAAGGGTTTCGTCCCCGCGGGGGGAGAAG
>JAWLCQ010000240.1:0-6316 GCA_041687095.1 Phycisphaerae bacterium | reverse complement strand
CCGCTGGCGACGATCACGTCGGCGATGCGGAGCTACCTGACCACTGGTGAACTGCCGCCGCTACCGGTAGACTCCGTTGCAGATGGGTGAAGTCTTACCTACCGAAAAGCGGTGCTGAAGCACCGCACTCCAAAGGAGGTCCGAAGCAAAGGAGGCCGGAAGCCGCCGCCCGCCTTACGGCTTGCCCAGTTCGTAGAACCCGTGCCCGAGGTAGCGGAGCTTGCCTTGGCGGACGAGTTCGTTCCAGACCGCCTCGGGCCACTCCTTGGGCGGTTCGATGGCGGCGACGCTGGCGTCCTTGCCCTTGGTCAGCGGGCTGTGCCCGAGCTTGGACTCCTCGTCCAGGACCGTCAGTGAGAGGCGCTTGCGGAAGGCGCGCATGGCCTTCTTCAGATCCTCGGGGTCGAACTCCTGCTCCTCCGCCGCCGACTCCGGGGCGTTGAGCTGCTCGAGGAACCCCGCGAGCCCCGCGACGTCGCGCATGCCCACGACGGCCGTCACGCGCCCACTCGGGAGGTCCGTCTGCTGCAGCAGGCGAAAGACCTGCTTCCACTCGTTGGAGGCGCGGCGGGGGTCATCGTACTCGCGGATCGCCGCCAGCAACTCGTCCAGCTTGTCCAGAAGACTCTCGTCCGTCATTGCCTACGCCTTTCGTCCAGGGATTCGCCCCATTGTCCCATACGAGGGGCGTGGACGCCACCCATCCCATCCGTTGTGTCCCGTCCGTTGCGAACGCCCGAAAACCAGCGGGGATGAACGCGGATGAACCAGATGAAAGAGAGCAGGGATGCAGGGGATGGGAGCGGATTCGTTCCCATCTCCTGCATCCCCTGCATCCCTGCCTCTTACGGGGGGCGGGGAGAGTCGCGCTGAGGCTCACGCCCCCGCGGGCATGGGAATGGCGGCGGCGGGGGCTTTGGGCGGCGGGGGCATGGTCGGGTCGGTCTGGTCGAGGTACTCCTGGAGGTTCGTCTTCCCGTCGTTGTCGGGATCGTCGTCGGGGTTGGCGACGGTGGCGGTAGACATGTCCCCGAACTTGCCGAACCAGAGCATCTCAAACCAGTTGGGCAGCCCGTCGTTGTCGTCGTCGCCGTACTCGCTGTAGACGTACGGCGGGAGGTCTCCGAAGTCCGCCTTCCAGTGCTTCTCGAACTCCGTCGAGATGGCCACCTTGCCCACGTCGGGGCGGAACGGACGGTCCCCCACGGGCTCGGGCAGGTCGAGGCGCGTCTGCACCTTCCCGTCTCGCAGCAGCTCGGCCGAGACGGGCCCGGGGGTGAGCGGGAGCTGCTTGAAGCTCAGCCCCGCGGGGGCGTCCCACTCGGCGGGCGAACCGTCGCTGAAGGTGCGCCCAGGCACGCGGAGGCGGGCCGGTTCGGGCAGGATCGTCAGGACCTCGATGACGTTGTCCTTGTCCGCCTTGCCCTTGAACGGGAAGATCTTCCCGCCCTTGGCGAACTTGTGGCTGAAGATGTACATGCGGTCGCGATCGACCTTGGGCTCCTCGCCGGTCTTCCACCACTGGATGAAGTAGCCCGTCAGGTCGTAGTAGGCGTAGCGGGAGTTGATCCCGGGGGTGAGGTTGGTGGACTCGTGGTAGTCGTTCCAGGTGATGTACTGCATGAGGGTGGAGGGCTGCTCGCGGGCGGCCGCCCAGTTGCCGCGGATCCAGTCCGTCCCCGGGCTCGCCGCCTGATACCACCCGTAGTTCTCGTACTGCAGCCACATGGGCTGGGACCATTCGGCCCCGGCGTCGAGGACGGCCTTGACGACCTCGCCGTGCTCGTCGCCCAGGTGGCTGAAGGACCCGACGGCGGGGACGGCCTTGGCGATGATGCCGGCCGCCTTGGCCAGGCCGCCCTCGGGGAACTTCGTCCCGACGTTGTGGTTGAACGCCGAGAGGCAGAACTCCCAGTAGATCGGCTCGCCGATCTGCTTCTCCAGGTCGCGGATGGAGGAGCCCACGAGGTTCCAGCCCTCCTCGCAGGCGCGGAGGCGGGCGACCTCCTTCTGGGCCTCCTCCTTGTTCATGCCCTTGGCGTAGCAGTGGTCCCAGAGGTGCTGCACCCACGGCCAGGCGGACTGGTAGCCCATGATGAGCACCTTTCCATCGCGCCGCGCGAGCTTGGGGCTCTTCCCGTGCGTCTCGATGAGCCACTTGATCTCGCGGACGTACGACCCGCGGACCCCGCCGGTGTCATTCTTCAGGCACGACGCGTCGAGGGTGATGGTGAGTTCGAAGGGGTAGTCCTTCTCCTCGCAGATCTTCATCATCAGGTTGAACAGCTCGCGGGCGCCCTCGCCCCCGGCCCAGGCGTCGAAGGTGAACCCGTCGAGCCCGATCCGCATCGCCCGGCGGAGTTCGAGGTCGGCGGCGTCCTCCAGCGAGAGGCGCTTGTCGTACGGGGCGAGGTCGAAGTTGCGGTACGTGCCCCCGGGGGAGGTGGCGGCCCAGGCGGCGAGGTTGCGCTCCAGGGGCTTTCCGTCGCGGATCTTGGCGGGGCAGTCCATCGTCCCCAGCCCGCTGTGGGAGTGCGAGTAAATCGCCCCCGCCCCCGAGACGAAGCACCCCATGTAGTGCCCGTAGATCTTCCGCTCGCGCGGCTTGGCCGCGTCGTCCCCGGCCGCGAACGAGACCCCAACCATCACCAGCACCGCCAGCATTCCGATCCCAGCCCTGTGAACCATCGCTCCGTCCTTTCGTTATCGGTGACCCGAAAACCGCCTGCACCTGTAACCGCGCCGGACGGCCGGCGGACCGGGGAAAAGGAGGCCGATGCCCCCCACGGCCTCACAGCCTCACACCTCGTAACCGTTCACGTCTTCACTGACAGCGCCGAAGGCGCGAAGAGAAGAAACAGCCCCGAAGAAAGGGATTACGCAGATTCTGAGATTGCACAGATTGACGAGAAGAACCCCTCCCTGTTCTCCCATCTTTGCAATCCTGAAATCTGTCTAATCCCCTTCTCTCCGGCTGTTTCTTCTGACTTCCGTCGCCGCATGCACAGGCGTGAACGGTTACCACACCTCAAGCTATTCACACCCATTGCTCTTCGCCCCGCGAACCGGTAGAGTACGCGGCGGCGGATGGGAACGGTCGGGACGCCGGTCCGCGTTCCGCCGCGACAACACCACTCGGCTGGAAAGAGGTGGCAGGATGCGGAACTGGCTTGTCTGTGCGGTCGGGGTTGTGGCGATGGCGGCGGGGGGCGCGGCGTGGGGAGCGGACGAGGCGATCGGAAACGGGGAGGGGCTGGACTGGAAGGCCCCCCCTGCCACCCCCCTGCTCACGCTCAGTGCGGTCACCAAGGCGCCCGTCATCGACGGCAAGTTCGACCCCACCGAATGGGAGCAGGCGTCGGCGGTGACGAGCCTTGCCCAGTGGGGCAAGACCTTCGCGTACCCCTCCACGATCGCCTACGTCGCCTACGACGCCGAGCGGATCTACTTCGCCTACCGCTGCCTCAAGGAAAAGCCCCAGTGGTACGGCGCCAAGAACCGCTTCCGCGACTCGGCCGTCTACCTCGACAGCGACGTCGAACTGTACCTCTCGCCCGACAACACGGGCGGGAAGACCATCATCTACCAGCTCTGCTTCAACGCCTACGGGGCCATCCATGACGTCCGCGTCATGCCCGAGATCGGGCTCACCGAGCCCGGGTACAACCCCCGCATCGAGCTGCAGACCACCCAGACCCAGGAGGAGTGGTACATCGAGGGCTCGATCAATATCCAAGACCTCGACCCCGCCGGGTTCGCCGAGGGGCAGACGTGGCGGGCGAACTTCGTCCGCTCCTGGCCGCAGCGCGCCTGGTCGCTCCGCGGGGGCCCGTTCATCGCCCGCGACTCCATGGGCCGCCTCCAACTCCGCAAGGGCGCCCCGGGCGTGCAGTGGCTGGACCTGGGCGCGCTGCACGACGGACAGCTCGCCGCCTCCCTCGCCCTCCGCAACACGACGGAGAGCAAGCAGTCCTATACCGTCTCCGCCGTCGTGACGGGCGAGTCGGCCGACGACGTGCTCGCCCGCGCGGAACAGACCGTCCAACTCGCCCCCGGGGAGCGCAAGGCGCTGAACCTGCAGTCCCCCGACGGCTTCGCGGGCAAGCGCGGGCACGCGGAACTCCGCGTCGCCTCCGCCGATGGGCCCGACGTGTGGTACCACCAGTACCTCCGCTTCGACCCCACCCACGCCGGCGCCCGCGCCGCCACCATCGAGGCGATGAAGGAAACCGTCTCGCCCCCCCGCGAGATGGCCGTCACCGCCCGCTACGGACAGCTCGCCCAGGCGCTGGAAGTGCAGGCGGACATCTGGTCGCTGCGCCTCGGCGGGGTCATGCCCGCCGCCGTCGTCGTCGAACTCGCCACCGCGGACGCCCCCGACACCGTCCTGCTGACGCAGCGGCTGGAGCGGTTCCAGAAGGACCTCTCCATCGCCCGCGTGGACCTGCCCGCGGACACGCCCTTCGGGCAGTTCGTCCTCCGCGCCAAGGCCCTCGACGCCGCGGGCGAGGAACTCTCCTCCGCCGAGGCGAAGTTCAACCGCCTGGACCTCAACGACGAGACCGTCAACCGCCCCTTCGCCGCCCGCCAGGGCCGCGTGCTGGACTTCCTGAACACCCACGTAGGCGTCACCGACTGCGTCATGCCCCCCTGGACGCCCGTCTACGTCCGCCGCGACGGGAGCATCGACATCGCCGGGCGCAAGATCACCCTCGCCCCGTCGGGCCTGCCCAAGCAGATCACCGTCAACGGCCGCGACCTGCTCGCCGGGCCCGTCACGCTGCTGGCGGGCAATGGAGCGGAGGCGGTGAAGCTCACCGAGCCCAAGTCCGCCCCCAAGGCCCAACCCAACGTCCACGCCTCCGCCGCCGCCTGGGCCGCCCGCCTGGAGGTGAGCGGCGGGAGCTTCCTCGACGTGTCGTGCGAGTTGGACTACGACGGGCTGATGAAGTTCGCCCTCCGCCGCGGGGCGGACCCCAAGTCCCAGGGCGACTTCCCCGAGTCCCTCATCCTCGACATCCCGCTGAAGCCCGAGATCGCCGCCCGGATGCTCCTGCCCACCGGGCAGGCGAAGCTGCCCGAGGGGACGGGCCTCCTCTGGGAGAGCCGGAGCGTCCGCGACGACGAGATCATGGGCACGCTCGTGCCCTACGTGTGGGTGGGCGACAGCGCCGCCGGTTTCACCTGGTCCGCCGACCACACCCGCGGATGGACCGAAAAGCCCGGGGAGTCCCTCACCGTCATCACCCGCGATGACCAGGGCGTCGTCCACCTGCAGGTCCGCCTGAGGACGCCCGGGGGCGTGCAGAACGGGGACAGCCCCATCGAGTTCTGCCTGCTCCCCACCCCCACCAAGCCCTATCAGCCGGGCTGGCGAAACTACGCCCTCAGCGACGAGTGGAACTACTTCTGGTTCGACGGGTGGTGGGGCCTCAACGACGCCAAGGCCCAGAACGGCAAGCTCGTGATCGCCTGGGACGACCCGTCGCAGGAGATCATCGACCGCGCCCCCACCGACGCCGCCGCCCGCAACCAGAACAAGCTCCCCCTCCCCTACACCAACCCGCAGTTCACCGTCATGCACCCCATGCCCTGGGTGGTCTCCAACACCAGCCCCGCCGTCAAGATCCTGGGCGAGGACTGGGCGAACATGCCCTCCCGCTGGGGGCCCATCAAGCCCGTCGCCACCTACCGCGACTGGGCGGCGGCGACCCTCGCGTGGTGGATGGACCTGCACGGGTACGCGGGCTACTACATCGACGAGTCCTACGGGTCCGACGGGCCCGACGTGAACCTGCTCAACGGGTCGGGCTGGTTCGACGGGACCGGCCGCCTCCGCGGGAGCTACCACAACCTCGACACCCGCGAGCTGCTCAAGCGGATGTACGTCATCACCCAGCGGCATGGCCGCCTGGGCCGCCCGTTCCTCCTCGTGCACATCTCCAGCTTCGGGTTCAGCCCGGTGTGGGGGAGTTGGGCGACGGCGGGCTGCTTTGGCGAGGGCGACTGGGAGGTCCACATCCCGGGCGAAAGCCTCCTGGACCGCCTGCCCCCCAGCACGCTGGAGCTGATGCGAGGCGAAGCCTTCGGGTACATGGGCACGTTCTTCGGGGACAAGATGAAGGGCGACAAGGACGCGATCGCCGCCTCCCGCCGCCTCGTCCACACCGAACTCATGCTCTACGACATGCTCCCCAACAGCCGCGACGGGGACCCCACGTCCGCCCGCTTCCGCGAGATCAAGAACGCCTTCGGGTACGGCGAGACGGACGTGGTGTTCACGGGCTACTGGATGGAGGGCCTTGCGATTGCGAGT
>JAWLCQ010000239.1:0-6320 GCA_041687095.1 Phycisphaerae bacterium | reverse complement strand
CGCCCACAGGACGCTGTTCCAGTTGGCCTGCGTGTTGCCGCCGACCCCGTACTCCTGGGCGGCCTCGGCGGGGGTGAGGGCGGCGTTGTAGACGGCCGTGATCCGCATCGGGAGCAGCGCGCAGGCGTTGTCCACGGTGAACGTGGCGGCGGGCAGGTCGTCGTAGAACAGCTTGTCGAGGTGGATGTTCGCCCCGCCGAGATTGGCCTGGGCGGACGCCTTCGCCGTCGCCCGGGCGCGGTTCCACTCGGCGGCGGTCAGGGTCTCCGGGAGCTGCGCCCCGCGATCGATCTCGAGTTCGATGAAGGCCTTGGCGAACCCCGGGGGCAGGCGGTCGAACGCCGAGCCCGTGAGCCCCACGTCCACGTGGCGGAGCCCGAAGTCCACGGTGGGCATCCCGACCTGGTCGTACCCTCCCGGGGGGTTGGGCTTGGGCTTGGCGACGTAGACCCACTCGCGGATCTTGTCGGCGTCGACGACCGCGCCGGTGTGGGCGTTGATGTCGTCGATCAGCCGCTGGGCGACGCCCGTGACGTCCTGGCGGACGTAGCGGCTGATCCGCACGTGCCTCCACGTCACCAGCGTCCCGGTGTCGACGTTGACGGCGGACATGCCCGTCCCGTCGCTGTCGAGGGTGTCGGGCCCGACGTACGCGCGGAAGCGGTAGCGGTCCCCCCCGCAGCGGGAGGGCATGAACACGACGCCCGCCTCCCCGTCCTCGTTGGTCTTGGCCTTGACGGCGTGCTTGTGCCTGACCCCGTCGGGGGCGACGGTCTGGGCGGCGGGGTAGGGCTTGTGGTCCTTGGTGCGGGCGGTCTGGGTGTTGAAGTGGTCCGTGCTGGCGGTCTTGAAGATCCAGTCCGCGACGTTGCTGCCGTCGTTGGGCGTCCCGTGCTGCGCCTTGCCCCCCCACGCCTTGGGGCAGTTGTCCACCTGGGGATCCTTGTCGTCCAGGTTGGTGGGGTGCTTGTTGTTGTGCTTCTTCATCGCGTCGTCGACGGTCTTCTTCGGGCCGGCCCCGTTGGCGGTCTCGGGCTCGACGGGGTTCCCCGCGGGGTTGCTCCCGATCGTGCTGCCCCGCAGGGGCGGGGCGTTGAGCTGGCTGGTGACGTCGCGGGCGGCGTCGAAGGCGGGGAGGGCGTAGGGCTCCAGGAGTTGGAGGTAGACCCACGCGTCCTTGACGGGCTTCCACTCGGCGGTCTCGGGGTCGCGCTTCTCGACGGTGGCGACGAGGGGGATCTTCCCCAGGGCGGGGTTGTCGTCGTAGTACTTCTGCTCGCGGTCGTACAGGTCGTCCGTCCACCCCGAGGGGTATCCCGCGTCCTCGTTGCCGTTCTCAATGGCCCCGGCGTAGGTGTCCATGAAGGTGAAGCACCCGGGCAGGCGGAGGCGGGCGAAGTTCGCCTCGGCGGGGTTCGCCGGGTCGTCGGCGGCCGGGGGCAGCGCCCCGCCCGCGACCACCCACTCCGCCAGGCGCTTCTGGATCTCCTGGTCGGCGTCGGCGTCGGAGGCGTTGTTGAGGATCTTGGTCTTGAAGTAGGCCCACGCCCCGGGGACGGCCTGGCGGGTCCCGGCCGCGGGGAGCCCGTCGAACGCCGCCCGCGCCCGCCCGTGGCTGAGCGGGAAGTAGAACAGCCCCAGCACCTGGAGGCGCTCCATCCGCCCCTCGGGGGTGTTGGGGGCGTGGGCGAACATCTCCTCGATCCGCCCCAGGCGCAGGGAGATGCGGTACTCCGGGCGGATGACCAGGGCGTTGAAGTGCTTGCGGTCCTTGAAGTCGGGCGCGACGTGCCCGATGTCGCCGGTGGCGGTGGGCATCTTGGACTTCGAGTTCAGGTTTCGTCCGGGATTGGCTGGCATGGGTCCTCCTTCGCCGGTGCGCCCGCGGTCACGTCCCCGCCGCCGCCCCGGCGGGAGCGGTCTTCACGATCGAATCGGGCTTGTCGTGGACCTCGAACAGCTTGTTCTGCGTCTTGAGGATGTCGGGAACGCCGGTCTCATCCAGCCCGAAGAGCTTCTGGAACGCCGTCACCGCCGCCTGCGTGTTGGGCCCCAGAATCCCGTCCACGGGCCCGGCGTTGATGCACAGGTTGTTGAGCCGCTGCTGGACCCCGCTCACGCAGTGCACCGTCGGGGCGTACTCCTCGATGGGGTTGAGCTTCCCGATCTGCAGCGTCCACTGGATGGGCACGTCCCCGCGCAGGGCCGCTCCGCCCGCGGCCTTCTCGCCCGGTTTGGGCGGCGGATCGGTGTCGGACGCCTTCACCCGGATCGTCAGCACCGCCCGCTGCGCGGTGCGGGAGATCTCCTGCTCGATCTGCCCGTTGGCGTCGGTCTTGCCCTCGATGGGCTGGACCCCGTCGGGCAGGAGGAGCGTGAACGGGGCGTCGGTGACGGGCTGGAACCGCTCGTTGAGGATCCGCAGGCGAAGGAAGAGCTTCTGGGCGGGCACGATGTACTTGTGCGCGGTTTCCGTCGCCCCCCCGTCCTTCTTGTCCTTGGCCTCGGGGATCTCGACCGTGTCCCCCTCGTGGCGCGCGTCGCCCTTGAACAGGAGGTTGGGGTTGGCGCGGACCTGCTGGAGCTTCGCGTTCGCCTTCCACAGCGTCTCCCAGTTGCGGAGCTTATACTTCGCCGCCAGGGCGGCGATGTGGTCGTTGTCCTTGCATCGGTGGTTGATGGCCATGACGGGGGCTCCTTACCCGCGGTCCCATTCGTCGTTGTCCATGTCGGGGAAACGGATGTCGGCGTCGCCGGCCTCCAGGCCCGCCACCCGGGCCTTGCCCTCCTCGTCCGTCTGCCCGTCCAGCTCCACCCCGTCCTTGCTGACGACCTTGAACCGCTCGCCCGGGACCGGGTTGCCCTCGTCGTCCTTGAGTTCGATCTCGATCCAGGAGGTCTTCATCGACTCCACCTCCGCCGAGCCCAGATCGACCGGGGCCTTCTGGTGCGACCGCCCCGACGCCTGGCTGACCTCCCCCGGATCCGCCGTCAGGGCCTCCTCGGGCTCCTCGGGACTCGCCCCGCTCCCCGAGCCCCCCGACCCGCCGCTGTTGATGTTCACCATCGTCCCGGTGATGCTCACCCCCGCCGGGCCGATGTCGATGAAGTTGCCCCCCACCTTCAGCGAGATCTGCACCCCGGCCTCGAGGATCAGCTTGGTCCCCGCCTTGAGGTGGATCTCCTGCCCGGCGTCGAGGGCGTACTTCATGCTCACCTTCTCGTCGTGGCTGTCGCCCACCGTCACCCCGAGCTTCCCGTCCACCTTCTCCCGCTGGTCGCCCTTGACGATCAGGTGGCGGTGGTTGCCCACGAACTCCCGCGAGTCGCCCTTCACCCGGTTGTCCTGGGACTTCTGGGCGTGGATGAACAGGTTCTCCTCCCCCGCCTTGTCCTCGAAGCGGATCTCGTTGAACCCGCTGCCGCCCTTGCTCGACGAGGACTTGACGGTGCTCATCGTCCCGTAGGTGGGCAGCTCGTAGGGGGGCATGCAGTCGGCGTTGTAGACCCGCCCGGTGATGATCGGGCGGTCGGGGTCGCCCTCGAGGAACTCGACGATGACCTCCTGCCCGATCCGCGGGATGTGCACCGCGCCCCACTTCTTGCCCGCCCACGTCTGGGCGACGCGGACCCAGCAGGAGCTGTTCTCGTCCCCGCCCGAGTAGCGGTCCCAGTGGAACTGCACCTTCACCCGCCCGTACTCGTCCGTCCAGATCTCCTCCCCGCTCTTGCCCACCACGATCGCCGTCTGCGCCCCCGGGATGACGGGCTTGGCCGTCGTGCGCGGCAGGCGGAACTGCTCGTCCGCCTTCATCGCGCTGAACGAGCAGCGGAACCGCCGCCCGCCCCCCTTCGCCGCGCCCGACGACTCGAACACGTCCACCGCCGCGTCGATGTGCACGGCCGTGATGAGGCACTCGACGTTCTCGGGCAGGCAGTCGCTGAGGAGCTGGAGCTTGTGCCCGGCGGCGATCCCGCGGGCGTTGCTCTGCGCGCTGAGCCCCCAGTGCCGCGCCTGCATCTCCTCGACCCGCCACCGCGCCGCCGTCTCCCCGTCCCCGAACTCCCGGTACTCCCCGGGGTAGTCGTAGATCTCGAACGTCGACGCCGCGTGCGGGCGCGGGATCTGGCTGCGGGCCTGGAGGTTCTTCTTGGGGTTCTCGAAGTCGTAGTCCGTGTGCGCGTACGCCCCGGGCTGCACCTGGCAGGTCAGGCTCACCCCGTAGACGTACTCCATGTCCTGCGCGGTCCGCATCCGCTCCTCGTTGAGGACCGGCAGTTCCGCGTAGCCCCCCAGCGGCTCGTGGGCGTTGAGGGAGTCGGCGAGGACCAGGAAGTGCCTCCCGTTCTCGTGCCGCACGTAGTAGTAGATCCCCTCCTGCTCCATCAGCCGCGTGACGAAGTGGTAGTCCGTCTCGCGGTACTGCACGCAGTACTCCCAGGGCTGGTGCGTCCCCTCGATGCGGACCTCGAAGTCGTCCATCCCCTGGTCGCGGAAGACCTGCTGGATGATGTCCGGGACGGTCAGGTTCTGGAAGATGCGGCAGTCGCTGGTGCGGGTGAGGAACCAGATCCAGGGGACGACCTCCGCGCGGTAGGAGAAGTACCCCCCCACCGTCCCCACGCGGGTGAACGCGCTGACGTACCCGTTGAAGTACCGCGTGGGCAGGGCCTCGCTGGGCGTCTCCAGGCGGACCGTCACGTTCTGCCCCACGATGTCGTCGAACGAGATCGAGGGGCTCTCGCTCAGCAGGTCCAGGCTCATCGCGAAGGGGCGGCCCAGCTCCTCGCTGTAGGTCATGCCCCGCAGCAGCAGCACGTCCGCCCCCAGGGGGGTCCCGACGGCGAGTTCTCGGTATTGCTGTGTCACGGCCATGGCGATCGCTACCCTTCCTTCCCGGGGAGGCGGTTCCACCGCCCCCGCCGGATGCGGGGTTCTACTTCGGTTTCGGGGTCGGGGTCGGAGTCGGGGTCGGGGACTTCGTCGGGGAGGGCACGGGGGCCTTCTTCGACGCGTTCTGCTCCGCCGCCACCGGGTCGTACGGGAAGCAGCGGCTGACGTAGTAGTACACGCCCACGTTCACCCCCCCGCCCACGATGTCGTACACGTTCACCCCGGGCTCCTCCCAGTCGATCGTCGACAGCGCCAGGGCGTTCTTGCCCAGGGAGACCAGCGAGTCCGTGCTGTCCCGCACGCACTGCACGAGCTTGGCGCAGCGGCGAAGTTCGTTGACCTTGGGGACGTTGGCGAGCTTGAAGACGGCGTCCCACTTGGCGGCGAGGGAGAGGGTCCAGTCCGTTCCGCTCTGCAGGTGCCCGTCAAGCTCCTTCGGGCCGCGGATCCCCGTCACCACCACCAGCGCCACGCCCCCCGACCACCCCCCCAGAATGCCCAGCCGCGCCGTGCTCATCGCGAAGAAGAAGCCCTCCCGCGGGTCCGACACCCGCACCACGTACACCAGCGCCACCTCGCCCCCCAGCCCGCAGTCCAGGTTGCCCTTCACCGCGAACCCCACCCACACGCGGTCCTGCACGTCGGGGGGCGGGTCCTTGGGAATGATCCGCCACCGCCCCGGGGCCCCGGTGCGGAAGTAGCAGTCGCCCTTCCCGAACGCGTAGTCCCGCAGGAAGCACACCGAGTGGGACTGCGTCGGGTCCACCAACCGCATCGCCGGCTGCTGCTTGTGGTCCCGCTGCTCGTACCACTTCCCCGACGTCCACGCCACCAGCTCCTTCCAGCGGCCGCACGAGTAGTCCTGCACGATCCGCCACTGCTGATCCCCGAAGTCGGGCTTCTCCACCTCGATCTTGAACCCGTAGAGCGCACTCATGACGGACCCGGACCCCACGACGGGCCGGTGGGTCCCGCTCGAGGCGTTCGAACTCAGCGCAGGCCCGGTCGTCCCGGCCGCACGCACCTGCGTGGCGGCCTGCGGGACCGGGTCGGGGGCAGCGTACATGTCGATCCAGAGCTTCATGCGGTGTCTCAGGCGAACTCGTAGCGGAAGTCGTTGTCGGCGACGGCGAGTTTCACCTCGCGGACCTCCTTGCCGTCCATCACCTGCATCAGGTACTCCCGCGACACGGCCGGGAGGACCGAATGGGTGAGGATGGCGTCGACGACGCGGGCCCCGCTCTCGACCTCGGTGCATCGCGTGCGGATGAGGTCCACGACGGCGTCGTCGTAGGCGAAGCGGATGGCCTGGTTCTCGGCGAGGCGCTTCTCGATCCGCCGCAACTGCAGGCGGATGATCTGCCGCAGCATCATGTCGCTGATGGGGAAGTACGGGATGACCGCCAACCGCCCGAGGAAGGCGGCG
>JAWLCQ010000238.1:0-6355 GCA_041687095.1 Phycisphaerae bacterium | reverse complement strand
GCCGTGGCTGTCCCCGATGCGGAACTCGCATCGCTCCACCCGCACGTGGGCGAGGGCGGGGGCAAGGGCGGGCCCGTCGGGGGCGGCGGACGGGGCGCTGCTCGCGGGCAACGCTGCCTGCCTTGGGGGAGCGGGCAGTCGCAGGTCCCGCAGCGTCGCCTGCCCCGACAGGAACACGGGCTTGCCGCCCAGCACGGCCGACAGCTCCTCCGAGGCCCAGGCGGCGCGGCGGATCGTGGGGGTTCCGTTGGCGTCGGCGAAGTCGACGTCCAGGAACACGTCCCCGCGGAGGTCGTAGGGCTCCAGGTCGGGCAGGAGCAGGCGGAGGCGGTCCAGGTGCTCCGTGGACACCGCCGCACGCAGCTCGCGCAGGTGGGCGGGGGCGCCCGGGGAGAGGGCGGAGGGCAGGTCCAGCGTTCCCGCGGCCGTGACGTGCAGGTCCCCCACCCGCCCGCGCAGATGCGTGCATTGCAGCGTGCGGGCGGCGGGGTGGAGCGTGGCGTCGAAGCGGACGGCGGCGGGCAGGTCAGGGGCCTTGGTCACCCGCCCGAGCCCGGGCACGCCCTCGGAGGCGGCCGACAGGCCCCCCGCGTCCACCTGCCCGCGGAGGCGGAGGGCGTCATCGTCGGTGGAGAGGGTGAGGGAGGCGTCGAGGACGCCCCGCAGGCCGTGGGCGGCGGCGAGGCGGTCGAGTTCCGGCAGGAGCGAGCGCAGCGGCGGATCGAGGGCCGCCGTCAGCCGCCCCGTGATCCGCAGGCCCGCCGGGGGCCCGCCCAGGACGCGGGCGGGGGGGGCGGGCGCGTGGGGCTCCCCGCCGACGCTCCCGGTGGGGTCGGGCAGCAGGGACAAGCGGAACGCCAACGGGGTCGCGAGTTCGACCACAGCCCGCGACCCGCCGTAGACGACGGTGGCGTTGGCGTCGAGGGAGGGGGGGCCGGAGGCCGGGAGGTTCCGCACGCGGAACGTCCCGCCCACCCGCAGCGGGTCGCCGGACCGCTTGCGGCGGGCGCGGTCGGGGGAGGCGTAGGCGAGGTCGTCGGCGATGCAGGTGAACTCGCCCTCGGCGGCGATGGGGGTGAGGTGCAGGCGGCCCGTCGCGCGGAAGGGGCCCGACACCTCGTGCCCGTCCAGGAGCGTCGTCGCCATGGGCACGGCCGACAGGAGGTTGTTGGCGTCGCGGACGGTGGTGTCCCACGTCGCCTGGAGGGAATCGGGCGCGTGCAGGGGTCCGCGGGCGGAGAGTTCGGCGAGCAGCGAGGCGAAGGCGGTTTCGAGTTCGAGCGTGCCTCCGGCGGCGTGGGGGCGGCGGTAGGCTTGGACGGAGGCGGTGAGGCGCCGGCGTGCGGGCTTGTGCAGGCGGTCGGAGAGGCGGAGGTCGAGGTCCGTCGCATCGAGCCACGCGTCGACGTCGAACGCCTCCGCGCTCACCGTCGCGTGCACCTGCCCATCGACGTGCCCGCGGACGGCGTGCCCGATCGGCCGCAGCGGCGGAAGGCAGTGCAGGACGGACTGCAGGTGGATCGCGTCGAACTCCCCGGAGATCTCGACGGCGGGGGGCTCGTGGGGCGGGGCGGTGACGATGCGGATGGAGGAGGCATCGATCTGCCCCCCGGCGGCGGAGAGCGTGACGTGCCCGTTCGCCAGCCCCGTCGCCGGGCCCCACAGGGGCGTCCCGGACAGGTCGATGCGGAGGCGGTCGGTGGGGGAGACGGCCAGCGCGCCGGGGACGTGCAGCGTGGCGCCCTCGGGCACGGCGAGGACCAGCCGCACGGGCGTGGGGGCGTCGGGCGCCAGCACCAGCAGGGCCGTCACCTCCCCGTCCAGCCGCACGTCGCGGAGGCAGCGGGCGAGGGTCGGGTGGAGGTCGCGGAGGGCGTCGAGGTCGCCCACGCCGCACTCGCCCCGCCACCGCAGGTTCCGCAGCTCGGACAGCACGCGGTCGAGCGTGACGGGGGCGTTGGGGTCCGCCCACCGCTGGGCGACGCGGAGCAGGCCCGTCACCGTGCCCGATCCGTGCGCCCGGTTCCCGCCCAGGACCAGGACGTTGCGCGCGGGGTCGGGCAGGTCGAGGTTCCACGTCCGCAGGTCCAGCCGCCCCGCGAGGGCGGCGGCGAGGGGGCGGTGGGCGGGCTTGAGGACGTGGGTGGGCAGGGCGATGACCGCGTCGCGCGCGTCGGCGGACAGGGCCAGGTCGTACGCCTCCCCGTCCTGGCGGATGGCCGCCCGCACCCCCACGGGCCCGCGGACCGTCACGCCCCCGGGCAGCTCGGGCGCCCCGCGGAGCAGCCCGCTGAGGGCGTGGGGCTGCAGCTCGCCCTCCAGCGACAGGCGGGAGAGGTGGACGATGCGCCCGTGCGAGGCGTCGAGGCACAGCTCGCCCGCCGCCTGCAGGTCCACGCCCGGAAGGCGGACGTGGGCGGCGGGGACGGTGAGTTGCCCGGTGGCGACGTCGTAGTTGGCGGAGAGGCGGAGGAGGGCCTGGTCGACGAGGGGGAGCACCACGTGCCCGTGGGGCTGCAGGTCGAGGCGGCGGATGGCGAGGTCGAGGTCGAAGCGGTCGATGCGGTTGCGGTGGTCGACGTTGAGGACGAGGGCCCCGCTGCAGCGGCCCTTGAGGGTGCGGATGGCGGGCTGGAGGAAGGGGAGGAGGGGCAGCTCGTCGAGTTCGATGGCCCCGAAGGTGAAGCGGGCGGTGGCGGCGGCGGCGGAGCGGGGCGTCCCGCGGTGCAGCCGCAGGCTCACCGGGGCCAGCCCCCCGCGCTGCTCCAGGTCGGCGGACATGGTGATCGTCTCGGGCGCCCCGTCGCGTCCGGCGTGGAGCTGGACGTCCCGCACGTGCAGCCGCAGGTCCCGCGCCTCCCCGTGCAGGTCCAGCAGGACGGACCCGTCGCGGACGAGGGTGCGGTCGGTGACGACGTCGGACTGAAGGTTCTGGAGGGCGGCGAGGTTGAGCTGCCCGTCAGGGCCGATCCGGGCGTGGATCTGGGGGTGGTGGAGTTCCATCCAGGCGATGCGGCGGCGGAGGAGCAGCGAGAGGGGGGCGAAGTCGGCGTGGATGCGGGGGATGCGGACCATGTCGCCCTCCCCGAACCCGGGGGGCTGGGCGATGGCGAGGCCCCGCAGCTCGATCCCGTTGGCCCAGCTCAGGGAGAGGGAGTCGGCGGTGACGGGGGCGTGGACCTGGCGCTGGAGGTCGGCGACGAGGCGGTCGCGGAGGAGGTTTGTGGGGGCCCACCAAGGCAGGGCGAAGTAGGCGGCGGCGAGCAGGAGCGACAGGAGGGCCCCCCAGCGCACCAGGCGCTGCCACCACGCGCGGGGAGGCCTCGGGTTGTTCGTCTCAGCTTCCATGTCTCCGATGCGGGCGCCCGCCCTCATTCCGCAAGCACGCGTCACACGTTGAACCGGAAGTAGATCACGTCCCCGTCCTTGACGACGTAGGTCTTGCCTTCGAGGCGGACCTTTCCGGCGGCCTTGGCGCCCTTCATGTCCTTGGCGGCCTTGAGGTCGTCGAAGGCGACGGTCTCGGCGCGGATGAATCCGCGGGCGATGTCGGAGTGGATCTCGGCGGCGGCGTTGACGGCGTCTGTCCCGGCGGGGATGGACCAGGCGCGGACCTCGGGCTCCCCGGCGGTGAGGAAGCTGATGAGGTTCACCTTGTCGTAGCAGGCGCGGATGAGGCGGTCGCGGGCGGGGCTGTCGAGCCCCAGGTCGCGGAGGAACTCCGTCCGCTCCTCGGGGTCGAGCTGGGCGATCTCCTCCTCGATCTTCGCCGACAGGCGGATGGCGGTCACCCCGGCGAGCGGCTCCTCCTGCCCGTTGCCGATGTCGGACTCGTCGCAGTTGAGGACGACGAGCAGGGGCTTTTGGGAGAGGAAGCTGAAGGAGCGGAGGAGCTTGGCCTCGGCGTCGGTCTGGATGGCCTCGGAGATGGGGCGTTCGTTCTCGAGGGTGTCGCGGAGGCGGCGCATGAGGTCGAGTTCGCGGAGGTTCTCGTCGCGGTCGGCGGTGGGTTTCTTGACGGTGGCCTCGAGCTTCTCGATGCGGTTGGCGACCTGTTCGAGGTCGGCGAAGAGCAGTTCGCCCAGCAGTTCCTGCACGTCGGCGTGGGGGTCGGTGCGGCTGCGGTAGGCGGCGACGGCGGCGTTGTCGAAGGCGCGGACGACGAGCACGAGCATCGCCGCCTGCCGCATCGCCGCCCAGTGGGCCTTGGAGCGGGCGCGCCCGGCCTCGTCGCGGAGGTCGAACCCGGGCAGGTCGAGGAACTCCAGCTCCGCGGGGGTGATCTTCTTGGGGCTGTAGAGTTCCGTCAGCCACCCAAGGCGGTCGTCGGGGACCTTGACCACCGCGAGGTGGGGCTGGTCGGGGCGCGAGAGGTCCACGTGGGAGCCTCCCGCCTGGGCGACGGCGGCGAACAGGGTCGACTTGCCCGACTGCGGCGGGCCGATCAGCGCGATCCGCATGTATGCTCTCTCTTCTCTATGTCCTATCGGCGTTGGCGGGCCGCGACGCGCCCGCGGGAGTCCAGAATTCGTCTCACGAACCCCACAGAATACCCGATCCGGGGGGCGAGATTCGATGGCCCGCGCGAAATTCCCCCGCCCCTGGGTGTGGCCGGTCTTCGGTGGGCCCTTGGTCACGGCATCGCGCGTGGGGGGTCCCAAATCCGAAACTCGAAACCCGAAATCCGAAACAAATTCAAAACGGCAAATCCGAATGACAGAAACGGGCTCCGGGTCTGCGGGAGTCTCTGCGGGAGTCGGCGAGGCAAGCGAAGCGTCCTGTGGCGGGGCCGAGTTTGGGATTTCGGCCCTTCGGGTTTCGGATTTGTTTCGGATTTCGTGCTTCGCATTTCGGATTTCGACGGTCCCGGCGGGTTCCTGATGCCATCCAACCCTCCCCGCCCGGCGCCCAACCATTTTGCGGCCAGACCCCCGTACCCTCTCTCAACGTCCCGTGGTATGCTGCACCCCCGCGACCCCAGGCACAGAGGAGTCCCGCCATGAAGACCGTGCGACTGACCGACCGGATGTTCGAAGGCGCCGTCTCCCTCGAACGGGGCGAGGCATGGGTGAAGCCTTGGCGGCTGCCGGTGGCGGAGAAGGCCCTGTTCGCCCCCGATGACGCCCTCCCCCCCCGTGCCGAGATGCCCGCCGGCGTGCGCCTGCGGTTCGCGACCGACGCCCGCACGCTGCAGCTCGAGGTCGCCCCCTTCCCCGAGCCCCGCTCCTTCGACGTCACCTCCGAGGGCAAGCTCCTCGCCTCCGTCCGCATCGACAGCGGTGCGATGCTCGTGACCTTCGACGCCCTGCCCCCCGGGACCAGGACCCTCGAACTCTGGCTGCCCCCGTTCGGGCCCGTCACGCTCCACGCCCTCCGCGTCGACAGCGGCGCCACCGTCCGCACGGTTCCCGACGACCGCCCGAAGTGGATCACCTACGGCAGCTCCATCACCATGTGCCGCACCGCCCACTCCCCCGCCCGCACCTGGCCCGCCGTCGTCGCCCGCAAACGCAACCTCAACCTCACCTGCCTGGGCTACGGCGGGCAGTGCCACCTCGACCCCATGGTCGCCCGCATGATCCGCGACCTGCCCGCCGACGTCATCACCCTCAAGCTGGGCATCAACATCCAGGGCGGATCCACCCTGAGCCCCCGCACCTTCCGCCCCGCCGTCCTCGGGTTCGTCAAGATCCTCCGGGAGAAGCACCGCACGATCCCCATCGGGGTGGTCTCGCCCATCATCTCGCCCCCGCGCGAGACCGTCCCGAACTCCGTGGGTCTGTCGCTGTCGCAGATGCGCCTCGAACTCCAGGACGCCGTCCAACGCCTCCGCGCCTGCGGGGACGCCCACGTGCACTACTTCGACGGGCTCAAGGTCTTCGGCGAATCCCTCGTCGCCGACTACCTCCCCGACCTGCTGCACCCCAGCGGGGACGGGTACGAGAAGCTGGGCGCGAACTTCGCCCGCGTGGTCTTCGACCGGCTCCGCTGAGCGATTCCGCCGCGACGCCCCAAACGCCTGCGACGTCTCAATCGCATCCACTGCCCTCAAACGCATGCGTTGGGGGTCTCCTGACCTCGTTGTTCTACACATCTCGGGCCTCGCGGGCGGCAGGGATCGGTCTCCAGGCGTCCCGCCAGGGACGCGTCTCCGTGCGTCCCGGCAGGGACGCTGTGACAATAGCCCAGCAGTTCACTGCTGGGACCCGGGCCCATCCCCCTTCCTTTTCTTCTTCTTCTCAAGCCCCGGCAGGGGCGCTTGAGGGTGCGCCGTGGGCCCATCCCTCAGTCGCCCCTGCCGGGGCGCAGACTCCCCCGCGACCGCTACCCCGCAGTGACCTGCTGGGCTATTATC
>JAWLCQ010000237.1:0-6379 GCA_041687095.1 Phycisphaerae bacterium | reverse complement strand
CCCGGGGAGCGGGGGCCCGCCACGGGATGCTGCCGTGCCGCGACTGGTTCGCCGCCAGGTGCTCCAGCACCCGCCGCAACGACGCGAGGAGCCTGGCGTCTCTGGACGCCAGCGCCCCCAGCGCCGCCAGCATCAGATCGCGGGTGTAGGGTTCGGGGTATCCCCACCCCGCCGCCCGAGGCAGTTTGCGGTACGGGCCATGCATGTTGTGGTGCAGCACCTGCAATGCCGCCCGGCGGGCCTCTTCGATCGAGCGGTGCAGCGGGACGACCGACATCCTACGACACCCCCAGCCGCTCGGACACCACGTCCACGAACCGCTTGGCGACGACGCGGTAGTCGAACCGCTCGACCACGCGCTGCCGTCCGGCCCGGCCCATGGAGTCCCGCAGGGCGGGGTTCGCCATCAGCGTGGTGAGGTGGCGGGCGATGTCGTGCACGCTGGCGCGGTAGTCCACGATGCGGGGCCGGCGGAACACGACGCGATGGTTGCCCTCGCAGCCGTGGTCGGCCCCGACGATGGCCTCGCGGGCGCGGACCTCCTGCGCCACCGACGCCAGCAGCGACGTCTCCTTGTGCACCAGCGTGTCGAGCATGCCCATGGCCTTGATCCCGATGACGGGCTTCCCGCACGCCCCCGCCTCCACCTGGGGCATCCCGAAGCCCTCCAGGCGCGAGGGGGCGGCGTAGATGTCGCAGGCGGCCATCAGGTAGGGCATGAAGTTGCGGCTGATGCGCCCGGAGGTGTACACCACGTTCTTCTCGATCCCCAGGTCCGTCGCGAGCTGCTGGTCGTGGAAGTTCTGGACCTCCGTGCGATGCTGGGGCCAGACCTTGCACACGTACTTGTAGTCCGGGGCGTCCTGGTCGATCAGCGCCAACGCCTGCATGACCTCCTGCGCGCCCTTGGAGGCCGCGTCGCCCCCGACGGTGAGGATCAGGAGCTGGTCCTCCGCCACCCCGAGGGACTCGCGGACGGCGCGGACCTGCGGATCGGAGCGATCGCGGGGGATGAAGGCGTCGGTGTCGCACCCGACGGGCAGGACCTCGAAGCGCGAGGTGTCCAGCCCGTCGCGGGCGTAGATCTCCTTCACCCACGTCGACGTCGCGAGGATCAGCGGGAGCGAGTTGAGCACCTCGTGGTGGTGCGCCACGTACCCGTCCGCGACGAGCCACGGCACCGGCTGGACCCCGTAGCGCTGCGGGTGGAGGATCAGGTGCGGGGTGTGCCCCCAGTAGCCGATCCCCACCACCACGTCGGGGCTGAACCACCGGTAGTACCACTCCTTCTCCTGCGGGCTCTCGAAGTGCGCGGGGAACACGTCCACGCCCAGCTCCTGCAGGCCGCGGTACAGCAGGTCCCCCTGCGTCGCCAGCCCGCCCGGGCTGGGGGGATAGTCGTAGAGCACGAGCACCTTCATGATTGGGTTCCTTGCATGGGGGGGCATCGGCGGAAGGCCTCCGGGGTGATGCACGCCGTCACCTCGAACGAGTCCTCCGCGTACCCGTAGACGTCCCGCACGAGCCGCTTCTTTTCGCTCAGCTCGGCGGGGGTAAGTGCCAACAGCGCGTCGGCGGCGGGGTCGGGGCGGCAGTGCCCGGTCCGCGGGTCGCAGACGCAGGCGTACGCCCATACCTCCCCCACCGCCAGCCAACCCATCGCGGCGGCGCGGAGAACCTGGGCGTGCACCTGCACGTGGCGCGGGTGGCCGTACTCGCCCCCCGCCCCGTGCGTGAGGCACACGTCCCACCTCCGCTCCCCCAGGACCTCACGCAGCCGCCCGCCGATCTCGCGCGGGGCGTCGATCTCGGCCAGGGGGGCCCCGTCGTCGAGGTCGCTGATGAGCGGGGCGGAGCGCAGGGCGTCGCAGACGCGGGCGAACTTGGGCGCGCGGTCGCGGTCGTCCGCGCGGCAGAGGCTGAAGACCGTCCACTCCCAGTGCGGGTGACGCAGCATCATCCCTCCCCCCCAGATGACCTCGTCATCCGGGTGAGCGACAATGACCACCGCGGACCGCCGCGCCTCGCTGAACAATTCGTTCATACCCCGTCCGAACCGGTCGCCCGGGCCCGGCTCCTCGGGCCCGCGGGTCACCTTTGCGGAACTATATGCGGGTGACGGGGGGGATTGTGCGACGGCGGGAGAAAATCCGCCCCGGCCGGGAAGCGACGAGCGCCTCACGCAAAGGCGCAAAGGAAAGACGAGGCTCGGAGAGAGGGGGATTACACAGATTTGGGGGATTGCATAGCGCGGGCTGCGCCCGCTCCCAATTTCGATTGTCGATTTTGGATTTTCGATTGGGCTGTCGCCCCTGCCATGGCCCCAATCGAAGTGAACGCCGTTAGAGCACCGGAGAACATCCTCGAAAAAGCGAGGATCTTGCGCGTTTGCGGCGCAGATGGGGTTGAGGCGGTGGGTGCTCGGGCCCTTGACGGGTCCGGGGACGGGTCCGGGTCCGGGAAGTGTTCGCATATCCCATCCGGTCCCCAACTCGCGCGGGGGCAATGCCCACGGGACGCTGTCTGTCCCGTGGGACGGCCTCAGCAACCAGACCGGTCCGGGCCTCGAGAGAGGCTTGGCGTCGGGGCGTGCCGGGGGCAAATGTCGACGGGACGCTTGAGGGTTTCCCTGCTCTTTCCGGATCTGCGTTCCTCTGCACTGCAAACGCGCAAGACCCTCGCCTTTTCGAGGATGTTCCCCGGTCGTCAAACCGCGCCCACTTCGATTGGGGCCGTGGCAGGGGCGTCAGCCCAATCGAAAATCAGAAGTCGAGAATCGAAATTGGGAGCGGGCGCAGCCCGCGCTGCGTTCATCCCCGCCTTCCGCCCCCTTGCCGTCCGCGCCCGCGTCGCCTAGACTACCCCCCAGACCCGGAAAGGAACCCCATGACCGAGACTGCTTCGGAGAATCCGCAGAAACCGACCATCACCTACGACGACTTCGCCAAGCTCGACCTGCGGATCGGGCGCGTGCTGGAGGTCGCCGACCACCCCAACGCCGACAAGCTCTACGTCCTCAAGGTGGACCTGGGCACGGAGCAGCGGCAGATCCTCGCGGGCCTTCGCGAGTACGTCCCCGCCGAGGCCCTGCTCGGGGCGAACATCGCCGTCATCGTCAACCTCGAACCGCGAAAGATGCGCGGCCTGGAGTCGCAGGGCATGCTCCTGGCGGCGAGCTTTGAGCAGGACGGGCAGCGGAAGGTGATGACCCTCACCACCGACCCGAGCGTTCCGGCGGGTTCGGCGATCTCCTAACAGCCCGTTTAGAAACGGGCTGCTAGAGCAGGCGAGCAGGAGAACAGGTGAGCAGTAGATTCAAGACATCCACGGAACTCATGAAGAGCCAACGTGTTACACGCATGCGGCCTCCTACTCTCCTGTTCTACTGCTCCATCAGGAAGCATGGTGTGACTTTGTAAACAGGCTGCTAGACCTCTCCGGAATCCTCCACCGCAAAGAGCGCGGAGAGCGGAAGGCCGGGAGAAGCAGGAAGCGCCCCTGCGCTGCGGCGTCCGCTTTCCTGTATTCCCTCCTCCCTCTGCGATCTCTGCGATCTCCGCGGTAATGCGCCCTCCCAGACCGCCCCATGCCAACCGACCCCCGCCAATGCGACCCCGAGATCCTCCGCGTCCTGTCCCCGCGGAACCTCGTCTACGCCTACGCCCACGGGCTGTTCCCCATGGTGCAGGACGGGGAACTGATGTGGTTCAGCCCGGACCCGCGGGGCGCCATCCCGCTCGACGAGCGCTTCCACCTCCCCCGCCGCCTGGCGCGGACCGTCCGCGGCGGGCGCTACGTCTGCACCGTCAACCGCCGCTTCGACGACGTCGTCCGCCTCTGCGCCCAGCGCCCCGGGGCCGCGCCCACGTGGATCTCGCCCGAGATCCGCCTCGCCTACCGCCGCCTGCACGAACTGGGCCTCGCCCACTCCGTCGAGGCCTGGCCGCGCGACGCGCTGGAGCAGGGCCACCCCGTCGGGGGGCTCTACGGGGTCGCCCTCGGGGGAGCGTTCTTCGCCGAGAGCATGTTCCACACCGCCACCGACGCGGGCAAGGTCGCCCTGGCCTTCCTCGTGAATCGCCTCCGCGAGCGGGGCTTTTCGCTGCTGGACATCCAGTGGACCACGCCCAACCTCCTGCAATACGGGGCGTACGACCTCCCGCGCCCGCTCTACCTCCAACGCCTCGCCGCCGCCCTCCGGCAGGACTGCACCTTCGCCTGACAATCGCCCCGGAAACCGGCCCCTATAATTCCGGCGGCGAAGAAAGGGGATTGCCTCCATGGAGACACAGCAGTCGCAGCCGGATACGCCCGTCTGGGTCGCCATACAGTCGTTCATCCCCCTGTTCCTGTGGGCGATCCTCTTCGTGCTGCTCCTGCGGTTCTTCCGGGCGCTGGAGGTGGTCCTGCTGGGCCTTCTCGCGGCCGGGGCGATGGCGTCGCTGCTGCACCCGATCGTCCGCATCCTGCCCGGGCCCCGAGGCCTCCGGGCAATCATGGCGGTCATGGCCTTCCTCCTGGTCGTCATCACCATCGTCGGCCTCGCCGCCTGGCAGCTCTACCAGCCGATCGCGGAGAACCTCCGGCAGTGGCCGCAGATCGAGGAGGGCGCCAACTCCGTTCTCCGAAAAATCAGCATCCGGCTGGGGCTGGAGGACCTCCTCACCGTCCGCGACCTCGCCGGCCGGGTCGGGAGCCTGCTCACCGGCTCGGCGGTCAGCGACTGGATCGGGGGCCTCGCAAGTGCCCTGCTGGGGCTGCTCCTCGCCGTTCTCGTGGCGTTCATCGGGGGCCTGTACCTCCTGGCGACGACTCCGGAGCGGCTGCTGGAGCCCGCGCTGGGAATCCTGCCCCCGAACCGCCAGCCGCCCATGCGCAACGCCATCCGCGACCTGGAGCCCCGCCTGCGCGCGTGGTTTTTGGGGATGGTGGTGGGGATGGCCACCGTCGGAGTCACCACCGGGCTGGGGTACTGGTTCATCGGGCTCAACTTCGCGCTGGGACTGGCGCTGTTCGCCACGGTCGCCGAGACCGTCCCCACCTTCGGGCCCTTCCTCACGCTCGTCCTCGCCCTGCTGGTGGCGGCGTCACAGGGGACGACGCAGGTCATCGGGGTCCTCATCGTCTACGCCATCGTCCAAGCCCTCGAATCGTACGTCCTGACGCCCCTCATCATGCGCGAGGCCGCCCACATCCCCCCGATCATCTCGCTGCTGAGCATCCTGCTCTGGGGCAACATCTTCGGCCTGCCCGGGCTCATCCTCGCCATCCCCATCGACCTGACCATCTGGACGATGCTCAAGCACTACATCGTCCTCCCCCACCGCCGCGCCGCCGCCGAGATGCTCCCCTCCTGACCCCCGACCGCCGCCCGCCGATCTAGAATTCATCATGGGGCCATCCGGAGCCCACCGTGGACCGGACAATCGGGAGTGCCAGGCCTCCAGGGAGATCGATCATGCTCACACTCTACGTGGATCCCAACTGCGACCGCTGCCGTCAACTCGATTCCCGCATGCAGGACTACCACCTGGCCCACCGGGTGGAACAGGCCAGCGCGGGCGACCCCGCCCCGCCGCATGCCCTGCGGGACGACGAGGAACTCATCCAGGGCCACGACGCCATCGCCCAGCGCATCGAGATGCGCTACGACCTGATGGAGCGCACCAACCGCTACCAGAGCGGGTACACCGAGGAGACGCGCGACGAGCAGACGTGACCGCTACGGCAGGGCCCGCCCGCGGAACATGAAGTACGCCGCCGCCACCAGGCACAGCCCCGCCCAGACGAAGTCCAGCGAGAGCTTCTGCCGCATGTAGATCAGGCAGAAGCCCGCGAAGACGGCCATGGTGATGATCTCCTGCATCACCTTGAGCTGCGGCAGCGAATACGCGCCGAACCCCAGGCGGTTGGCCGGGACCTGGAGGCAGTACTCCAGGAAGGCCACGCCCCAGCTCACTCCGATCGCCAAATACAGCGGAGCCGCCCTCATGTCCTTGAGGTGGCCATACCACGCGTACGTCATGAAGCAGTTGGACCCGACGAGCAGCAGGATCGGAAGCAGGCGCTCCACGGATGGAACCTCCACGGGGAGCGGGCTCGGCCGGACACGCCCGGTCTGCCGGTCGGGGCGACATCCCCGGCCGCCACGGCCAACACGTAACGCCACCGGCCGCCGCACCACTCGCCGCCGCCAGCATACCGTCCGCCCCCCCGCCAAGGGAATCCCCCACGCCCCCCCCCACGCCGCCCCCCACGCCGCCCCCCCCCCCAACGCGGCACCGCAAGGATTCGCCGCCGGGCCTCGCATGGAAGCGTCATACGCGCTCCATGTAACTCTCGGATGGGTGCCGTGGTTTGCGGAGCGCAGCGGCTTGCC
>JAWLCQ010000236.1:0-6381 GCA_041687095.1 Phycisphaerae bacterium | reverse complement strand
AAAAGCGGCGGTGAACCGCCGCACTCCACAAGAGCCGCCGCGAGCCCGGGGATGCTCCCGCAGAGATGCACCCGCCGAGATGTGTAGAACAACGAGGTCTCCTGACCCCCAACGTCCCGGAACGTGCGAAACGGTTTCGCGATAGCGCTGTGGCGGGGCTTCGATCGCGGCGGTCCCCGCCGCGAAGGGGGCACTCCAACGACGCTGCCGCGGAGGCACCCCTCGCCCCTCCCGGACGCCGGGGGTCAGGAGACCCCCGGCGCAGGAGGTGGGCGTGTGCAACGGCACCCGCGCGTGGATGGTAGGGAACGCATCACCCGTGCGTGAATGAAAGCGAACGCGTCATCCGTGCGTATGTGAAAGGGAACGCATCACCCGTCCGTATGTGAAAGGGAACGCGTATGGGTCACTCCGCCATCCGCCTCTGCCCTTCCGGGCACAGGTCCAGCAGGTCGCACCATTCGCAGCGGGGGGACTGGGCCTTGCAGGTCTGTCGGCCGTGGGCGATGAGCAGGACGTGCAGGGCGTAGCGGTCGTCGGGGGCGATGAGGGGGGTGAGGAGGTCCTGCGTCTGGTCGGCGGTCGTGCGGTCGTCCACCCAGTCGAGGCGCTGGGCGATGCGGACGATGTGGGTGTCCACGGGGAACAGGGGCATGCGGAAGGAGAACAGCAGGACGCAGCTTGCGGTCTTGGCCCCCACCCCGCGAAACGCCCGCAGGTAGTCGTAGGCCGTGCGGGGGTCCATGTCCTTGAGGAACTCCAGCGAGATGCTCCCGCGCTCGGCGCGGATCTGGCGGAGGATGGCCTGGATCCGCGGGGCCTTCAGCGCGCTGAGCCCGGAGATGCGGATGCACTGCTCGACCTCCTCGACGGGGGCGTCGGCGGCGGAGGACCAGGAGCGGAAGCGGCGCTTGAGCTGCTTGTAGCCCGCCTGGCTATTGGCGCGGGAGGTGTTCTGGGACAGGATGGTCTCGACGAGCACGTCAACGGCCGGCCCCCAGGACTCCCACTGCCGCGGGCCGTACATGTGCTCCAGGCGGCGGAGGACCTTGCGGACGGTGCGCTTGTCGGGGAGTTGGCTCATGGGACGCTCACGGGAGGGGAAGGTTCGGAGCCGCGGCACGCCCGAAGCTTAACCTACCACACGCACAGCTTTTATACTGCAAGAACGGAACCGTTCTCCTCCTGCAGGCGATCCCACCGACGCAGTCGGTGGGCTTAGGAATAGCACATGCAGGGATCCGTGTTCCGATCTTCCGCTTCTGTTCCGGTTCTCCCGGTTCTCCCGGTTCCTGGGTTCTGGTTCCCGGTTCCTGGTTCCTCTTCCCTAGTGCCTATTCCCTAGTGCCTATTCCCTAGTGCCTATTCCCTAGTGCCTATTCCCTAGTGCCTATTCCCTAGTGCCTAGTGCCTAGTCCCTAGTGCCTCTTCCCTACCGCCTCTTCCCTAGTCCCTACTGCCTCTTGCCCAGCACCGGGTCCCCGGGGATGTAGGACTCCCACTTGCTGGCGGCGTCGAGCATGGCCTTGCCCTGCTTGACGTTCGCCATCGTCAGTTTCCCGGCGTGCAGGAGGTCGAGGTAGGGCCCCACGTCGGTCTGGCGGTAGAGGTTGGCGAACTGCCGGTAGAACTCCTCGCGCGGCAGGCGGGTGGGGAGGACGGAGTGCATGGTGTCGTAGCACGAGTAGTCGTGCGTGAGCAGCTCGGGCGCCTTCTGCCGGTACAGCTCGGTCCCGGGCAGCGGGGTCAGCACGGTGAACTGCGTGTGCGTGATCTCCTTGGCGCTGACGTAGTCGCGGAGGCGTTTGAAGTCGTCCTCCGTCCAGTCGGGGTCCACGATGAACGCGCCCCAGATGATGACCCCGTTGTCCTTGAGGATGCGGATGGCGGCGTCGTTGGTGGCGGCGGAGTTCTTCTTGTTGACGCTCTTGAGCGTCTCGTCGCCCGCGCCCTCGAGGCCCAGCAGGACCGCGTAGAGCCCCACGTTCACCCACTGCTCCAGCAGCTCGGGGTGGCGGACGATGGAGTCGGTGCGGCACTCCATGCTGAAGCGTTTCTTCACGCCCTCGGCGGCGATGAGATCGGCGATCTCCTTCTCCCGCCGGTAGTTCATCAGGAAGTTGTCGTCGACGAACGTGATGTGGTCCGTCGTGACCTCCGTGACCTCCCGCAGCACGCGGCGGGCGGACATCTGCGTCGTCTTGCCCTCGTAGAACTGCCAGACGCTGCAGAAGTTGCAGCGGTAGGGGCAGCCCCGGCCGGTGGCGACGGAGGTGTCGGGCTTGTCGAACAGGAAGAAGTACTCGCTGCGGTAGCGGTCGGTGAGGTCGCGGCGGGGCAGGGGCAGGTCGTCCATGCAGCACAGGTCGTGCACGCGGGGGGTGGGGACGAACTGCCCATCGCCGTTGCGCCAGATGAGGTTGGGGACGGTGTCCAGAGGCGCATGGGCCGCGACGGCGGCGACGAGGGCGGGGAAGACCGTCTCGCCCTCCCCGAGGGCGATGGCGTCGACCTCGGGGATCATGAAGTCCTGCGGGAGGAGCGTGGCGTGATGCCCCCCCACCACCGTGAAGATCTCGGGGTTGAAGGCGCGGACCTGACGGAGGACGTCGTGGGCGGCGTAGACCTCGGGGGTCAGGGCGGTGACGGCGACGAGGTCGGGCTGGAAGCTCTCCAGCGTCTCGCGCAGGTCGTCGCGGACGCGCTGGTCCACGATGCGGATGTCATGGTCGCCCGCGCAGGCGGCGATCATCTCCAGGCCGAGGGGTTCGGGCATGGCCGCGAGGCGGAACCCGATGCCCTCGGAACAGTATTCCGGGTGTACGAGCAGAATGTTCAGGGCTATCGTCCTCCAGACGAGCCCGCGGGCGCGGCGGTGGCGCCGAGGCTCGGAATGGCCTCCTCGGCGGCCGGCCTGGCAGGCACGGCCGGCCGGGGGGCCGGGGGTGTAACGGGGTCCCGTAACGGAGCGGCCGGGGGCGACGATTCGCCGTCGGCCGAGGAAAGCGGTTTCGCGGGCGTCCCGTCCGCGCCATGCGCATCCGGCGGGGAGGCGGAGGTCGGGGACGCGGGGATCGGTTCGAACATGGTGCTGGCGGCGACGCGGTCGGCGAGGGACTGGTCCCATTCCTTCGCCCGCACGAGCGGGGCGACGTACTGGGCGACGTACCACTTGGCGCCGCTGGTCAGGTGACCGCCCCAGTGCCCGCTACGGCTCATGTGCTCATTCCAGCCGATCTGGAACAGCTTGGCGTACGCCCGGGGCAGCCGGTTCGGGTCGCCCGGGAGATGGAAGCCCGTCCGCCCCGCCGAATCGTACAGCTCCCCGTCCATCGTGCCCGCCACGTACGTCGCCAGCAGGATCACGTCGCGCTTGGAGTGGTAGTTCACGATCCCGCGCCGGCAGTTCTCCAGCGCCGCCGACAGCGTGTAATTCGGGCTCAACGCCGCCGCCAGGAGCACCGCCCCGTCCACGCGGGTGGCGGGCGGGAGGGCCTCGAGGGTCCAGACGGCCATCGCGCCCCCCCCGCTCTGCCCCACCAGCACCACGGGGCGGTCGGGGTAGCCCATCTGGTAGCGGACGATGCGGTCGGCGAGGTCGCGGGCGCGGCGGCGGTTGGCGGCGGTGTTGCGGAGGTTGTACAGCGGGCCGGCCCAGCGTTGGGTCCAGTCGTACAGCTCGATGGCGCAGTCCACCCCCCCCGCGTCCAGGCCGTCGCAGATGGCCTCATTGAACACGCCCCGCCCCTCGATCCCGGGCAGGACGATGACCAGCCCGCGCTCCAGCCGCTCAAAGGTGACGTACGGCTGCGGCGGGTTGCAGCCGGCGAACCCGGCCGCACCGCTCACCACGCATACCGCCATCAGGCAGACCTTGCTGAGACCGTGCCTCTTCATCCGTTCCTATGTACCCGAAATGGGGGGCAAAGACAACCTGAAGGGCGCAATGCGCAGGACGCCGCGGCCCTTGGCGTCGGGGGCCGCGGCGTCCGCGCTATGGTGAACCGTCGGCGAGCATTCGCCGTCGGGCTACTCCTTGACCTCGTACTCGGCGTCGATGACGTCCTCGCCGCCCTTGCCGCCCTGTCCGCCCTGCGGGGGCGGGGCGGATCCGCCCGGGGCCCCCGCCTCGGGGCCCGCCTGCTTGTACATGGATTCGGCGACCTTGTGGGAGGCCTGCTCCAGGTTGCCCATGGCCCGCTTGATGGCCTCGCGGTCGTCGGTCTTGACGGCCTCGCGGACGGCGGCGATGGCCGACTCGATGTTCGAGCGGTCCTCCCCGCTGACCTTCTCGCCCTGCTCGCGGAGGAGCTTCTCCATCTGGTAGGCCATCGCGTCGCCCTGGTTCTTGAGGTCGACCAGTTCGCGGCGTTTGCGGTCGTCCTCGGCGTGGGCCTCGGCGTCGTGGCGCATCTTGTCGATCTCCGCCTCGTCGAGCCCGGAGGAGCCCTTGATCTCGATCGACTGCTCCTTGCCCGTCCCCAGGTCCTTCGCCGCCACGCTCAGGATCCCGTTGGCGTCGATCTTGAAGGTCACCTCGACCTGCGGGATGCCCCGCGGGGCCGGGGGGATCCCCTGCAGGTTGAAGCGGCCCAGCGTGCGGTTGTCGCCCGCGAACTCGCGCTCGCCCTGCAGCACGTGGATCGTCACCTCGGTCTGGCTGTCGGCGGCGGTGGAGAAGACTTCCTTCTTCTCCGTCGGGATGGTGGTGTTGCGCTCGATGAGCTTGGTCATCACCCCGCCGAGGGTCTCGACGCCCAGCGACAGCGGGGTCACGTCGAGCAGGACCATCTGCTCCTCGACCTCGCCCGTGAGGATCGCGCCCTGGATGGCGGCGCCGATGGCGACGACCTCGTCGGGGTTGACGGACTTGTTGGGCTCCTTGCCGAACAGGTCCTTGACGATCTGCCGCACCCGGGGGATGCGGGTGGACCCCCCGACGAGGATGACCTCGTCGACGTCGCTCGCCGAGAGCTTCGCGTCGCTCAGGGCCTTCTTGCAGGGCCCGACGAGGCGGTTGAAGATGGGCTCGGCGAGTTCCTCGAACTTCGCCCGCGAGATCGTCATCGTCAGGTGCTTGGGGCCCTCCTGCGTCGCGGTGATGAACGGGAGGTTGACGTTCGATTCCAGCGCGGTGGACAGCTCGCACTTGGCCTTCTCGGCGGCCTCCTTGAGGCGCTGCAGGGCCATCGCGTCCTTCCGCAGGTCGATCCCCTCGGTCCGCTTGAACTCGTCGGCGATGTAGTTGATGAGGATCTCGTCGAGGTCGTCCCCGCCCAGGTGCGTGTCGCCGTTGGTGCTCAGCACCTCGAAGACGTTGTCCCCGATGTCCAGGATGGAGACGTCGAACGTCCCGCCCCCGAAGTCGAAGACGGCGACCTTCTCGTTCTTCTGCTTCTCGAGCCCGTACGCCAGGGCGGCGGCGGTGGGCTCGTTGATGATCCGCTCGACCTTGAGCCCGGCGATCTCCCCGGCCTCCTTGGTCGCCGTGCGCTGCGAGTCGTTGAAGTAGGCGGGGACGGTGATGACGGCGCGGTCGACGGTGTCGCCCAGGTAGTCCTCGGCGACCTTCTTCAGCTCGCCCAGGATCATCGCCGAGACCTCCTGCGGGGCGTAGTCCTTCCCGCGGACCCCGACCTTCACGAGTTCCTCCGGCCCGCCGGTGACCTCGTAGGGCACCATCTTCTCCTCGGCCTTCACCTCGTTGTGCCGCCGCCCCATGAACCGCTTGATCGAGAACACCGTGTTGCGGGGGTTCGTGATCTGCTGGTGCTTGGCAGGCTGCCCGACGAGGCGCTCGCCCTTCTCGGTGAACGCCACGACGGACGGGGTGATGCGGCTGCCCTGGTGGTTGATGAGCACCTTGGGCTCGGCGCCTTCCATGATCGACACCACGCTGTTGGTCGTGCCCAGGTCGATTCCAATGATCTTTTTCGATGCCATGGTTCTCTCGCTCCTTCGCGCAGGGCCCAGTCCCCCTGCCTAAGGGTATGTCCCGCCACGCTTCCGTGGCTCAGTTTTGTATTCGTAGTTGATTCCGATGCGGACGGGGTCCGCACACTATGTATAGCAACGGCCGTGCCAAGAGCCTAGCGCACTGCCATAACAGCAGTTAGCGCTCATTCGACCCCTGGAAATCATGCCATTTCGGCCGTCCGAGCCGCCCCGAGCGCCCGTTTGGCAGGCCGCCGCCCCTCTCCCCCACCCCGCGGGCGGGAACACTGTGATAAAGGTAACCGTTCACGCCTTCGCAAACAGCAGCGAAGGCATGAAGAAAAGGGTCCATCGGGAGCCGAAGGCGGGATGGGCGCAGGGAGCCTCGAAAAAGGGGACTGGCTCCGTAGCGGCATGCTTCTTGCCGCGCAGGTGCCTGTCCCCTTT
>JAWLCQ010000235.1:0-6387 GCA_041687095.1 Phycisphaerae bacterium | reverse complement strand
GGGATGCTCGAGATGTTCCGCGACCGCGACCGCAAGCCCCTCCGCTCCCTCGTGCCCTGGGCGGGCGAGTTCGCGGGCAAGTACCTCACGTCGGCCGTCCAGGTCCTGCGGGTCACGGGCGATAAGCGACTCCGCCAGGCCCTGGAGGCCTTCGTCCCCGAGCTGCTGTCGCTGCAGGCGGACAACGGCTACCTCGGGCCCTGGCCGCTCGCCGACGGGCTCACCAACTCCGCCCCCCAGTGCCCCCGCGCCACCTGGGACACCTGGGGCCACTACCACGTCATGCTCGGGCTGCTGCTGTGGTGGGAGGAGACGGGCGACCGCAAGGCCCTGTCGGCCGCCGCCGGCATCGCCGACCTCGTCTGCAAGATGTACCGGGGCGACGGCAAGACGCCGCGCCTGGTGGAGACGGGCTCGACCGAGATGAACATGGCCATCGCCCACTCGCTGTGCCTCCTGCACCGCGCGAAGGCCAAGGCCCGCTACCTGGACCTCGCCCGCCAGCTCGTGGACGAGTTCGCCGCCACCGACGCCGGCGGCAACCACTACACGGGCGACTACCTCGAAGGCCCACTCCGCGGGCAGGAGTTCTTCGAGCTGCCCCGCCCCCGCTGGGAGTCCCTGCACCCCATCCTCGCGATGGCCGAGCTGTCCCGCATCACGGGCGAGGAGCGCTACCGGACTGCCTTCGAGCGGATCTGGCGGTCCATCGCGCGGACCGACCGCCACAACAACGGCGGGTTCACCTCCGGCGAGCAGGCGACGGGCAACCCGTACGACCCCGCCCCCATCGAAACCTGCTGCACCATCGCGTGGATGGCCCTGTCCGTGGAGATGCTGCACCTGACGGGCGACCCGCTCGTCGCCGACGAGCTGGAGCTGTCGCTGCTGAACTCCGTCACGGGCATGCACAACCCCGCCGGGCGCTGGGCGACGTACAACACGCCCATGGACGGGGTGCGGTGCGCCAGCGCCCACCACATCGTCTTCCAGGCGCGCGAGGGCACGCCCGAACTCAACTGCTGCAGCGTCAACTCCACCCGCGGACTGGGCATGCTCAGCGACTGGGCCCTCGTGGGCGACGACGCGGGGGTGACGCTCAACTACTACGGGCCCTCCACGCTCAAGGCGAAGCTGGGCGACAAGCTCTCCGTCAAGCTCCGCCAGGAGACCCAGTACCCCCTGGACGGGAAGGTCGTCATCACCGTCCAGCCCTCCCGCACCGCCGATTTCCGCCTCCAACTCCGCATCCCGCGGTGGTCGACGAAAACGAAGGTGAAGGTCGCGGGGCAGACCGTCGGCACGCCCGTCGTCCCCGGGTCCTACCTCGCCCTCGACCGCAAGTGGAAGAAGGGCGACGTCATCGAGCTGCAGCTCGACATGGCCACCCACGCGTGGGACGGCCGCAATGACGCGGCGGGCAAGGTCTCGCTGTACCGCGGGCCCCTTCTGCTGACCTACGACCGCCGCTACAACGACCTGGACCCCCACGAGATCCCCGCCATCGACCCGGGCCGCCTCACGCTCCGCAAGGCCGCGTGGAAGCACTGGCTGCCGCCGGCGCTGCTGTTGGAGACGACCGCTCCCGACGGGCGGACGCTCCGCCTGTGCGACTTCGGGTCGGCGGGCGAGGGCGGGTCGCCCTACGTCTCGTGGCTGCCGCTGGCGACGGACGGATCACCGCTCCCGCAGCACTACGCCCCTTCCGCCCTCGACTACGCCCGCGCGGAGGCCGGGCGGTTCCTGATCGCCTACGCGGCTCACTTGTCGGTGGAGCGGGAGGTCCAGGCGGGTGCGGGCAGCGTCGAGAAGTTCGCCCAGCAGATCCACCAGTTGGCCCTGCGGGCGGACGCCTTTGCGCAGCATCTCGCTGCGCTCCGCACCGCCCTCGCCGACGGAACCGCCGGTGCGTTGACCGAGTCCATCCGCTACCTCCTCGCCCGCGTCGAGAGCGACGAGTGCCTGGCGGCGGCGGATATCGCGAAGAGCCTGGCGCGGAAGGAGGAGGAGGTGGCCCGGCGGTACGAGATCCCCTGCTCGGTGACCGCGTTCCAGTGCAGCACGCTCAAGCCCCCCGTGCCCATCGCCTCCGCCCCCGCCCCGGCGCCCGACGAGCCCATGCGCCCCGTCGAGACCGTGACCGCCGAGAACTTCATCGACGTCCGCCTCTTCCACGGCGGGGCGGACGGGGTGCTGTACCTCCGCGCTGCGCCCGAGATGCCCGAGGCGTGCCCCGGCACGCTCCACTACGCCGCCGACGGGCCCGTGAAGGTCTGGGTCAACGGCGCGCAGGTCGGCTGTCACGACGGGCTCACCAACCCCGCCGAGGCCAACCGCTTCACGGCCGACGTCCTGTGGCGCCAGGGCGCCAACACCATCGACATCGCCCTGCGGACCAACGCCGGCAAAGCCTGGGGCCTCTTCGCCGCCGTCTCGCGGAAATGCTGCGAGCGGGGATGAACGCGGAGGAACGCAGATGAAGAGGCGAGCAGGGATGCAGGGGATGGGAGCATAGGCGTTTCCTCTGCGCCCCCGTTCCCGGTTCCTGGCTTGCCTGGCTTGCCTGCGCTTCGGAAAAGGGGACAGGCACCTGCGCGGCGAACGGCGCGCCGCTCCGGAGCCAGTCCCCTTTTCCTGGTTCCCGGTCCCTGGTTCCCGACTCCCGGTTCCTGGCTCCCGGTTCCTGGCTCCCGGTTCCTGGTTCCTGGTTCCTGGTTCCCGGTTCCTGGTTCCTGGTTCCTGGTTCCTGGTTCCTGGTTCCTGGTTCCTGGTTCCTGGTTCCTGGTTCCCGGTCCCCGGTTCCTGCTTCCCGCTCTCAGAACGGCCAGGTCTTGAAGTACAGCCACCGCAGGAGCAACTGGGCGATCAGGTTGGCGTAGACGGCGGCGATGAGGTCGTCGAGGAGGATGCCCCAGCCGTACGGGACCTTCTGGATCCGCCAGGCGGGCGGGGGCTTGAGCGTGTCGGTGAGGCGGAACAGCCCGAACCCCACCGCCGTCACCACGTACCACTCCCGCCACCCCATCCCCATGGGGACGAAGAGGAAGGTGAGGAACTGTCCGGCCCACTCGTCGGCGGTGACGCGCCCGGGGTCCTTCTTGCCCCAGGTCTTCTCGGCGAAATGCCCCGTCGCCACCGTCGCCGCCCCCCACGCGATCGTCAACGCCACCAGCACGATCGGGACCACAACGGGGTCCGCCCCCGTGAGCCACACGATGAGCAGGTACACCGCCGACGCCCCCAACGCCCCCCACGTCCCCGGGGCGATGGGCCCGTAGCCCGTCCCCAGCCCCGTCGCCAGCATCCTCTTGATGAAGTCACGCACCTTCGCGGAACACCTTTCTCGCCTGACCGATGTAGGCGAACCCGCTGATCACCGTCACCACCACCGCCGCCCACACCAGCACCAGCCGCAACACCACCGCCCACTGCGCCTGGGGGCCATTGGCCAACTGGAACAGCACCACGCAAATCGCCAGCGACTGGATAAACATCTTGAGCTTGCCCGCCGACATCGCCGGGAACTTCACGCCCTGCGACTCGCTGTACCCCCGCACGGCCGAGACGACGAACTCCCGCGACAGGATCACCACCACCATCCACGCCTGCACCCCCGTCGCCGTCCCGCCCGTGAACCACCGGGGCAGGTCGTACAGCTCGGGGTTCTGGGCGGGGGCGGGCAGGAAGATCGACCGCAGCGTGAAGTTCGATCCCGCGAGCATCACGAACGTCCCCACCACCAGCACCTTGTCCACGAACGGGTCCACGATCCGCCCGAACGCCGACGTCACGTTCCACTTGCGGGCGAGGTAGCCGTCCAGCACGTCGGTGATCCCGGCGATGATGTACAGCACGAACGCCACGTTCAGCAGCGCCTGCGCATGCGCCGAGCCCTGCTCGTAGACCCCGAGCAGCACGAAGAACACCGCCGCCAGCACGATCCGTGCCACGGTCAACTGATTGGGGAGCTTCCAGTTCATCCGCCGTTTACTCCGGTTCCACGACCAGATCGTAGGCGTCGAAGTCTACCACCGTCCCGCGGACAATGCCACCCGCTTCGCGGGGCTCGGTGAGGAGGCAGACGGCGTCGACCTCGGGGGCCTGGCCGTAGAACCGCCCCACGGTCCGCCCGCGGGCGTCGGTCCCGTCCACCAGCACGTCGATCTCCGCCCCGACGCGGTCGCCGTTGCGGGCGAAGACGATCTCCTGCTGCACCAGCATCAGCCGCTCGCGCCGCTGGGCCTTCACCTCGTCGGGCACCGGGCGGGGCAGGTCGGCCGCGGGGGTGCCCGCCTCCGGGGAGTACTCGAAGACCCCGACGGCCTCGAACTCCTGGCGGCGGACGAAGTCGACCAGTTCCTCGAACTGCGTCTCCGTCTCCCCGGGGAAGCCCACGATGAAGGCCGTGCGGATGGCGATGTGCGGCATGGCGGTGCGGAGGGAGTCCAGGAGCTTCTCCGTCCCCCCGCGCGACACCCCGCGATGCATGCGGCGCAGGATCGTGTCGTTGACGTGCTGGAGCGGGATGTCGAGGTAGGGCACGACGGTTTCCATCGCGGCCATCATGTGGATGATCCGTTCGCTGAACCCGTGCGGGTAGGCGTACATCAGGCGGACCCACGCGTCGAGGCCGCACCCGATCACCAGGGCATCCAGTTCCATCAGCAGTTTCGCCAGGCCATGCTTCATGCCCAGGTCCCGCCCGTAGGCGGTGGTGTCCTGGGCGATGAGGTTGAGTTCGACGGCCCCGTCATGGAGGAGTTCGTCGGCCTCGTCGAGGATATCCACGAGGGGTTTGGAGCGGAAGGGCCCGCGGATGGCAGGGATGGTGCAGAAGGCGCAGCGGCGGGAGCAGCCCTCGGCGATGCGGAGGTAGGCGGTGTGGGGGGCGGTGAGGCGGAAGCGTCCGGCGTCGCTGAGGATGGCCCCGTCGCACTCGCCCGTCAGCGTGACGCGTCCGGTCCCGGTGACGGCCGAGAGGATCCGCTCGCGGTCGTTCACGCCCACGATCGCATCGATGCCCGGGACGAGGTCGTAGAGCGTTTCGGCGTCGCGGGAGACGAGGCACCCGGCGACGACGACGCGTTTCGCGCGCCCGGAGCGCTTGTGGGCGACGGCTTCGCGGAGGACGGCGAGGGATTCGGCGCGGGCGGCCTCCAGGAACCCACAGGTGTTGACGACGATGACGTCGGCGGCGTCCATGGGGGCCCCGACGACGAGGCCGGCCTCGGCGAGGTGGGCGCAGATCCGCTCGCTGTCCACGAGGTTCTTCGGACACCCCAGCGAGACCAGGGCGACGGTAGTTCGCTTCTTGTCCTTCATCGCCCCATCATACACGGGGCCATCGCAAAGTGCGATTCGCCGGGTGCCACGGGTTCGCAGAACCCGTGTTCCGCCGGGCGCTCGTGCGAGCACGGCTGCGAACAGCGCAGCCGTGGCACCCGGCAGCCGTGGCGCCCGGCAGCCGTGGCGCCCGGCAGCCGTGGCGCCCGGCAGCCGTGGCACCTGGGACTGCGACGTCGCGAACGCCCTGCCATCATACACCAGCCCATTCCCCTTTGCCCCTCCCCTCGGTACAATAGCGCGATGGACCGAAGCAATATTCGTAACTTCAGCATCATCGCCCATATTGATCACGGCAAGAGCACGTTGGCCGACCGCATGCTCCTGCTGGCCGGGGCGATCACGCCCCGCGAGTTCCGCGAGCAGATCCTCGACGACATGGACCTGGAACGCGAACGGGGGATCACGATCAAGTCGTCGGCCGTCACCATCGAGTATGAACTCGAGGGTGAGAAGTACATGCTCAACCTGATCGACACGCCCGGGCACGTGGACTTCCACTACGAGGTCTCGCGGGCGCTGGCGGCGTGCGACGGGGCGATCCTCGTCGTCGACGCCGCCCAGGGCGTCGAGGCCCAGACCGTCGCCAACGCCTTCCTGGCGCTCAAGGGCGGGCTCGAACTCGTCCCGGTGGTCAACAAGATCGACCTGCCCTCCGCCCGCCCGGAGGATGCGGCGATGGAGATCGAGCACCTGCTCAAGACCCCCGCCGAGGACTGCGTCTTCACCTCCGCCAAGACCGGCGAGGGGATTCCCGACATGATGGAGGCCATCATCCGCCGCCTCCCCGCCCCCAAGGGCGACCCCGACGCCCCCACCCGCGCCCTCATCTTCGACTCCACCTACGACGACTACCGCGGGGTCATCATCTTCGTCCGCGTCGTCGACGGCCGAATCGCCGTCGGGGACCGCATCCGCATGATGGGCACGCGGGACACCTACGTCGTCACCGAGATCGGCAAGTTCTGCCCCCACCCCACCCTCGTCAAGAACGTCGCCGCCGGGGAGGTCGCCTACCTCACCGCCGCCATCCGCTCCGTCTCC
>JAWLCQ010000234.1:0-6422 GCA_041687095.1 Phycisphaerae bacterium | reverse complement strand
GGGGGCGCGGGGGGACCCCTGATCCGCCCCCCGCGCGTGCGCCGGGGGTCTCCTGACCCCCGGCGTCCGGGAGGGGCGAGGGACGCCTCCGCGTCAGCGTCATTGGAGCGCCCCCATCGCGGCGGGGACCGCCGCGACCGAAGCGCCGCCATAACGCTGGCGCGGAGACGTTCCGCTCGTTCCCGGACGTTGGGGGTCAGGAGACCCCCAACGCACGCGCTCGGGGCGCCGGGACGCCGAGATGCGTAGAACAACGAGGGCTCAACACCCCCACGCCGCAGACAGCATGCGGCGTGGGGGTGGTCCCCATCTCGGGCCATCCCGTGAACGGGTATCGAAACCCGCATTCCGAAATCTCCCCTGCATCCCCTGCATCCCTGCTCGCTTTGGGGGGAGGTTCTCAGGGGCTTCGCAGCGTGATGAGGGGCAGTTCGGGCGGGCTGCGGAAGCGGAGGGGGATGCCCACCACGCCCAGCCCGCGGGAGACGTACACCCCGCACCGCGGGCCCTGGACGTACCCGCGAAGGTACTTCAGGTGCGTCAGCGGTGTCGCGTATCGCCACAGGAGCGGCAGGAGGATCTGCCCCCCGTGCGTGTGCCCGCTGAGGACGAGGTCCACCCGCGGAGAGGCGGGGAGGTCCTCGGCGAGGTCGGGGTTGTGCGACAGGAGGATCCGCGGGAGGCCCTCGGGGACGCCGGCGAGGGCGGCGGGGAGATCGGCGTGGCCCTCCCACAGGTCGTCCACGCCCGCCAGGCACAGCGGGTCGCCGTTGCGGTGCAGGATGCGGTGCTCGTTGCGGAGCACGTCGATCCCGGCGCGGCGGAGCGTGCGGGGCACGCGGGAGCGGGGGCCCCAGAAGTCGTGGTTGCCCATCACCGCGAAGACGCCCAGCGCTGCCCGGAGCTGCGCGAGCTGGCGGGAGACGGAGCGGTCGGCGTCGGCGGCTTGGCGGACGAGGTCCCCCCCGAGGATCACGAGGTCGGGCGCGAGAGCATTGGTCGCGCGGACGACCCGCTCCAGGTCCCGCAGGTTGAATACGGGCCCGACGTGCAGGTCGGTGAGAAGGGCGAGCGTCGCGCCATCCCAGCCGGGGCCGAGGTGGGGGACGCCGAGGCGGGGGCGGGATACGTCCAGGGTGTGGCGCCATCCCATCGGAACCCCCGCCGCCGCGGCGAGGCGGAAGACGGGCCCGATCACCATCGCCAGGCGGTACAGCGCTTCACGGTGCAGGGGATGACTGCGTCTGCGCCGGGGTCTCGATCTTCGTCGTACCATGGGCCCATGATAGCAGCAAAGGGGGCGAGGGGGAGCGGAATGGACAATAGCAAAAGAAAAGCGGGCGCAAAAAAAGAGGGCGAAACAAGTCTCTTGCGAGTGCTTGCATCGCCCTTCGCCATTGGTGGTAGAGATCCCCTCTCCAAGTGAGGCTCCAACATTCGTGCGATATTCCGGCGGAGGAGAGGCCGGAGGGTGCTCGTAGGCGCTCATCTCTACGGGCCTTCGCATTGGCGCCAAGATCTCTACCGTGTGGGACCCACCCATTACCGGGAACCCAAAAGGAGGAAAGGGTTTTACGGAGCAGGCGCTCATCTCTGCACCGGTCGGCTCTGGCGGCGTACGGGTCCCTGTGAGGATCATCGCACCAGTCATTCTCCCGTGACTGGCAACGTTCCGCGGTGGCGAACCACCGCGACTGAGGCTCCTCAGTCAGATCTTCGATCCACTTTTAATCGGTGTCAGACCCTTGCGGGACTGACCGTGCTGCCGCGGGACAACAGGGCGGAACTATCCTCCAACAGCTTCCGCCACATCTCCGCGGGGACGGGACGTGTGAGGTACCACGCCCCGCCCATGCGAGCGGCCATTTCGTGGTCGCCACAACCGATATCGCCTACAACCACGATGGGTCGTTGCAGATACCGTCTCCTCAGCCAGGAGATCGCCATCATCACATCTGGCGGCGCGGCGTCCGTGGCCAGGACGACCATCGACAACGGGCTTGTCGGCGGATTCATGCGGAAGTCCGCGAATCGCCCGTATACGATTAATCGTCCTCGCTCCAGCGTTTCAACGAGACGGGAAAGGTTTCCCATCTCCTCAGGCCAGGTGGCGATGGCCGCCACGGATGGCCTGCAAACTGTCGGCCTCATCACCGACATCCCTCAGGCTCCTCGTTGCTGATCAATCTCCCTCGCCCTTCTCTATAACAACCCCCGTGCCAAACGGCGGAATTCGGGGAGGAATTTTTTTAAGTGCTTGTGGTGGCTCTTTTTAGGAAATTGGCCATCGCGGGCGACTCCGCGGCATGGCCCGGGGGGATGTTTCCAAGTGCCGCAGAATGCAACACTTACTGTCGCAGAGTGCGACAGGCGGGTGTCGTAAGGTGCGACAGTGCCGCGAAATGCGGCATGGGGGAGGCGGGGAGGGGAAACGGGAACCGCCCACCTCACCATCGGCAGAGGAGGGGGGGCGGCTTGAGCAGGCGGCGCTGTTTGTTGCCGCTCAAAAGAGCAGGCGGGCGGGCGCTGCATGGCAGGGGCGTCTCGCCCTGGTCGTTCCACACGTCTTAGCCCTTGCGGGGCGGCAGGGATTCGATTCCGGACATCCCGGCAGGGACGCATCTCCGTGCGTTCCTGCCGGGACTCCCGAAACTCCCTGTCCGGGACGCCCGGAGTTACTTGCCGGGACGACAGGCAGACCCTCGCTGCTCGGCGGCAGGGCGTCGAGGTGTGCCGAGCAACGAGGCCAGGCGTCACGGGGCGGGCGAACGAGCCTTGCTGTCCGAGAGTTCGAGGGCCGGCCCGTCAGCCAACCGGCGCTGGAGTTCATCAAGGTTCCGGCGGTAGCGGTCGTTCGCGGGCTGGAGGCGGACGGCGAGGCCGTAGTGGCGGTGGGCCTCCTGCAGATGCCCGAGGGCTTCGAGGGCGACGGCGAGGTCGTTGTGGGCGGCGGCGAAGCTTGGATCGTTCTGGACGGCGCGGCGGAGGTAGGGGAGGGCGTCGTCGAGGGCGCCGGAGCGGAGGAGGAGGTTGCCCAGCTTCTTGCAGGGCGCCCCCAGGTTCGGGGCGAGCGCGAGGGCCCGGCGGTAGTGGGCCGCCGCCCGCCGCAGGTCCCCGTGCTTTTCCAGGAAGATCGCGAAGTTGTTGTGCAGCGCCGCCGAGGGCTTCCCCAGGCGCAGCGATTCCTCGTAGCACGCCAGGGCTTCCTCAGGGCGCCCCGCCGTGTCGAGCGCCAACGCCAGGTTGATTCTCGCCGCCAGATGCCCGGGCTGAATCGCCAGCACCCGCCGATAGGCCGCCGCCGCGGGGAGGAGGCGGCCCGCGGCGTGGTGGGCGTTGCCCAGCCCGAAGTGCGCATCGACCGCCCCCGGCCGCAGGGCGACGTTCCGCTCCCACAGCCCCGCCGGATCGGCGTACTCGGCGTTCCGCGCCCGGGTCCGCCAGATCCACGCCCCCGTCACCGCCACCAGCACCGCCGCCGCCGCCACGTGCGCCATCCGCCCCCGCCCGCGGGCCTCGATGCGGTGCACCAGCCAGTCGCCCCCCAGTACCGCCAGCACCGTCACCGCCGCCAGCGCCAGGTACATCCGGTGCTCGAACGCGTACTGCTGCGTCGGGACGAGGCTCGACGAGGGGGCCAGCGCCAGGAAGAACCACGCCCCCACGAACCCGTACCACCGCTTCCGCCACACCCCCACGCCCGTCACGCCCAGCAGGCCCAGCACCGCCAGCAGGGGCGGAACGACACGGGCGACGGTGTCCGCCCGCTCCCATCCATACGAGAGGATCAGCGGGTGGGGGACCACCGCCAGACGCAGGTAGTGCAGGACCACCCCGGGCTCGGTGCGGAGGTAGGCCCAGACGCCGACGGCGTGGAAGTCGGTGGTCTTGTCGGCGAAGGTGGCGGCGATCAGGGCGGCGAGCGTGCCCCAGCACAGCAGCAGAAGCAGCGCGTAGAAGGCCGCGCGGTTCGCCAGGGGGGCGAGGAAGGAACGGCGGACCAGCAGCGCGTCGTACAGGTAGACGAGCAGGGGCGTGACGACCACGACCTCCTTCACGCCCGCCCCGAGGGTGCAGGCGAGCAGGGCCAGGGCGTACCATCCAAACGCGCGAAGGGAGCCCTTGCGCGAGGGCTCCCGCGGGCCCCCGGGGTCCTCCCCCCCCCGCAGGCGCGGGGCGCAGGGAGCGGTCCGATCCTCGCGAAACGGGCGGGTGTCAGCCGCGAACGCCCTCGCGGCCGCGTAGAGCGTCAGGAGGGTCAGCAGCCCCGCCAGCGACTCCGCCCGCTGGACGATGTAGGTCACCGACTCCGTCTGCAGCGGGTGGACCAGCCACAGCAGGGCGGCCGTGAAGGCCAGCCAGTCCGCCCGCGCGGCCCAGGGGCCCCGGAGGGCGGGCAGGCGGAGCGTGTGGCGGAGCAGGGCGAAGAGCACGAGCCCGGCGGCGAGGTGGATGGCGAGATTGGCGAGGTGGTATCCCGCGAGGCCCAGTTCGTGCAGGGCGAAGTTGGCGGCGAAGGACATCGCCAGCACGGGCCGGGCGTCGAGGGTGGCCCCGGTGCTCCAGAGGGGGAGGGAGACGGCGTGGGCGAGGGAGGCGGGGGAGCGGAGGCAGGGGTTGTCGCGGAGGGAGTTGAGGTCGTCGTAGATGAATTCCCCGGCGAAGGAGTTGGCGTAGGCGAGGGCGGCGGCGAGGCCGAGGGCGACGGCGAGGAGGGCGGGGAGGAGGCGGCGGGAACGGGGGGGCCTCAGGCGCGCAGGGAGGGCCTGTTCCCTTCCGCCCCCGGGGGGGCGGGTTGACCCGCGCGAGCGGTGCGCGGGTGCGCGATGTCCGTGCCGACCCGACATGACGTGCACCAGCCGCCATCGCGTATCGGGAGTCCATCGTACCGGGCGCCGCGGCTGCGCAGCCCGCAGGCCTGCCGCCGGGGACGACACGGGCGCTATGGGCCCGCGACGGCCCGCCCTTTGTTTCCTGACACGCAACAGCCGTTAGATATGTTTACAGCCGCACTCGAAATGCTTGCCCGTTGCGGTACAGCCGGATCCGCGTCCGCAGGGCCTCCTCGAAGGCGGGGTTCTGTCCCGCGATCAAGTCGAGGGCCTGACGGGCGGCGGAAAGTGCGTCGGAGAACTGCCCGACTTCCGCATAGGCCGCCCCTAACGTATCGAGGAAGATGGGGTTTGCATAGCGTGTTTTTTCACAAAAACCTCGGGCGATGCGCAGCGCGTCCCCGCCGTTGCGGACGGCGGGGTCGGGGCAGGTCGCCAGGATCCACGCCAGGGAATTCGCCGCCGAGAGGTGCTGCGGGTCCGCCTGCACCGCCTCCCGCAGGCTCGCGACGGCGGGGGCCCACTCCCCCAGGCGCATCCTCGCCATGCCCAGTTGGTAGTGGGCCTTGGCCAGGCGGGGCGCGAGGGCGATCGCCCGCTGGGCGAAGCGGGCGGCGAGGGCGGGGCGGTTCTGGCGGTTGTGGATCTCCGCGAAGTACAGCGACACCAGCGGGTGGTTCGGGGCGACCTCGTTGGCCTCGCGGCAGTGCGCGAGGGCCTCGTCGAGGCGCCCCATCTGCGTGAGCACGTACGTCAGGTTGCGGTGGATGCCCGGGTGGTTGCCCGGAAGTTCCAGGACCTTGCGGTACTCCTGGACCGCCTGATCGTAGCGGCCGAGGTCGGCGAGGATGCTGCCATAGTTGAAGTGCATCTCCGCGCGGTCGCTGCGAAGCTGGGCGGCGCGGCGGTAGTGGCGTTCGGCATCGAGGAGGCGGCCGCGATCGCGCAGGGCATTCGCCATGCCGAAATGGGCCATCCCGCTGTCCATGCGGTGTTCGAGGTTGCGGCTCCACAGGTCGAGGCGGGTGTAGTAGTCGGTGTTGCGGACGCCCGTCCGCCATCCCAGCAGGGCGACGGCGGCGAGCAGGGCGAGGGCGGGGACCGCCCGCACCGGACGGGGGTACGCCCTCCCGCGCGGCAGCAGGCGCAGCAGCCACTCGGCCGCCAGGACCGCCAGCAGCAGCACGGCCGCCAGGGGCAGGTACATGCGGTGCTCGAAGGCGGGCTGCTGGGTGGGCACGAAGCTCGACGACGGGCCCAGCACCCCGAAGAACAGAATGCCCACGAACCCGTACCATCGCCGCCGGGCCAGGCCCCACGCGGTAGCGGCGAGGGGGATCAGCAGGGCCCCCAGCGGGAGGGCCACCTCCCGCCACCCCTCCGCCAGCCGCCACCCGTACGACATCACCAGCGGATGCGGCCAGACGGACAGGCGGAGGTAGTGCAGGATCACCCCGGGCTGCGTGAGGGCGTAGCGGAGCGAACCGACGCTGTGGAAGTCGGTGGCCTTGTCCTCCCACGTCGCCGCCACGAGCCCCGCGATCACCGCCCAGCCCAGCAGCAGCAGGGCGTAGAGCGGGGCGTGCGAGC
>JAWLCQ010000233.1:0-6538 GCA_041687095.1 Phycisphaerae bacterium | reverse complement strand
ACGTGCCCACCGACTGGGACGGGGAAAGCCGCCGCAACGTCCTCTGGAAGACGCCCATCCCCCTGCCCGGGAAAGGCTCGCCCATCGTCTGGGGCGACCGCGTCTTCGTCACCGGGGCGACGGCCGACCGGCGAACCGTCCACTGCCTCCACGCCGATACCGGGGAGCTGCTCTGGTCCCGCAACGTCGTCACGAGCGAGTCCGCATCCGCCGACGCGCCCGAAGTCTGGGACGACACCGGATTCGCCGCCCCCACCCCCGCCACCGACGGGCGCTACCTCGCCGCCATCTTCGCCAACGGCGATCTGGCGGTGTTCGACGTCAACGGCCGTGAGGCCTGGAAACGCAACGTCGGGCCGCTGACGAACCAGTACGGCCATTCGTCGTCGCTGCTGATCCACGAGGGGCTCCTGATCGTGCAGCTCGACCAGGAGGAGAACGACGAGGGGCTGGTGCTGTCGGCGCTGCTGGCGTTCGACCTGGCGAGCGGGGAGCGCGCATGGGACGCGGGGCGGGACGTCACGGGCTCGTGGCAGTCGCCCATCGTCGCGCGGACGGACGCGGGCCCGCAGATCATCGCGGGCGGGAACCCCAGCGTCATCGCCCACTCGCCCGCGGACGGGGAGGAGATCTGGCGGGCGGAGGTGCTGGGCGGGGACCCCGCCCCCTCCCCGATCTTCGCCGGCGGGCTCGTCATCGTGGCCCAGCCCTACGCGAACCTCTCCGCCATCCGCACCGACGGGACGGGCGACGTCACCGAAACGCACGTCGCCTGGCAGCAGAGCGCCAACGTCCCCGACATCACCTCCCCCGTCAGCGACGGGAACCTCGTGTGGACGATCCTGGGCGACGGGGTCCTCACCTGCCGCGACCTCACCGACGGCAGCGAGGTGTACGAGCAGCGGCTGGAGGGCGTGTTCAAGGCGTCCCCGTCGATCGCGGGCGGGCGGGTGTACCTGCTGAGCGAGAGCGGGGAGATGATCATCGCCGAAACGGGCCGCGAGTTCCGCGAGGTCGCCCGCGCGAAGCTCGGGGCGCCCTGCGAGGCATCCCCCGCCTTCGCCCCCGGGCGCATCTACCTCCGGACGGCCGAACACGTGTACGGGATCGGGAGGGCGAAGTGAACGAGCTGGACCTGACCTTCGTGGATTCCGCCGTCGAGCGCATCGGGCGCGACGGTTCCGCGTGCATCCCGCTGCTGCAGGCGGTGCAGGACGCGTACGGATGGCTCCCGCCGGAGGCGATGTCGCGGGTGTGCGAGCGGACGGAGATCACGCCCGCGCAGATCGCGGGCGTCTCGACGTTCTACGACCAGTTCCGCCACCGCCCCGTGGGCGAGCACGTCGTCCGCGTGTGCGTGGGGACGGCCTGCCACGTCAAGGGCGCGGGCGCGGTGTACGACGCCCTCCTCCGCCACCTGAAGGTCCCCGCGGGCGACGACACGGACCCCGCGGGCGTGTTCACCGTGCAGAAGGTCGCCTGCCTGGGCTGCTGCACGCTCGCCCCGGTGGTGCAGATCGGGAGCGTGACGTACGGGCACATGGCGCCTGACCGCGTGGGGCAGATGCTGCGGGACTACCTGGCCAACGCCGAGGCGGCCGCGCCCGACGACCCCGCCCCGCTCCACCAGGGCCCCGGCCGGACGCCCCCGCCCGAGATCCGCCTGGGGCTCGGTTCGTGCTGCGTGGCGAGGGGATCGGCGAAGGTACAGTCGGCCGTCACCGCCGCCCTCGCCGCCACCGGCGCCCCGGCCGTGCTCAAGCAGGTGGGGTGCGTCGGGATGTGCCACCAGACCCCGCTGCTGGAGATCGTCGAGCGCGGGGCGGACGGGTCCGAGCAGTCGCACCTGTACGCGCAGGTGGACCCCGACGACGCCGCCGCCATCCTCCGCCGCCACCTCCGCCCGCCGCATCCCCTCCGCCGGGCCGCCCTCGCCGCGTCGCGCCTGCTCGACCGCCTGCTGGACGACAGCGCCGCCGGTCCCGTCGATCGCTACGCCATCGACACCCGCGACGCGCCCGTGCACGCGTTCCTGTCGGGGCAGCGGCACGTGGCGACGGAGCACTGCGGGGTCATCAGCCCGGTGGACCTGGACGAGTACCTTTCGCGCGGGGGCTTCGCCGCCCTGCGCGAGGCGGTGGCGCGGGGCGCCCCCGAGGCCCTCATCGACACCATCGAGCGCAGCGGCCTGCGGGGGCGCGGGGGGGCGGGCTTCCCCACGGGGCGCAAGTGGCGGACCGTCCGCGACGCCCCCGGGGACGTGAAGTACGTCGTGTGCAACGGCGACGAGGGGGACCCGGGCGCGTTCATGGACCGCATGCTGCTGGAATCGTACCCCTACCGCGTGCTGGAGGGCGTCATGCTCGCCGCCCACGCCGTCGGGGCCGCCACCGCCTACCTCTACATCCGCGCCGAGTACCCCCTCGCCCTCGCCCGCATCCGCATCGCCCTCGACCGCCTCCGCGAGCGTGGAATCCTGTGCGATCCTTCCCGTGGAACAATTACCAAGCCCCCCGACTGCGTCGGGGGGATGCGCTCAGAGGGTTCGCTCGTCCCGTTCCCCCTCGACATCCGCATCATGGAAGGCGCGGGGGCCTTCGTCTGCGGGGAGGAGACCGCCCTGCTGGAGAGCATCGAGGGCCGCCGCGGCATGCCGCGCTTCCGCCCGCCCTACCCCGCCCACCGCGGGCTGTGGAACGCCCCCACGCTGGTGAACAACACCGAGACCCTCGCGATGGTCCCCTGGATCGTGCGCAACGGGGCGGAGGCCTTCGCGGCCATGGGAACCGGCGCCAGCGCCGGCGCCAAGGTCTTCGCCCTCGCGGGCAAGGTGGCCCGCGGGGGGCTCATCGAGGTCCCCATGGGCATCTCCCTGCGGCGGATCGTCGAAGAGATCGGGGGCGGGATCGCTGGCGGCAAGCGCCTCAAGGCCGTCCAGGTCGGGGGGCCCTCGGGCGGGTGCGTCCCCGCCGCCCTGTGCGACACCCCGGTGGACTACGAGGCTCTGACCTCCGTGGGAGCGATCATGGGCTCGGGGGGGCTCGTCGTGCTCGACGAGGACGACTGCATGGTCGAGATCGCCCGCTACTTCCTGGAGTTCACGCAGGACCAGTCGTGCGGGAAGTGCACCTTCTGCCGCGTGGGGACGCGGCGAATGCTGGAGATCCTGGAGCGCCTCTGCGGCGGTACGGGCCGCCGGGGCGATCTGGAGGAACTCGAACACCTCGGGCGGATGGTGCAGCGCGGCAGCCTCTGCGGGCTGGGGCGGACCGCCCCCAACCCGGTGCTCTCGACGCTGCGGTACTTCCGCGACGAGTACGAGGCGCACCTGGAGGGCCGCTGCCCCGCGAAGAAGTGCGTCGCGCTGATCGACTACGCGATCGACGACGACTGCATCGGCTGCACGCTCTGCGCCCAGCACTGCCCGACCGGGGCGATCGAGCTGCGCCCGCACGAACGGCACGAGATCGACATGGGGAAATGCATCCGCTGCGACACCTGCCGCGCGGTCTGCCCGGTGGAGTGTATTCACCGCAGAGATCGCGGAGAACGCAGAGGGGAGGAGAGTGGAGAAGCAGAGAGAGAGAAGGGAGGGCCGACATGAGTGAACTGACGGCAGAGCAGTTGAACGCGACGACGGAAGCGATCATTGGAGCTGCCATTGACGTACATCGGGAACTGGGGCCCGGGCTGCTGGAGTCGACCTATGAGGCGTGCCTCGCCTACGAGCTTGCGCAGCGGGGCCGGCGGTTCGAACGCCAGAAGCCGCTTCCCGTCACCTACAAGGGCGTCCGCCTGGACTGCGGATACCGCATTGATCTCCTGGTGGAGGACGCCGTGGTCGTGGAACTCAAAGCGGTGGATCGCCTCCTGGACATCCACACCGCCCAGGTGATTTCCTATCTCAAACTCGCAGACAAGCGGCTGGGACTCCTCATCAATTTCAACGTGCGCATCCTGACTCATGGCGTCCGGCGAATCGCGAATCGGTTCCCTCCCAGTTCTCCTCCCCCCTCTGCGATCTCTGCGTCCTCTGCGGTGAAATCATGCCCGAGCTGACCATCGACAACCAACGGATCTCGGTCCCCGACGGATCCACCCTCCTCCACGCCGCCGCCGCTCTCGGGATCGAGATCCCCACGCTGTGCTATCGGCCCGAGCTGGGGCCCATCACGTCGTGCATGCTGTGCGTCGTGAAGGTGCAGGGCCGCGACGCCCTCGCCCCCGCCTGCTCCACGCTCGCCACGGACGGGCTGGTCGTGCTCACCGACACCGACGAGGTTCGTGACGCGAGGCGGACGGCCCTGGAACTGCTCCTGAGCGACCACCTGGGCGACTGCGAGGCCCCCTGCCAATCCGCCTGCCCCGCCCACCTCGACATCCCGCGGATGATCCGCCAGATCGCCGCCGGGGACCTTGCGGGGGCGATCCGCACCGTCAAGGCCGACATCGCCCTCCCCGCCGTCCTCGGCCGCATCTGCCACGCGCCCTGCGAGAAGGCCTGCCGCCGCGGGCTCATGCCCGGGACGCTTTCACCGCAGAGAACGCAGAGCGAAGAGGGGCAAGGGAACATGTCAACCGCGGCAGGAGCGGCGGCGACCTGTCGTTGCCTCCCCCCCTCCGCGCCCTCCGCGGTCTCTGCGGTGGAATCCGCTCCGGACTCCCCCGACGGCCGCGACGCCCCCCTCGCCATCTGCCTCCTCAAACGATTCGCCGCCGACACCGATCTCGCGCAGCCCGCGCCGTACGCCCCGCCCGTCGCCCCCGACAGCGGACATCGCGTCGCCATCGTCGGTGCGGGCCCGGCGGGCCTGGCGGCCGCGTTGTTCCTGCGGCAGCGCGGGCACGCGGTGACGATCCTCGATCGCTGCGACAGGCCCGGCGGGGCGCTGCGGACCGCCATCGAGCCCTCCCGCCTTCCGCCCTCCGTCCTCGACGCGGAACTCGCCACCATCACCGCCCTGGGCGTGGAGTTCCGCATGAACGTGCGCGTCGGGAGCGAAGTGTCCCTCGACGACCTCCGCCGCGACTACGACGCGGTCATCGTCACCGTCGGGGCCATCCGCGAGGACGCGGACCGCCTCGGCCTCCCCCCAGGCCGCAAGGGCATCGCCACCGATCCGCACACCGGTCAGACCGCGATCCCCAACGTCTTCGCCGGCGGCGACGCCGTCACCTCCGCCCGCCAGTGCGTCCGCGCCGTGCAGGACGGAAAGATGCTCGCCGCGTCGGTGGACCAGTACCTGCATGCGACGCAAACGCCGGCAGTCGCAACGGGTCTGCCCCCCAACGCCCCCGGACTGCGTCCGGGGGGTGAGTTCGGACACAACCACGACGGAGCGATCGTGAAGGGCCTCCCCCGCCCGTTCACCGTCCACCTCGGCCGCCCCCACGACGAGGAGTGGCCGCTCCTCGCCCGCGAGGGCAGCGCCTCGCCCCGCGAGACCCCCACGAGCGAAACCGAAGGGTTCGCCCCCGAGCAGGCCGCCCGCGAGTCCGCCCGCTGCCTCCGCTGCGACTGCCGCAAACCCGCCGCCTGCCGCCTCCGCCACTACGCCCAGCAGTACCACGCCAGGCCCGCCCGCTTCCGCTCCGAACGTCGCACGTTCCAGCAGGCCGGTGCGGGTGGGCGCGTGATCTACGAGAGCGGCAAGTGCATCGATTGCGGGATCTGCGTGCGGATCTGCGAGCGGGCGGGCGAGGAACTCGGCCTGGCCTTCCAGGGCCGCGGCTTCGACGTGCGGGTGGCCGTCCCGTTCGATGGGCACATCCCCGACGCCCTCCACCGCACCGCGGATGACTGCATTCAGGCCTGCCCGACGGGAGCGCTGGCGTACCGCGAAGGCGAGTAGCGGGGAAGCGAGCGGCTGTGAGGTTTGGGCTTTCAGCATTCAGCTATCAGCTGTCAGCTGTCAGCTATCAGCATTCAGCTATCAGCTCCCATACGCGTTCCAGTTAGTTCACGGGCGGGTGCCGTGGTTTGCGGAGCGAAGCGGAGCAACCACGTCCAATCGATGCTGCCTGCGAATGGAGTGGGATGTGTATCAGCTCTCAGTTGTCAGCATTCAGCTCTCAGCTATCAGCGGGTCGGGGGCCACGGCTGCGGGAGTCCCGGCAGGGACGACTTGACAATAGCCCAACACTTCAGTGCTGGGTCACGGTCCCGCGGGAGTCTGAGCCCCGGCAGGGGCGACTGAGGGATGGGCCCACGGCGCACCCTCAAGCGCCCCTGCCGGGGCTTGAGAAGAAGAAGAAGAAGAAGTGAGGGTGGAGCGCCGCCGGCTAGCTTAGAAACCTTCGCTCCACCGGGGCGAGCCCGGCGGGGGCGGGGGCGCGGCCCACGCCACAGGGGCATCCTGCGGCGATCCGCCTGCCGAGATGTGTAGAACAACGAGGTCAGGAGACCCCCAACGCACGCGCTGGAGGCGTCGCACGCGCCCACCTCCTGCGCCGGGGGTCTCCTGACCCCCGGCGTCCTGGAGGGGCGAGGGGTGCCTCCGCGTCAGCGTCGTTGGAGCGATCCCTTCGCGGCGGTCAT
>JAWLCQ010000232.1:0-6655 GCA_041687095.1 Phycisphaerae bacterium | reverse complement strand
CCCTGGTGTACCTGCGTCGTGGCATCGTGGGCTCCTTCGTCTTGGGGAGGGCCAGATTCTACCCTCTCCGCGCGCCCACCGTTCGTGGGGAAGCCCAGTGCCATCTCAGAATCTGCGTAATCCCTTTCTTCGGGGCGGTTTCTTCTCTGTGCGCCTTTTCGCCTATCTTTCGTCACGTCGTGCGCTCGACGAGGTCGGGCGTGGGGACGATGGCCAGGTCGATCTCCCCGCGGACGAGCGTCGTAAAGACGACGTAGCGGTCGCCGCAGACGAAGCGTGGGTGGGGGTCGATGTGGTAGTTCCGCCCGCTGTAGTCGCAGCGCTCGGGGTGCTCGGCGAGGGTGAGGATGCGCCCGGTGTCGCGGTTGAGGAAGTGCACGCTCGAGGGGCACCCGCGGTAGAAGCGGGTGTTGGAGTCCCCGACGATCCACCGCCCGTCGCGGCTGTTGTGGGAGTGCCAGCAGTGATGGGGGAAGGGGACGGCCTCGGTGTGGGCGTCCGTGATGCGGGTGCGGTAGGTCTCGTTGCCCCAGACGTACCACACGTGCTGCCCGTCGGGGTCCCACCACTCGTGGGTGACGCGGCGGGGCTCGGGGAGGACGGGGCGGGGGGCCTCCCCGCGGCGGAGCAGCCAGAGGCGGTCGATGATCGGCAGCGTCAGGCCCGTGATCGGGTCGGGGTGGTTCTCCTCGGCGAACAGGACCAGGTCGGGGTCCGTCGGGCAGAACTGGGCGTGGTTGTAGTTGCGGTCGAAGCGATGCCAAAGCTGAAAGTCCCCCCCGTCGATCGGCAGGGACCCGAAGAGCCACTGCAGTTCGAGGGCCATGTCGATGAAGAAGGCCTTTCCGTCGGCGGAGCGGGTGAGGTGGGTGCAGCTGCGCTGCACGCGGCGGGACCCGATGAGTTCGTCGGGCACGGCGTTGACGAACTCGACGGGGGCGTCTGCCTCAGGGCGGCGTTTCCAGACGGTGCGGTCCTGCATCCAGAAGATGGTCCCCGTCTGGGGCTCCACCCAGGGCGAGGCGGAGCAGAACTGCGTCTCGGGGAAGTGCCTCACCTCCCGCGTCTGAAAGTCCACCACGCCCAGCGTCCGCCCGTCCGACGCGGAGCCCGACGGGGGAAACGCGCAGTAGAACCACAGGTACCGCCCGTCGGCGCTCATGGAGTCGTTGACGAAGTAGAATCCCTGCTGCACCGGGGCGACCTTTCGGGTCAGCAGGTGGATCGTCGCGCCCGACTGCGGGTGCGTGACGGGGGTGAACAGGTCGCGGTCGGTGAGATCGATCATGTGGACTCCTTGCTGTTCCTTCGGGACGCCCGGGCAGCGTATCCGCGAGCAAGACTCAATGCAATCGAGGTGTCTGCAGGAATCCACCTCCTGCGCTCTTCTCCTCATCCCTTGCATCCCCTGCATCCCCGCTCTCTCCCCATCCGCGTTCCTCCGCGTTCCTCCCCGCGCGCTCCGACATTGGACAACCAGCCCTCCCGCGGCGATACTGTCTGCCAAACGAGCAAGGAGTCCCCCCCATGCAGCCGGTACGCTACGAGATCGCCGCCGACGGGCGGACCATCATCGAGAACTACAACGCCGCCGAGCCCTTCGCCAGCTTCTTCCCCGGAGTCGCGGGGCTGCGGGGCATCCCGCTGTGGGTGTTCTACGTCAACCGCGGGCAGTGCGTCTCGTCGTTCGGGGTGCAGAACCGCAACGCCGCGATGCTCGACTTCGCCTCCGCCAACGTCGCCTACCGCGACACGCCCCGCCTAGGCTTCCGCACGTTCCTCAAGGTCCGGCGCGGCAGCGCCCCCGCCGCCTTCTACGAGCCCTTCCGCCCCTCGCGGGAGAACCTCGACGCGGGCGTCGAGAACCGCCTGGAGTTCTGCCCCGCCTTCCTTCGCCTCCACGAGCGCAACCCGCGCCTGGGCCTGGAGGTCACCGTCACCTTCCAGACCGTCCCGGGCGAACTCTTCCCCGCCCTCGCCCGCCGCGTCGAGGTCCGCAACCTCTCCGATCAGCCCGCCCACCTCGAATGGGTCGACGGGCTGCCCTGGGTCACCTGCGTCGGGATCGACCTGCCCACCGCCCGCCTCATGACCTACACCTCCAAGAGCTGGATCCTCGTCCAGGGCACGCGCGAACGCATGCCCTACTTCCAGCTCCGCTGCGCCATGAGCGACAGCGTGGACCTCGAGTACTTCGACCGCGGGAACTTCGCCCTGCACCTCGACGAACGCGGGCTGCTGGGGGCCATCGTGGACCCCGCGGCCGTCTTCGGGCCCGACACCGCCTTCGACCTCCCCCAGGCCTTCCTCGCCGCCGACGACTACGCCCTCCCCGACCACCAGGCCGTCGAGAACCAGGTGCCCTCGGCGATGACGTTCGTCCGCGCGGACCTGGGGCCCAAACAGGCCAAGAGCCTCCTGGGCGTCTACGGGCAGGCCAAGGGCACAGACCGCCTCGCCGCCATCGCCGCCACCGTCACCGCCCCCGAGTGGTTCGGGGAGAAACTTGCCGCCAACGCCCGCATCGCCGCCGAACTCACCAACCCCGCGCAGACCTTCTCCGCCGATGCGACCTACGACGCCTACGTCCGCCACACGTTCCTCGACAACGCCCTCCGCGGCGGGCTGCCCGTCACGCTGCCCGACGCGTCGGGGCGGCGGCGGACGTTCCACGTCTTCAGCCGCATCCACGGGGACATGGAACGCGACTACAACGCCTTCCAGCTCGAGCCCGCCTTCTGGTCCCAGGGCAACGGGGGCTACCGCGACGTGCTCCAGAACCGCCGCCACGACGTCTACGCCAACCCCGACGTGGGCACCAGCACCATCCGCGCCTTCGCCTCCCTCCTCCGCCTCGACGCGTACAACCCCCACTTCCTGCTGGGGACCGTCTTCACCCTCCGCGGGGATACCGACCCCATGGGCGCCATCGCCCGCTTCGTCACCAACGAATCCGACGCCCAGACGGTCATCGGCCTGCTCACCCCGCACTTCACCCCGGGCAAGATCCTCACCGCCCTCGCCCAGCGCAACATCCCCCTGCGCGGCGAGCCGGAGGACCTCCTCGCCGAACTCCTCGCCGCCAGCGAGCGCGAGGAACTCGTCCAGCCCGTCAGCGGGTTCTGGAGCGACCACTGGCACTACGTCCTCGACGCCATCGACTCCTTCCTCTCCGTCTACCCCGACCGCCGCCGCGAGCTGCTGCTGGGGGAGGCGACGTACCCCTACGCCCACGGGCCCGTCCACGTCCGCCCGCGGTCCGAGCGCTACGTCCTGCGCGACGGGCAACCCTTCCAGGAGAACTTCCTGGAGGTCGAGGGGCCTGCGCGGGACGACTGGCGGCCCGAGGAACTCCTCGCCCGCACGCAGCACGGGCAGGGCGAGCCCTACCGCACCACGCTGTTCGCCAAGCTCCTGTGCGTCGCGACGCTCAAGGCCGCCACGCTCGACCCGCTCGGGGTGGGCGTCGAGTTCGAGGCTGGCCGCCCCAACTGGAACGACTCGCTCAACGGCCTGCCCGGGATCTTCGGGTCCAGCTCCTGTGAGACGCTCGAACTGCTCCGCCTCGTCGAGATGCTCCTGGACGCCCTGGAGGACCTCCAGCCCGCGGAGGTCCGCGTCCACCGCGAACTCGCCGACCTGCTGGCCGCCATCGCCCAGGCATCTGCCGACGCCCCCGGGCAGACCGAGGGCGAACTCTTTGCCTTCTGGGACGCTGCCAACACCGCCAAGGAAGCCTACCGCACCGCCACCCGCCAGGGCGTGAGCGGACAGGAGCAGGCGCTGGCCCCGGACGGGGTGGCGGGCTTCCTCCGCGACGTCCGTGACCGCCTCATCGGCGGGATCGAGCGGGCGATGGACCCCCGGACGCACCTCATCCGCGGGTACTTCCGCCACGAGATGACCGAGTACGACACCCGCACCGAGGGCGCGCGGACGGTCATCGTCCCCAAGGCCTTCGCCCAGATTCCGCTCGCCCCGTTCCTCGAAGCCCCCATGCACTACCTCCGCGTCATCTCCGACGCCCCCGCCGCCCAACGCCAGTACGACGCCGTCCGCTCCTCCCCCCTCTACGACGAGCCCCTGGGCATGTACAAGGTCTCGGCGTCCCTGGCGGGCGAGCCCCACCGCATCGGGCGGATCTGCATCTTCTCCCCCGGGTGGCTGGAGAACGAGTCCATCTGGCTGCACATGGAGTACAAGTACCTCCTGGAGGTCCTGCGGGCGGGGCTCTACGAGGAGTTCTTCGCGGACCTGCGCTCCTGCCTCGTCGCCTGGCAGCCGCCCGAGCGCTACGGCCGCTCGCCCCTGGAGAACTCGTCGTTCCTCGTCTGCTCCGCCAACCCCAACCCCCAACTGCACGGGCAGGGCTTCTACGCCCGCCTCAGCGGGGCGACGGCGGAGTTCCTCGACATGCACCGCATCATGAGCTTCGGGGACCGCCCGTTTGGCCTCGACGACGCGGGCGAGCTGACGCTGACGCTCCAGCCCGTGCTCCCGCGGTGGCTGTTCGCGGGCGAGCCCCGCACCGCGCGGTGGATCCGCAACGGGCAGCCCGTCGAGACGCCCCTCCCCGCCGACCACTACGCCACCGTCCTGTTCAACCGCACGCTGGTGGCCTACGTGAACCCCCACCGCAAGGACACCTTCGGCGGCAACCGCGGCGTCATCAAGTCGGCCGTGCTGACGACCGACGACGGGCAGCGGTTCGAACTCGAACCGGAGGACCTCCGCGGCGACATCGCCCGCGGCATCCGCGACGGGGCGTTCGCCAGCGTGATCGTGCATTTGGAGTAGCGGACGGGAAAGGTTAGAGGTTAGAGGTTAGAGGTTAGAGGTTAGAGGTTAGAGGTTAGAGGTGAGAGGTGAGAGGTGAGAGTGTTCCAAGCGGGCGTTCTGCGCGCACTCTAACCTCTCACCTCTCACCGGAACCGTTACATGATTCACCGCAAAGGCCGCAGAGATCGCAAAGAGGGAGTGGAATTCCCTCTGTCCATGCCCCATCTCCTTTGCGTTCTCTGCGTTCTTTGCGGTGGAATCTGGTTCTTGAGGCGTTTCCAGCTTTGCAGGAAGGCACTATGAGCGAACGACCCCTTGCCATCGTGACGGGCGCATCGGCGGGGATTGGGCGGGAGACGGCGTATGAGCTGGCGAAGCGCGGCTATCGCGTGGTGCTCACCGCCCGCCGCGAGGAGCGTCTGCGCGAATCCGCCGACCGCGTCCGCGACCTCGGCGGGGAGCCCGTCGTCCGCCCGCTGGACCTCGCCCACGCCCCCGCCGCCGAAACGCTCGTCACCGACGTCGCCCGCGAGTTCGGGCGGCTCGACGTGCTGGTGAACAACGCCGGGTTCGGCCTCTGCGCCCTGGTGCACGAGACCGATCCGCAGGACATGCGGGACCTGTTCGAGGTGAACTACTTCGCGCTCTGGCACGGCTGCCGGGCGGCCGCCCCGATCATGATCGCCCAGAAACGCGGGCACATTTTCAACGTCTCGTCGGTCCTGGGCAAGCGGGGCTCCCCGTTCAACGGGGCGTACGCGGCCACCAAGTTCGCCATCGTGGGCCTCAGCGACGCCCTTCGCGTCGAACTCGCCCGCCATGGCGTGCGCGTCACGACGGTGTGCCCCGCCCTGACGGAGACGGAGTTCGGCCAGGCGCAGCGGGGCGGGAGCATCCGCGAGAAGTCGAGCATCGTCCGCAACTGGAAGCGCACCCCCGCCAGCCACGTCGCCCGCCGCATGGCCGCCGCCATCGGCAAGAACCAGCCCGAGATCGTCTTCACCTTCACCGGCCGCCTCCTCGCCCGCCTGTCCGCCCTGAGCCCCCGCCTGGTGGACGCGATGATGGCCAAGTACTACCGCGACATGGCGGGGGGGTGGTAGGCGGCGGGGAGCCGGGGACGGGAACCGGGAACCGGGAACCAGGAACCAGGAACCGGGAACCGGGGAACCAGGGAATCAGAATTCGGCCGCCGTGGTTTGCGGACCGCATTTCATGCGCGGCGGGTCTCCTGACCCGCCGCGTCCGGGAGGGGCGAGGGACGCCTCCGCGTCAGCGTCGTTGGAGCGCCCCCTTCGCGGCGGCGGCCGCCGCGACCGAAGCGCCGCAAGAACGCTGCAGCGTGTAGGGCGTGCAGACGGCGCAGCCGGCTGCGCGCGGGATGGACTCCAACGCGCGGGGGAGACGCGTAGAGACGTCCGCCCCCCATCCCGCGCGCAGGGACCTCCGCTTCGCTCCGGCCCCTGCGCGCCCTACGGTGCAGCCGGGGGACACACACGCATGCGGTTGACGTGCCAGGCGGGGCGGCGTAGGATTCGGTGGCGAGGGGCGGGCGGGGTGTGCGGCACCAGGTGACGCAGGGGGGAGCGAACACACAGTAACCGTTCCTCAGTATTCCTTACTATGGGATGGATCTCATGTCGGAAGGGCGCGGGAATGTGGGAGACATTCGGAACTGGTAGTGGCGAGACGTGCATGAAGAATCGCCAACGATCGGGCTCTCGTCCAATGTGGGCGGGCTTGGGCGCATGCTCGTGCCTTGCGTGGCTGGTGTTTGCGAGCGGCTGTTGTGGTCACGGCGGGGACCGTGTGGTCAATAGCCTGGGCATGGAGTTTGTTCGGATTCCCGCAGGGCAGGGCATGATCGGGTCGCCGA
>JAWLCQ010000231.1:0-6701 GCA_041687095.1 Phycisphaerae bacterium | reverse complement strand
AAATCCGACGCGCCCCTGTCCCCTGGGTGGGGGGTCTCCGGCCCCCCCACGTCCGGGAGGGGTGAGGGCGGTTGGTGCGAGAGCGTTACGGTTCTTCCCCCGTCGCGGCGGTCCCCGCCGCGATCGGGCGCGCCCGTAACGCTGTCGCGGACGCGTGAGTTGGTGTTCCCGGACGCCGCGGGTCAGGAGACCCGCGGCGCCGGAGGTGGGCGGGCGTACCGCCCGCCGCTAAACGTGAAGTGCGAACCGCGGCGCCTGGTTGTGGTTCCCCCGGTTCCCGGTTCCCGGTTCCTGGTTCCCAAGTGTGCCATGCCCCACGAACGACGTAACATCATGCTCGGTACCGCCGGTCACGTGGACCACGGGAAGACCGCGCTCGTCAAGCTCCTCACCGGGTGCGACACCGACCGGTTGCTCGAGGAGAAGCAGCGCGGACTGACGATCGAGCTGGGCTTCGCCCCGTGCACGATGGCCGACCAGCGTATCGTCGGGATCGTCGACGTCCCCGGGCACGTGGACTTCATCCGCAACATGGTCGCCGGGGCCCACGGGGTCGACGTCGTCATCCTCGTCGTCGCCGCCGACGACGGGGTCATGCCCCAGACCCGCGAGCACCTCGACATCCTCACGCTCATGGGCGCCCGCAGCGGGCTCGTCGCCCTCACCAAGATCGACCTCGTGGACGAGGAGATGCGCGAACTCGTCATCGACGACGTCCGCTCGGTCCTGGCGGGGACGTTCCTGGCGGAGGCGCCCATCTGCCCGCTGTCCAACATCACAGGCGAGGGGTTCGACGGGTTCTTCACCGCCCTCAACGCCGTCGTCGCCGCCCATCGGCCGCGCGCGGGCGAGGGGCTCTACCGCCAGTGGATCGAACGCGCCTTCCACATCCCCGGGTTCGGGACCGTCCTGTCGGGCATCCCCACCAGCGGGGAGGTGCACGTGGGCGGCCGCCTCACCATCGTCCCCGGGGGCGGGGAGGCCCGCGTGCGACGGCTCGAAGTCTACGGGCAGGAGTCCGAGGTCGGACGCTTCGGGGAGTGCGTCGCGCTCAACGTCACCGGGATCGAGGGCCAGACGCTCCACCGCGGAATGACCGCCTGCCAAAGCGACGCCTTCGCCGCCGTCACCATGGCCGAGGCCGACCTGCGCCTCCTCCCCTCCGCCCCCGCCCCCCTCAAGGACTACGCCCAGGTCCACCTCCACGTCGGGACCGGGGAGACCATGGCCCGCGTGGCCATGCTGGAGGGCCGCGACATCGAGCCCGGGGGGAGCGAACTGGTGCAGCTCCGCCTGACCGATCCGCTCCCCCTCGCCGCCGGGGACCGCTTCGTTATCCGCACCGCCGTCGCCCAGCGGGGGGGCTCGCGCCTCACCACCGTCGGGGGCGGACGCATCGTCGGAACCAGCGACATCCGCCTCCGCCGCAACCGCCCCTGGACGCTCGCGTCCCTCTCCGCCCGCCGCGACGCCCTCGACGACACCACCGCCTGGTGCGGGCAGATCCTCAGCGAGGCGGGCGCCCCCACGGCCCCCGACGCCCTCGCCCGCAAGGCCCAGCGAACCGGGGAGCAGGCCCAGCGGGCCCTGGCGGAGCTTGCCGGACGCGGGGAGGCCGTCGAGACCGCCCCGGGCCTGTACCTGCACCGCTCCGTCGTGTCGGCGGCCCGCGAGAGGATCCGCGAGGTCCTCGATGCGTTCCACAACGACAACCCCAAGCGCACCGGCCTGGACCGCGGCGAACTGCCCGCCCGCACCGAGCTGGAGCCCGGAGTGCTGGGGCTCGCCCTGGGCGCCCTGATCGCCGACGGGCAGGTCATCGACCGCGGGGAGCGCGTCGGGCTCGCGGGGCACGGGCCCAACATCTCGCCCGAGGACGAGCGGTTGTGCGAGGAGATCGAGCGGCGGCTGCGGGAGGCGCACCTGGAACCGCCCCTGCCCGAGGAACTCGCCTCCGCCGCCGGGATCTCCCCCGCCAAGCTCGATGAGATCCTCCGCCTGCTGCGCGACCGCGACCTCGTCGTCCCGCTCGACCGCAAGGTCGTCATGCACGCCGCCGCCGTCGCCGCCGCCGAAAACGTCCTGCTGCAACTGTTCGCGCGGAAGAACCTCTTCGAGACCGTTGAGTTCCGCGACGCCCTGGGCGTCTCCCGCAAGTTCGCCGTCCCGCTCCTCGACTACTTCGACACCCGCAAGCTCACCGTCCGCAGCGGGAACCTGAGGCGCCCCGGGGTCGAGGCGAAACGGCGAATGGCGTAGTCCACGAATTGCACGAATTGCACGAATGGGGGAAGAGGAGGGTTTGTGGGGCGCGGGGTCGGATGGGAGAGACGGCGCGCGGCCGCTAGCGGCTCTTAGCCCCTGTGCGACGGCCAACGAGAGTGTCGTGCAACGTCCCGTGGACGATCGAGGTGTGCGGGTGTAGCCCAGGACCTCATGCTCTCTGCGCCTCTGCGGCCCATCGCTTCCGGTCCCCTTCGTGCAATTCGTGTAATTCGTGGACCGCAGTTCGCCGACTCCCTTTCCTCCTCAGTCCGTGGTACAATCCCCTCCGCAGACCGGAAAGGGGCGTGGCCGATGAGAGCGTGGGTGACATTCGGGATTATGACGGTGGCGGCGGGCGTGGCGCTCTGCGAGGTCGGTGACCTCGCGCCCATCCCCGTCGAGCCTCCCAGCGGGTGGCGGAACGTTCTGCACGCATGGGACCAGGAGCAGTTCGCCAAGCCCTCCGAGGACGCGGGGACTCTCCACAAGGGCGCCATGGTCGTGACGCTCCGAGACGACCTCAAGATCGCCATCGACGCCAACGACCCCAACGGTCGCGGACCCAACCTCGTCCGACTGGACTTCACGGGCAAGGGCGACTTCCGCAACGCTCCGACGTTGCCCCTGAAGTGGGACCGCAAGGAGGGGGGCTACCGCATCGGTCCGGGCGTGATCGAGGTCCGCCGGGGCGAGCGGACCATCCCCGTGAGCGTGAACGGAAACTACTACCGGTATTCGCAGTTCCGGCGGGTCCTGCTCCAGATGGGAACCGGTCTCGAAGGGTCCTGCCGCTTCGGGGACACGGTCTACCCCGTCCGCATCGTCGACCTCACGGGCGACCTGGACTGCGACGACAAGCCCACCGTCGAGTTCCGCGGCGGGTTCCTCTCCGCCCCCGTCACGAAAGGGGACCGCGTGGTCGTGCGGCAGAGGCACATGGTGGGGGCGGATACCGATGGAACGGACGCCCCGCTGGGCTACCTGCTGCCGGTGGACGGGGCGTGGTACCGCGTGAAGGTGTCGGAGGACGGGACGAAGATCTCGGCGAATCCGGTCAAGGAAGCTACCGCCAGGGTCCGCCTGCCCGCCGTCAAGGGCTGGGCGCTGCTGATGGGAACGCAGCACGAGGTCCGCGTCTGGGCGGACAAGGGGCCCGCGGAGGTCCCGCTCGACGAGTACATCGTGGCGGAGTACAACGTCGAGGGCCTCCCCAGCGCCCCCCGCGTGGTGATCCAGGGTCGCAGTGCCACGTGCGCCCTCGAGATCGAACCGGGCGACACACCGTTCGATCTGCCCCTGACCGGACCGCTGCGCGCCAAACCCGAGGTCCATCGCCCCGACGACGGGGGCAGCGAGGTCATGATCCAGTTGGCCCTCTTCGACGCCCTGGGCGGGAGGGTCCGCTTGCTCCGGGACGCCAACGGGAAACAACCCCCGCCCCCGCCTGTCGAGATCTTCACCACCGACGGGACCAAGGTGCACACCGGCAAAATGGCGTATGGCTGAGGCTTCACCTGCACGCACTCATGGCGAGTGCCCGCGAACGTCACCGGTGAGCTGACCGTAAAGATCTCCGTCGAGTGCAAGGGCCTCGAGGTCACCAGCGAGGAAACGAAGTTCACGATCCCCGAGAAGAAGTAGTCCGCCCCTCCGCCCGGAGGGCCGGGCGGAGGAACGATACATGCCGAAGATCGATCTCGCCAAGCGCCGCCGCGTGATGCAGCGGTCGCAGATGCTGGAGTTCTGGGGACAGATACCACAACTCACGCTTCTTTCGTCGGAGCCTTCGGCTTGGGGCCAGGAATATTAGGGACGCTACCCGAGTTTCGTGGTACGCTACTCACGCGCCCCTTTTCGCCGTAGGAGTTCGGCGATCTTGCGTCGGTTCTTCGACTTCGCCCGGCTCAGGGGGCTCCAGTCGCTACTGACACCACCGCAAAGGTTTATGTCCGCCCCGGCATCCAGGAGCATGCGCACCAGGTCCTCCCGCCCTGTGTCAATCGCTGCGAGCAGGGGCGTCCATCCGTCTGCACCTCTGGCGTTGACGTCCGCGCCCTGACGGATCAGCAGTTCCGCAGTGCCCGCCATTCGGTTCTCCACGGCCGCCTGCAGTGGCAGCCAACCATTCTTCGAACGCTGGTTCACACGAGCGCCCCGCTCGGTGAGGAAGGCAACGGCATTCGCGTCGCGGGCCTCGACGGCGAGCAGCAGCGGCGACAGGCCGTGCGCGCTGGACACGTCCAGGTCCGCCTTCGCGTCGATGAGGAGCCCGGCGAACTCCAGGTGCCCATGGCGGATCGCGAGATTCACCGCGGGATCGCCCCAACGGTTCCTGTCGTTGGCGGCTTCTCCGCGGTCCAGGGCGGCCTTCGCGGCGTCCACGTCTCCGATGATCGCCGCTTTGTGCAGAGCCCCGTCGTCCGTCGCCAGCCACTGGGGATCGATTGTCCTGATCAGTACACATCGGAAGCCAAGGTTGAAGCCGCGACCGTCCGCGCCGCGAAGGGCCATCTCGATCTCGGGGTACTCGTACGGGTCTTTCAGGTGGCTGGCAAAGGAACCGCCGGTGACAAGCCGGCCACCGCCCTTGTCCACATCAGCGGTGAACTCCTGGATGTTGCCCACGATGTCGTACAGCCCCAGCCGGTTCCGCTCTCCGCTGCCCACGGGGGCGGACTGCTCTTCCCTCCACTTGCGATTCCCCCCGTACGGAGAGACCGACCCAGAAACCGGGGCATCGCCGCGATACTGCAGGTACTGCTTGAACGTGGGCAGGGCGTACGCAAAGCCTTCGGGCAGCTTGCCGTCCCTCCGCTCCCGCTCCGTGAGGCGGACGCAGAATTCCGTCGCCTCGGCGGCCAGAACGTTCTCCACGGGATGGTTGGGATCCGCGTAGAAGCTGGGGTTGTACCCCATGATCTCCGCGAACTGCCGCTGGGTGGTCTCGTACCTACTGACGTAGTAACCCGCGGAGAGGTAGATGAGTTCCATTCCGATGGAGTTGGTGAACTCCTTCGTCGGGTCCGCATCCACCGGTGCAGCGACAGAGGATCCGCTCTCGCAAGACATGAGCGCGAGGCCAACACAGGTCCACAGGGCGAGCACCTTCACCCGTTGGGTTCCCACACCTCGGTCATCCTGCGCAATAGCCTTGTTCATCTTCGGCCTCCTGGAAGCTTAGGGACGCTACCCCATTTCCGCATCATTCGCCCTTTCCTCTCGCTGCCCGTCCGCTTCGGCACCGCGCGTGCGGGGCGGCCGACGGGGCCGGGACGCAGGCGGCGGCCGACCAGCGATTCCAGGCGAGACACGAACCCCTCGCCCCCGGCGGGGCGGCCGCTGGACGTGCACGCCCGCAGACGCTGCACCATCACCGCCTCCTGCTCCCACGGCTCGCGGAGCCACTGCGACCATCGCTCCGCGCCCAGCCGCACCGCCAGCTCGCACGGGTCCGACAGCACCGCCTCCTCCCGCAGGCCGCAGTGAGCGGCTGCACTCGACCAGCGGTACGCCTCCGCGCGATCCACCAGCCCCGCACGCACCGGGTTTCGCTCGACGTACCGCACCGCCGCCCACAGGTGCTCCGCGTCCAGCGGACACGAGAAGAACCGCCCCTGCCACAACCGCCCGCCCTCGTGCTGTCGGCGGTTGACGTGCTGAGCGCAGCGCATGTGCAGCGGTTTCATCTCCCCCCCCAGCGACGCGGCGGTCCGCGGCACGGCCACCAGGTGTCCGTGGTTGGCCATCAGGCAGTACGCTTGGATCGCCAGCCCGTGCGCGAGGGCGTACTGGTGCAGCAGGTCCAGGTAGTGCTCGCGGTCGGCGGGGGTGAAGAAGACATCCTCCCGGCGGTGTCCCCGTTGGGTCACGTGATGCGGACAGCCCGGGATGACGACGCGCGCCAGGCGAGGCATGGACCGATCCTACGGCCACGCCATCGACTCGTCAACCCCCGGCCGACGGAAAGCGGGTAGCGTCCGCAATATTCCCTTAGTTGTCCCAGCGCTCAGTAAGTCGGTGCGCTCTCCACCAGGCGTTTCGCCACTGGCCCGTCCCTACCTGCTAGCCGGCACTTGCCGGGCTTCTCCCCGTCGCCCACGATCGCATGCAACTGACCATCGATCAAGATGTAAGCCCTCACCGCGCCTACCGACTGGCTCGCCCTCCATTCGATCCTGAATGATTCTGCCGATGATGGAGGGATAAACCCCGCATCCTCCACATACCGTCTTGCATTAGCGTAAGGCATCAGTCCTTTCTGCCGCCATTCAGGCTCTTCAGGTGCGGAACTGCAGTTGTAGAGCCATACATCACCGACTACCACTTCGTGGGCCAATAAGTACGCATAGGCTACTCGCCCGTCATCCTCGATCACTACAGAGTGTATTCCGTCAGGATGAGCAAAGCGTATGAGTATCTCTGATTGCATTCTAGTC